>CAZWEB010000001.1:0-36563 GCA_964632115.1 Candidatus Woesearchaeota archaeon
TGCAAAATCCTTTTGTATAAGTGCACTCTGCTTTGTCAAAATACCAGCTTCCCTGAGCATCTAAATAATCAAAAGAACCATATGGATAATCAATTGAGTCTCTATAAGTAATTACCTGCCCATTACACTCGCTTCCAATTTCTTCATGCACAACATTTGCATCTCCACGAATCATTGTGAGAATCTGGTCCACAGCATTTCCATAATTATAATTATAACAAACCTCTTCATCTGTCTCATCCTTCCCAGAACTATCAACCCATCTTTTAACAGAACATACCATATGCCCCTGATTTTCATTCCAAACTTCAGTAACAGTTTGATATTGAGTATAATCTACTTCAGAGTAATCACTATATCCCTGGCTGACTTTTTCATAATTTCCCTCACCATCCCATTGATCTAAAACACCAGAATACTGAAAATTCCAATCTGAACTAGCTTCTAAAAACTCATTATTTCTTGAAATCTGCCTGCTTCCAGTACACTGCCCAGAATAAATTCCAGAACCATCCTGAGGAAAAGCAGAACCGAGTTCTGAAAGAAAAATTAACATAACAACTATGAAAATCACCCCTATGAACAAAGCTAAATTTTCCTCTCCCATAGTTACATATTTTGAGTAATTACAAATATTTAAGTGTTTTCTAAAGAATGTTACACCAGGGGGTAGTTAAATTATGAAGGTTAATTTTTTATAAAAAACCAATAATTTTATTAATCATCTCAACTATATACTTTAGACTAAGGAAGTAAAAATGCCTGAAAAATTTATAGAAAACCTAGACAAGGCTTCAAGGGTTTTACAGACAGCAGATCATATGCTTTATATGACTTATCCTCTGATAAAAGAAAAGCGCCTTTTACTCAAGATACTTGATGAAACATATATTGCTTTTTTGAATATTGTAAATGCAATTCTGCAATATGAGTATCTTTACAAGAGAGTGCAATTATATAGCAGTGCCAGAGACAATTTTAGTGTTTTCAAGAATAAATGCGCCCCAAAGTATAATATCTCACCGCAACAAATAGAAAAAATTTTAGAAATCTTCAATTTAACAGAAAAACACAAAAAAAGCCCTTTTGAGTTTGTAAGAAATGATAAAATAGTAATAATGACCAATGCCTTTAAAACAGACACAGTAACAGTGGAAAAAATGAAGGATTTTATCCTAATTGCCAAAGATATCTTAAGAAAAGCAGAAACAATTATAAGAAGTGGGAGATGAGTATATCTCTAAGTATATCCAATTTTCATTAAAAAGAAAACTATATATATTACCTCCACCTATTACTTTTTAGCCCTTTTCTTATATCTAAGGACTGCGGTAAATATTGCAAAATGCCACTAGAAAGAATAATGAAAGAAAAAACAAGTGCAGATCATCTGCTCTATGTTAGTATGAAGTATACAAAAACATGCGATGTAATTCTTAATTTAATAGAAAGATGGACAAGCATGATTGAAATCTCAATGGATGCTCTGCTTGAAAAAATCAAGAAAAAAAAGAAGATAACTGCAATCCCAGCAGCCCCTATAATGAAAATAACCCTGCTTAAAGATGCTTTTAAAAAAGAGCCAATTATGCTTGAAACACTTCAGCTCTATGAATTTTTTAGAAAAATTCATGGATTAGAGAGAACAAGAGAAAGTGATTTTAGAAAACATGTTTGCCTGAAAACCATGTACCTTGGGCAAGAAGTGAGAATAGATTTAGAAAAATTAGATGAATATAATGAGCTGTTAGGAAGATTTATAAAATTCGTTAGAGAATTCTTATCATCTTAAAAACCTATAATCTTAGTGTTGTCATATTCTCAGGACTTTTGCTAAATTTATAGAGAGACTTATTTGCAAAAGTCCTGCTATATTAACAGGGCCTATAATCTTAAAGTTTAAAAAGAGGTTAAAATTTAAGTTAATGTTATTAAAATAAGCCACAATTCCTTAAAACATAGGGTGTTTTTAAAAAAATGGAAAATCAATTCAAACCAATACTACCAAAGAAAAATTTGTTAATTGAAAATTCAAAATATTCTTATTATAGCATTTATAATTTAGTAGAATTAAGTAAATTTAAAAAGAAAATAAGTTGTATTTAGATTAAAATGTCAAAAGTATATGTAATAACATCTGGAAAAGGTGGTGTAGGAAAAACCACAAGTGCAATAAATCTTGCAGCTGCTTTAAACTTATTTAAAGAAGATGTAATTATAGTAGACACAAATCTTACAACACCAAACATTGGCTTGCATCTTGGAGCACCAATTGTTCCAATAACCTTAAATCATGTATTAGATGGTAAAGCAGATATTTCAGATGCGATTTATGAACACCATTCTGGTTTCAAAATTGTTCCTGCTTCTTTGTCTATATCTGAAATTAAAAAAATAAATCACAAGAATCTGGGAAACATCACTAGAGAACTAAAGAAATTAACAGGACACATAATTCTTGATTCTTCAGCAGGCTTGGGAGAAGAAACAAAGTCTTCAATAAGCGCAGCAGATGAAGTAATTATTATAACAAATCCTGAAATGCCTGCTGTAACAGATGCACTAAAAGCAATAAAACTTTCTGAACAACTTAATAAGCCAGTAAAAGGCTTTGTCCTAACAAAACATAAAAATAATAAAACAGAAATGTCTCTTCCAAATATTTGTGAAATGCTTGAAATTCCTCATTTAGGCAATGTCCCTGATGATAAAAATATACAAGAAGCTCTTTATCTCAAAGATGCAATAATCCACACTCATCCTAAATCAAGAGCATCCCGAGCATACAAAGAAATCGCAGCAAGACTTCTCGGAGAAGAATATTTTAAAAACTACCAAGAAAAACAAAAATCCTTTTGGAAAAAGATTTTTGGATAATTAGAATATTGTTAATAATTTAACCCAATAATATATCTCCAAGTACACAAATCCTTATAAATAATAATCCTAGTAAGAAATTATGGATGTCAAGCAAATTTTAGCAATAAATTCTAAACTAAAAAGGAGATTAGATAATAATCTTCATAGTTCTAATCCCTTTCTATATGATGCTCTGGGTAAAAAAGTTAAAGCGCAATTCATAGCAACAGACATATTGAGAGTTTTTCAGCCAGATTTTAAAAGAATTCATGATAAAGATAAACCCTATTCTATTGATTTAGATGGCACTAATGGAAAGCAGTTTATATCCCTAGATGAATCTAAAATAATCTTAGGCTATGATTACTTTAGGCATGCTGATGAATGGGATGTTCCTGCAATGCTTGAAGCATGCCAGGGAGGTTTTGGAGGAGCAAGAACAAATGCCTATTATTTGGGAGCCACCCATACTCAAGAAAAAGATTATGCAGAAATACCTGTGGCTTTTTTCATAATATCAAAAGAAGATCATCAAAGATTAGTTCTAAGCCCTAAAGATAAAAGATTCAGAGAAACAATTAAAAGATTAAAGACAGAAGCTGCCTAATTATCTGATTCTATCTACACCTCTGGAATCTTTCTCAAATCAACTCAGCTAACCTTCGCACCATTCTCAATATCATTGTCAGGAGCAAGTAAAACGCATTTATCCTCATCTTTGCTTCCAGCAGCAAGAAGCATTCCCTCGCTGGTAATCCCTTTCATAACCCTTGGCTCCAAATTAGAAATAATAATTATTTTCTTTCCTTTTAATTTGTCTTTTTTATAAAACTCCTTAATTCCAGCACATATTGTTCTTTTTCCAAGTTCGCCAACATCTATCTCAAGCTTGTAAAGTTTGTCAGCCCCTTCTATATCTTCAACTTTCTTTATCTGAGCAACTCTCAAATCCATCTTGCCCCAGTCATTAAAACTAATTGTCTTTATGTTTTCCATCTTATTTTAAAATCAAAGTCCTTTAAAAAATTATTTAACATACCTATTTATTTAATAGTCTTCTTCCTTTTTTCTTTTCTTCCCATTATAATCATTTAATAAAGAAAGACTAGTAGAATAGCCAAGCCCATAACTTCCTCCTCCTTTTCCTATTTCTTCTTGGTAATTCTTATTTCTTCCTAAAATTCCATATAAATCAGATAGATAAGAGGGCATTCCCCCATCATTGCTGATTATTTTGTCAAGACCATATTTTTCCTCGCTAAGAATATTAGAACCAAGCCCAATTCCTGAAGAAACAATCGCTGCTAATGACTCTGGAGACCTTAAAGCCTGAAATATTTCTAAAAACCTTTCAAAAGGAATTGTATTTTCAATCCTTGAGAAAAAACCGCTTGCCTCATATCCACAAGAAAAACCTGATTTAAAATACTCTCTAAATTGAGCCAACATACAGAATCTTTTTCCAGCACCAGGTCTCAAAAAACCACCAATCTGTCTTGGGCTTATGGGGGGACAAAATACACTATTCATAATTGTTTCAAATTCTTTTCTTTGTAAATCTCTAATCCCAGATAATGAAAAATCTTCTGTGTCGCAAGAAGCATCAAAATCAACAAAACCTAATTTAACATTTTCATCCCCATTATATAAAACAACATTCCCTACATGTGCATTACTTCTCTCACTATCAGAACTCCATGTTTGATTATTTCTATCCATTAATTTTTTAAGTCTACCAACAATATAACCCATATCATAATAAAGTTGAACAACTTTATCCATAACTTTTGCTCCTTTTTGATTAAGTCGTTGACCTGCCTTCGAATAAAAAAGATTTTCAAGTAAATTTATAAATTCGTCTAATCTTGTATCTCCCTGAACTTCAATAACAGAAGCAGATAACTTTTCTCCCCTAATTAATTTTGGATAATGTTTCCTTTCAGGATAATTCCAATACCCCTTACATTTCATTATAGGAACAATTCCTTCTTTTTCAAGAACTCTATTAAATCTATCAGACATTTGTTTTTCAAATTCAGCTGAAGTCCTTGGCTGTGCTCCAAAAATCTCAAATTCTCCATTATCAAATTTTTGAATATGAGGATTTTCTAAATCCATAGAAACCCCTTTTAATCTAAATAAGCCCCCATTTCCATTTGAAACTAAAACAGAACGATAACCACTCCAAACCCCTGAAAGATAAGGATATCTTCCAACTTTAAGTTCAGAATGTAAATGTCCATCTATAACCCAAGAATCATCAGAATTTGCAATAAGTAAATCATCTGAATCTAATCTCTTGGTTAAAGTTCTAACTGAATCAGGTATAACAACATGAACTCTCTTAAGTTTTGGAGAGATATCACTATCCACTTCTGCCTTTCCACTAGTTCTTTTTAATAAATTAGCATCACGTTGGACTAATAATCTCATAAAAAGACAAGAGAAAGTCTATTTTTAAATCTTTTGTTAATGTTACTACTTAAAAATTAAGAAGATTTTATTTTTTCAAAAAGCACAGGAGCTTTTTTGATTTTATCTGTTTTGAAAATCTGTAAAATCTTTTCAGCTGTTTCAGGAATAAAAGAAGAGAGAAGCTTTGCTGTTTCTCTTATTGATTCAACTAATTCATATAAAACCTTTGTATCTTTTGTTTCCCATGGCTTTTTGCTCTGAACATATTCATTGCAAACATCGATAAATGCAAAAATCTCATTTAATGCTTTGTCTAATTCAAAATTCTCAAAATTCTTTTCAATTTCATTTAATTTAAGTTTTTTTAACAATTTATTAGTTGTTTTCTCAATCCCATATTTTTCAGCAAGAGTTGATACTCGTGAAACAAGGTTTCCCAGCTTGTTTGCAAGTTCATTGTTATTTCTTTCAATTAAAATCTCTTCTGAATAATCAGAGTCTTCAAAAACAGAGCATCTTAATAATGAATATCTAACCGCATCAGAACCATATTTATCTGCAAGTTCAATTGGGTCTATAACATTGCCCTGGCTTTTTGAAATTTTCTTGCCACTAAGATTCAAGTAACCGTGTACAAGAAGAGTTTCAGGCAGCTTGTAACCAGCAGACATCAATATAGCAGGCCAGATAACAGAATGAAACCAATTAATTCCTTTTCCAACAACATGAACCTCAGCAGGCCAAAACTCGCCATTTTTCCCTGCCCCAGTAATATAATTACTCAATGCATCAAACCAAACATAAACTTTAAATTTTTTATCAATTGGAGAATCAATGCCCCAGTCAAGCCCTGTTCTTGAAACACATAAATCTTTTAATTCCTCTGTTTTTAATCTAGCAAGAATTTCATTTCTTCTTGACTTAGGGACAATATATTTCTGAACAAATTTTATCAACTTATCTCTGTATTTGCTTAGTTTAAAAAAATAAGCTTCTTCTGAAAACCATTCTGGCTCCTTATTATGTTCAGGACATTTTCCATTTATCAAGTCTTTTTCAGTGATAAATGCCTCGCATCCTGTGCAATAATATCCTTCATATTTTCCCTTATAAATTTCTCCCTTATCATGAACTTTTTTAAAAATTTCCTGAACTTTTTTAACATGCCTTTTTTCAGTTGTTCTTATAAAGTCATCATAAGAAATATTTAATTTTTTGCATAATTCAATAAATATTTCTGAATTCCTGTCAACAAATTTTTTAGTTTCAATGCCTGCTTCTTTTGCAGCCTGTGCATTTTTCTGTGCATTTTCATCTGTTCCTGTAAGATAAAAAACATTATCTCCCTGCAATCTGTGCCATCTTGCCAAAGCATCAGCTATAACTTTCTCAAATGCATGCCCTACATGAGGACGCGAGTTTACATAATCAATTGCAGTGGTTATGTAAAATTTTTTCTTATTTGCCATACCAGAACTAAAAAAATTAAGTATAAAAAACTAACTGAAAGTAAAAAAATAAAAGAAAGAAAAAGCAAATAAAAAAAAGAATTTATCCAATTAAAATGCTTCTTTCTTCATCTTCTCTGGATTTTCTTTTCCTTAGATTTCTTGATACACTCATCAATTCAGGATATAAGTTTCTTGCAGTTGCTTCTGTAAATCCCAAGCCAGTTATAACAGAAATATAGTCATCTGCTGTAAGTTTTCTGCCTTCTTGCATTCCAAAATACAAGTTTATTTCTCTTTCTGCTCTTTTCTCTTCAATCATTCCTTTTAGAATCTTGCCATATCTTGGATATTTCCCTGAAAACATTGCAATTGCATCTTTCATTCCTCTTGATTTTATTGTTGAATTGTCTTCAACCCTTGCATAAACTCTCTCTCCAGTATATTTCTGCCCAGGTTCTAAATCCACTGCTTTTCCTAGTGCAGGTTTTTGTCTTTTAAGTTTGTTGTCTATGCTTGAAACCGGTATATAAATTCTGTCTGTTGCTATTACTTGAACAAGCTGTCTTTCTAATCCTTCATTATATTGTTTTGTCATTTTATTTTACCTCCATGCTGTTTAATTGAAATAATCAAACAAAAAAGCTAGATTAATTTATGAGGTGATAAACTTCACCACAATAAAGCTTATAAATCCAGAAATATTTGTCTAGCTATGAACATAGAAACCCTCCGAGAAATCGGACTAACAAATAACGAAGCCCTTGTCTATAGAGCATTGCTTGAACTCGGTCCAAGTCTCGCTGGGCAGATTTCAAGAAAAACAGGGCTCCATAGAAGAACAGTTTATGATACAACAGAAATGCTGATTAAAAAAGGACTTGTTGGATACATAGTTAAAAACAACAGAAGATTATTCCAGGCATCAAATCCAAAGGCATTTCTTGATATTCTCAAAGAAAAGGAAAATACAATTTCATCTATTCTGCCTGAAATGCTGATGCATTATGAAAAAACAAAAGAAAAAGAAGAAACAAATTTTTACAAAGGGAAACAAGGATTAAAAACAGTTTTTGAAGATCAGCTGCAGTTTGAAAGAGAAGAAAAAAATAAAGACAAAGAATATAAAAAAGAAATCCTTATTCTAGGCGCTTCTGAGTCAGCAGCAGAGGTTCTGCCATTTTATTTTAAGTGGTATGACAAAGACAGAAAAAACAAAAAAATCAAAGTAAGAATAATTGCCTCTGAAAAACTAAAAACTAAAATCCCTCTTTCAGAAATCAAGTATCTTCCTGAAAAATATGCAAATCCTCTTGCAATTAATATCTACAGAAACAAAGTTGCCCTGATTTTCTGGAAAAAAGAAAATCCTTTTGCAATTGTCATAAAGCAAAAAGAAATCGCAGAATCTTATAAAAATTATTTTGAGCTGATGTGGCGGATATCTTCACGAAAGTAAAAATTATTATACTCCTGAGTGGAGATGCGAGAAGAATTACAAAGAAATCAAAAAGCAAGTTTTAAAAACACCTTAATATTAAAGAAATTACCTCCTAGGGAAAGAGTTCTGAATAAATTAAGAAGTCCAAAAGTGAAAAAATGAAACCAAGCACGCTTGAAATATTACAACAAGATTTACTAAAAGAAAATAGAGAATTCCCACAGATAAGAACAAGTCTCGGTGAAAGATATTCTTATGGTTCAGAAAACCAGCAAAAACTAAATTTAATATTGAATTTAGGCATAGGTATGCCAGGCATTGAACAAATTGTTGTTTTTGCAAGAACTAAACAACTACAAGAAACCTATGAATTAAAGTATATTGCTCTTTTACCAACAGCTCAGGCTACTTTAAGTCAAAAACCCCTACCTGAAGAAAATTCTCAATTACTACGAAAATTACGAGCCAATTCAAAAAAAACAAGCACAAATATTCCAGGATACACCCCCCAATTAACTGCAAGAAATTCTACTCTAAATTTTCAAGAAGTAAGTGGAACCTGTTCATATTTTTCAAGAGCATTCAGGAAAAAAGTTATTCAAGATCAGGAGTCTCAAATAGGATAAATCAAATTAAAGCCCCTTATAACTTTGAGTATTTTGAATCATCATAATCCCCACTTCCAACCGCAATCATACCAGATCTTACTCTTTTATTCCACCTATTAACATATCCTCCTTTGCTTTCATGATAGAGAAAATCATCAATAAAGAGGATTTTTCTAGAATTATCAAAATGCCATGCAACTCTAAGTCCTTTTTCAGATCTCCCCCTTGGAGAAATTCTAAAACCGCCTTGTTTTATAGATTCTTGGGGCCTCTCCAAAGGGTTTTTTCTTATTTTTTCAATTTCAGAAAGATAATCTTCCATATGTTCCCTGACAAAACCATTTTTTTCAGATCTCTCTAATGCTTTTTTTGAGATATAAACTTGAATATGTTGTCTGGCTTCAGGCCTCTCTGGAAAGAGAACATTTAAAAACATTCCAGCAATTTCTCTTCTATCTTCACTCTCCTTAGGATTCTCTTCAATAGAAGTTAATGCAGAATTATATTGTTCTCTAGCTTCTTTTAATTGCTCGGGACTTTTTCGGACCATTTCAATTATGTCTTTGAAATCATTTAAACTAATCTGCTTTTGGTTAGTAAAATAAGAGTTAGGATCTGTCATAGTATATTCTTTCCCTAATTTGCCAGAGATAATAGATAATTCTAAAACATCTTCTAAACTTGCCCCTTCTTCAATTAAGGACAATCTTCTGCTTTTTCTTCTCTCTTGCATTTGAGTTAAAAAGAAAAAAGCAAAGCCAGCAAATAAAATCAGGATTCCAAACAAACCAAGAAAATTTTCAAATGAAACCCCTATAACTGCTCCTGTTAAAACTCTCCCAGTAAAAAAAATAAACAATCCAATTAAAACTAATGAAATTCCAAAACCTCTTTTCCAATTCATACAATAACCATATAAAGATAGAATTTAAATATTTCTGATACCCACTATTAATGCGCGGCTTTGGTCTAGTGGTATGACTTCACCTTCCCAAGGTGACTGCACGGGTTCAATTCCCGTAAGCCGCATCTCATCGCATCTCCAAAGATTTTTAAATTCCCAAATCATTAGTTAAATAGAAATAAAAAAGGAGGAAATTAAAATGCCATGCAGTTGTTGCTCAAAGAAAAAACCAAAAAAGAAAAAGAAGAAACTCTAGATATCTTTAGATAAACCAATAAGATTAATATTGGCTCGTTACACTCCCTTATTGTAAAAAATTAATTGGAATAATATTTAATCAATTAGCAAATTTTTATTCTTATTTTGTTAGATTATATTGAATTATTTTCAGTTGTGAATCTGATTTAAGAACATCAATACTTTTTTAAATTCCTATTTTATTGATAATATATGCAAAAGAAAAAAGAGGCAGGAGGGTTTCCAAAAGATTCTCCGAGAATCCAGGAATTAAAAAGGAAAGCAAGGCGAGTTAGCATAGCAGAAGGAAGTTTTGCGACAGTTCAAAGTGCGCTAGGAGATTCATATGTTTCTCCTTTTGCAATTGCTGTGAATTCCTCAAATCTGCAGATAGCAATGCTTAGTTCTTTTCCAGGTTTGCTCGGCCCTATTTCCCAATGGTTTGGTTCAGTATTAATGGAAAAATACTCAAGAAAGAAAATTGTTCTTATTTCTGTTCTTATTCATGCATTGTTCTGGCTTCCAATGATTACTCTTGCAATACTTTATTGGCAAAATATCATTACCGGAGCAATTCCAATATTGTTAATTGTGTTTTTTTCATCTTATATTATATTTGGCAATATCGCCGGCCCTGCATGGTTTTCCTGGATGGGAGATATTGTAGATGAAAAAGAAAGAGGAAGATATTTTGCAAAAAGAAATAGAATAGCCGGAGTGGTTTCAATAGTTTGCGTAATTGCCGCTGCTTTTTTTCTGGATTTTATAAAAGAACATAATTTTCTGCTTTTGGGATTTGTTTTATTTTTCTTTTTAGCAATGACTGCACGCCTAGTTTCAAGGCAGCTTTTTGCAAAACAATATGAACCAAAAATAAAACTAGAAAAAGGATATTATTTTTCATTCTGGCAGTTTGTTAAAAAAGCTCCTTTTAATAATTTTGGAAAATTTGCTATTTTTAGGGCATTTCTAAGTTTTGCGGTTGCAATAGCCGGCCCTTTCTTTGCAGTTTACATGCTAAGAAATCTTAATTTTAGCTATGTGACTTTTATAATTGTAACTTTTTCAGAAACAGTCTTTGCCCTCATATTAATGCCTTTATGGGGAAAATTTTCAGATAAATTTGGCAATTATGAAGTTATGAAAATAACTTCTGTTCTGATACCAGCAATTCCCTTGCTTTGGCTTTTTTCCAAGTCGCCCTATTATCTTATTTTTGGCCCTTCTATGGTTGCAGGGATATCCTGGGCAGGTTTTAATCTTGCAGCAGGAAATTTTATTTATGATTCTGTAACACCACAAAGAAGAGGATTGGTTGTGTCTTATTACAATATTCTCAGTGGAATAGGTGTTTTTCTTGGAGCAATAGTCGGAGGTTTTCTTATAAAATATTTTGAAACAGCTATTTTATTTATGAACCCTATTCTGCTCATTTTCTTAGTTTCTGGTATAATAAGAATTTTTGCAAGCCTAATTCTGCTTCCAAGAATAAGAGAAGTCAGGAAAGTCAAGAAATTTGATGGAACAAGAGCATTTAGAAATCTTATAGTAAAATCAATAATATATCCAATTGAAGGAACACATGAATTATTCGGGAAAAAAATATCAAAAAAGAATTAAAAATTTTTGAAGCACATCAAATAATCATCCGAACAATTCTTTTCTTATATCTCTAGAATATTTATGGGCTTTATGCAATGGCTCTGGAAGTTTATGCGGAAGTCTTATGAATTTTTTAGATAGTTGATAAGCTGTCTCAATGCTTATTAAATTTCCAGGACTAATATACATGGGCCTGCTTCCAGGCTTGCTTATCAAAACCTTACCGACTTTCTTGTTGTTTTTTAAAATATCAGAACCATCTGTATCTCCTGCTTTGACATCCTCTCCTAACAAAGAGTCAGAAACTCCAATACTAGGAATACCAGTAGATAGAGAAAAATGCGAAGCCAATCCTAATCTAGGATGCGCAATTCCATGTCCAGAGAGAAATACAACCTCTGGTTTTTCTTCAAGTTTATTAATTGTTTCAACCATTGCAGGAAGTTCTCTGTAAGCCCTGAATCCAGAAATATAAGGAAATCTCATTTTATCTGAAAAATATTCCTGTTCAAGAAATTCTGTTTCATTATCAAGCACAATCGAAACAGAGATAATATTATTCTGAGAAAAAGCATTATCAACTGCCCCAATCCGAGTTATTGCAGAAAAATCAGCAGAATCTTTAATTTTCAGAGTCTTGGCTAATTTTTCCTGTTCTTTCTCAAGTTTTACTAAATCAATATTATATTTCTTGGCAAGTTCTTCTGGTTTCATATTAACTCCTTTTTTTACACAAGAGCCAAGAATTGTTTATATTAAAGGTTTTCTATAGTCTCCCTATATTCTCAAGACTTTTGAGACTAATTAACTTATAAAATTTAGCAAAAGTCTAGTTATTTGAATAAGGCAATTTTCCATAAAACTTTTAAACCCCTTTTACTCAAAATCTACTATGGCATTCTGGAAAAAAACCTGCAAAAAGTGTGGAAAGAAAATAGAAAAGAAATATTCTTATTGCCCCTACTGCGGTTCTAATCTTCTTGATATAAGAGAAGAAAGCAAAAATTATGGATTTTTAGGCAGAGATGATGATTTTGATTTTTTTAAAGAAGAAACCAAACTTCCAATGGGATTTAATTTTATTTTCAAAAATCTAATGAAGGAGATGAATAAACAAATTCAGGAGTTAGATAAACAAACCGGGCAGGAAACAAAACAAAGAGAACAAAAACCAAAAAGGCAGATAAAAGAAAATCAAAATCCATTTCTTAATCAGGGAGGAATAAGCATCAATATTTCATCAAGTTCAGATTTAGGAATTCCTGTAATAAAAATAAAAGGCCTGGGAAATATTCCTGAATTCAGAGAAATGGAAAATAATCTTATTCAAGAAAAAAAAGAAAACAAGCAGAAAAATATAATGCCCATCATAAGCGAAGAAAAAGCCAAGGAATTTGCAAAACTTCCAAGACAAGAGGCAGAAAGCAAAGTTCGCAGGCTGAGTGGCAAAGTTATTTATGAAATAGAACTTCCAGGTGTAAAAAATCTTAAAGACATTGTTATCAATAAACTTGAAAACTCAATAGAAATAAAAGCATTTTCAAAAGATAAAGCTTATTTCAAGTTGCTTCCATTCTCGCTGCCATTAATAAGATATCGTCTTCTAAGAGAAAAATTAATCCTAGAGCTTGGAGAAAAATAAAAAATAGTCACTCAAAATGTCTGACTCACTTAAACAATTAATTGAATTTGCAGAACAACATAAAGAAATTGATGCAATTTACAAAGGAACAAATCCAGATGGTTCAGGAATTGTTTATTATCTTATTGTAAAGGGACTTAAATTTAAGGACAAGATAAATACAAAAACCCTTGACTTGGAAATGAAGCTCTTTCCAAGATCAGGAACCGGAATTATGTGCCTGCCTTGCACAAAAACCCCCGAAGATTGCGATTTTCTGAAAAAATGTATTTATAAAAGAGAATAAAACCATTCTATTTAACTGAGTTACCTTGAAATGAAAAATGCTTAAACCAAATAACATAACCAGCAAAAAGGATTTATTAATTAAAAATAAAGAGATTAGAGTATTGTTAGTTCAAGAATGTTTTAAATAATTTAAAAGTTTAGGGTGTTTAAAATTACAGTATTGTTAATTCATCAAAATTAAAAAATAATTTTCATTTAAAAAAATAATTCATTGCATCTTCAACAGTTTCAACTTCTTGAATATTTATGCCTGCTTCTGCTGAAACATCTACTTTTTTAGGTTTTGTTTCTGATGTGCAAATTTCAGAATTTCCAAAATACTCACAATGCTCTGTGGTGTCATAAATAACATCTCTGCTCTGTAATAAAGGCACTAAAAACAAAACAGCTCCGATTTCCCTGGCTGCTTTTGCTTTTGGTAAAATTTCAGAAACAGGCCCAATACTCCCATCGTGATTTATAGTTCCAGTAATCATTACATCTTCAGCTAATTTCTTTCCTTCTAATGCAGCAATAGTTGCAAGGGTGATAGCAGCCCCGGCACTTGGTCCACCAATAACAGAAGCATTTGCATTAATTGCATAAACAATATCATAATCCTGCATTTTTTTGCCAGTAATATCTTCAGCAACTCTCCGAGCCACCCGGATGCTGTGCTGAGTATCTGCCCAAAATAAAAGATTGTCAATATCAGTAAGAGTTCTCCCACTCCCAGGAACTGCTTCAACTTTTAAGATAGTGTTTACCCCGTTTCCTTCAGCATCAACAGCAGGCAGATTCATAATAATCTTTGTTGAATTTTCCAAGGAGAAAAATGAATTTGCAGATACAGAAGATTCTAAGTTAATGTTAGGATTAATATTCTCTCCTCCGGGAACATCTAATAAAAAACTAATCAAAACATTCAGAAAAAACAAAATAATCAAAATAACAACTATTGCAACTACGATAAACTTATTATTCACTCCTGTATCTGGAAGATTAGGATAATCTCCAACTCCTTTTTTTGTTGTTTTTCTCTTCACCATTTTTTAAGTTGCTCTTTTTTAAAATAAAAATGAGGCTGCACAGATTTGAACTGTGGACCCCTGCCTGTCTAAATTTCAGTATTTCTCTGAAATTATCAGAATCACCTCTCGCCTAAATGTTTAGGGCGAGATGCAGTGCTCTGCCAGACTGAGCTACAGGCTCATTATGAATAGAGCTATAACAAATAATTGCAGCTTTATTCATGTGGCTCTAAGTAAAATTGCATTTATAAGTTTTTTGACTTGTTTCCTGGTAAGTTCTTAAAGGTTAAGATTTAAAAACCAGCCTTTTCTATAAAAATCATGGCAAAAGGATTATATCATTATCTTAGGGAAGCATGGAAAAAACCAGATTTAAAAACCCTAAGAGAAAGAATGATTGGCTGGCGTGAAAGCGAAAGAATTGAAAAAGTTGAAAAACCATTAAGAATAGACAGAGCCCGTTCACTTGGATATAAAGCAAAAAAAGGTTTCATAGTCGTCAGAGTAAGAATAAAACGCGGTGGAAGAAAAAGACCTCGCCCTAATAAAGGAAGAAGAAGCAAAAGAATGACTGTAAGAAAAATAGTAAAAATGAATTATCAATGGATTGCTGAATCCCGAGTCCAAAGAAAATTCCCAAATCTCGAAGTTTTAAACTCATATAAAATAGGAAAAGATGGAAAACATTTTTTCTTTGAAGTAATTTTAGTAGATCCAAGCAAGCCAGAAATAAAAAATGACAGAACAATCAACTGGATTTGCAAACCAAACAACAGAACAAGAGTTTTCAGAGGGCTTACAAGCGCAGCAAAAAAATCCAGAGGACTAAGAAACAAATCAAGAAATCTGAAAATCCGCCCAAGTCTAAGAGCCTGGGATAGACAAGGGAAATAAAAAGAGAAAAATAAAATAAAAAAGTTTTCTTATCTTTTATAATTTCTTACAAGTTTGCCTATTCCTATTACAAGAACACCTATTGCAATAAGCCAAGGATTCCAATCTGTTAAAGATGTTAGCCATCCTGTAGCTCCAAGCAAAAGTAAAACGCCGAGTACAGTTACAATCCAGGCAGTAAGTTTTGCCATCTTCTTTTAACCTCCTTTTTTAGAGATAATCAAAGAAAACCTTCTTTATAAAAGTTATTGATTATGCTCAATAACTCTTTGCAATATAAACAACATGCTCTGCTTTTTTTCCGCAATAAACGCATTTTCCTTTTGCTTTGTCTTTTGTTATGCAGATTACCTTTGCTCCTTGTGTTTTGTCTTTAATCCCGTCCTCGCATTTTTCACTATTGCACCATTCTGCTTTAACAAGTTTTTTGTTTTTCACAGCTTCAAGCAATTCAGGCATATTATTAATAAAAACTGTATTTTCTTTCAAATAATTCTCAGCTTTTTTATAAAGTGAATTGTGAATATCTTCAAGAACTTGGCAAGCCTTTTTTTCAATTTCAGATATTTTAATATTTTCTTTATTACCTGTATCTCTTCTGACAAAAACAACACTCTTGTTTTTCAAGTCTCTAGGACCTATTTCAACTCTCAAAGGAACTCCTTTCATCTCCCAGTCATTAAACTTAAATCCAGGACTAGAATCTCTATTGTCAAGTTCAACTCTAAACCCCGATAACTCGCATTTTATTTTTTCACATTCACTGATTACCACTTTTTTCTCTTTTTCATTATTTGCTATTGGAATTATTACTATTTGAGTGTCAGAAGCATTTGGAGAGAGCACAAGCCCCTTGTCATCAGAATGCATCATTATTGCAATTCCAATGCTTCTTGTGGATATGCCCCATGAATTTTGAAAAGCGAATTTTTCTTTTTCATCTTTGTCTTTAAACTTAATATCAAATGCTTTTGCAAAATTCTGCCCTAAATGGTGAGAAGTTGCTCCTTGAGCAGATTTTCCAGATGGCAAAAACACCTCTGTTGTTAATGTATAATCTGCACCTGCAAATTTTTCTTTTTCAGATTTCATTCCTTTAATTACAGGAATTGCATAAACATCCTTATAAATATCAGCATAAAAATCAAGAATCTTAGAAGCTTCTTTATCTGCTTCTTCTTTTGTTGCAAAAACAGAGTGCCCTTCTTGCCATAAAAATTCCCTACTTCTGATAAATGGAACAGGATGCTTAAATTCCCACCTAACAACATTATTCCATTGATTCAAACGCAACGGAAGATCGCGCCAGCTTCTAATCCATTTTGAATAAGCAGTATACATTGCAGTCTCACTAGTCGGGCGAATAGCTAATTTTTCAGCTAATTTTGTATCTCCTGTATGAGTCACCCATGCAACTTCAGGCGAGAATCCCTTGACATGCTGTTTTTCTTTCATAAGCAAAGACTCTGGAATTAGCAAAGGAAAATAACAATTTTTTACACCATCTTTCTTAATCTTAGAGTCAAAATATTTTTGAACTTGTTCCCAAATAGCATAAGCCCTTGGGCGTATAATATAACATCCAGAAACATTTGAATAATCAATTAATTCTGCTTTTTGAAGTATCTGAACATACCATTCAGACAGCTCGTCTTTGTCAGCTGTAATTCCAAGCTCGTTTTTCTCAAGTTTAAGTTCATTTTTTTCTTTGGATTTTTTTTCAGTTTTGTCCTTAGTTTTATCCTCAATTTTAGTTTCTTTTTCTGTTTTTCCTGCAAGTTTTTTATCTGCATTCTGTTCTAATTCAGCAAGTTCTTTCTTTCCAATATTCACACCAAGATAAACCCGCTCTTTTTCTATTTTCTCGCCTTTTCTAACTGACCTAGATCGATAGTAATATTTTTTTTCTCCCCTTTCCTTTATTTCAGTAAATGTCATAAATTTAGGTGTCTACATTATTTATAAATCTTTCCATCTCAATAAATTGTAGCCCCACATATAACCCCCCAGGTTATTATACGTCTACACACAAAATAATTTCTTCAAAGATGTAGACGTACAAACAAAAAAGTTCTCAGATTTAACTTTTTATATCTCTTTTGGAATTTCTCTTGAAACACATTCACTCAAATCACTAAATAAATGTCTATGTTCTCTAAACCAAGAAGGATCTGGTTTGCCAAATCTTATAAGATGATACACTTTTAAGGCTTGTAGCAAGATAGGTGCACCATCTCCAAGAGTAGTATCCTCATGATCATTCTGAATCCCTACATATAATCCTCCACAAAAACCAATTGCAAAATAAGCCTTTGTTGCTTCCCACATTTCTTCAGGAGAAATAATTGGAAGTCCAGACCATCTTGAAGAACTATTTGCAGTTACTTTAACAGTCTCAAAAACTCCTTGATTAAATCTTTCTGAGTTCCTATCTGTTAATTCTCCTAATCTTTTATAAGCTTGGCGCAATGACAATCCATCATATAATACTTTTCTTGGCATGATAAACAAGAAGATGCATTATTTTTAAAGATTGTTGTACTAAATTGAATACTAAAAAGCAAGATTCAAATCCAATTATTGCATTTTTAAAATGCAACAATATAAATGGGCCTAGAAGGATTTGAACCCTCATCTTTCGGTTTCTTTGCAAGTTACCTCGCACCGAAGCCGAAAACTCTATCCAGGTTGAGCTATAGGCCCATATATAAAATAAAAGAATCAATTATTTAAAAACCTACTTAAAATCAATCTAAAATTAATCTTCACAGGAATCCGCAACTTCTTCTAAATCTGCCTCTGCCCGCTCAAGTGAAATTGCAGCATCTTTTAATCTGTCTTCTGTTTTCTTGCCCTTGGCAGACTTACCTTGTTTTATAACCAAGTCTTCTGCAAGTTTCACATGCTCTTCTGCAACTTCAATATCTTCTTTGCTCATAATATCAAATAAATTCAGGCATATATAAATCTTTCATAATTGTAAAGTAAACTTGCTAACATAACAATAATTATCATTACTAAGTTAAATTAATAATCCACAACAACCAAAAAACTAATAAGATAGAATTTCAAAGATTTACTAACCTATTCAAAATTAATTGTTTTCTTTTTTGCATTATGGGCAAATATAATGAACAAATGTTAAATTCAAGGATTTAAGCAATTTTCAAAAACTTTCAACAAGAACATATTTAAAACCATTTTCCATAATTTTCTTATAAAAGAGGAAACATGAAATCAAAACTTTTTCCAGCAGTGGCTGTTCTTGTAGGAACAACAATTGGTGCAGGTTTTCTTGGACTCCCTTATGTTTTTGCAAAATCAGGATTTTTAATTGGCCTGGCTTATCTGATTATTATAACTTTTTTTATTCTCCTAATTAAGCTTTATACAGGAGAGATAATTCTGAGAACAAATGGAAATCACCAACTCGCAGGATATGCAAAAAAATATCTTGGCAGAACAGGAGGGATTCTGATGTTTTTTGCAATGATTTTTGGAATTTACTCAGCTTTAGTTGCATATTTAATTGGAGAGGGAAAAAGCCTTAGCTATGTTTTTTTAGGGGATATTAAATATTATTTTTATTTTTCAATTTTATTCTGGATAATTATGTCTGCTCTTGCCTATATTGGACTCAAAGCCCTGAAAAAATATGAAAAAATCGCAATGATTATAATCTTGTCATTTGTCTGCTTAATCTTTGTATTTTTCGTAAAAAGTATAAATATTGATAATCTCTCTTATATAAACTCAGAAAACTTTTTTCTGCCTTTTGGTGTTGTGCTTTTCTCTTATCTTGCATTTTCAGCAATGCCTGAAGTAAGGCGAGTCTTATCCAAACAAGAAAACTTAATGAAA
This sequence comes from Candidatus Woesearchaeota archaeon, assembly GCA_964632115.1. GTDB lineage: Archaea > Nanobdellota > Nanobdellia > Pacearchaeales > GW2011-AR1 > CAZWEB01. Next base: position 19,210 of record CAZWEB010000001.1, read on the forward strand.
AAAACAGTTTTCTTAGGTGTATTAATTCCGTTTTTATTTTATCTTATTTTTGCATTTGTTGTAGTGGGAAATTTTGGTTTGCAGGTTCCTGAAATAGCAACTCTTGCTCTTGGAAGGTTTTTCTCTCTTCTGGGAGTTTTTACAATGTTCACTGCTTTTTTTACATTAACTCTCAGCATAAGAGATATGTTTAGATTTGACTTCGGATTAGGAAGATTTAGGGGCTGGCTTCTTGCCGTATTCATCCCTTTGATTTTGTTTTTGATTATTTACTTTTTTAATATTGCGGGTTTTGTGCAGATTATTTCTATATCGGGAGTAATTTCAGGAGGATTAACAGGAATTTTGATAGTTCTTATGGCAATAAAAGCAAAAAAAATAGGAAAAAGAAAACCAGAGTACAGCATAAAACTTCCATTAATCCTGGCTATTTTGCTTATCCTGTTTTTTATAGCAGGATTGATTTTTGAATTTGTGCTGTAAAAACTAAAAAATCACATTTAAAAAGTAAGATTATTTTGAAAGAAAAAATTCAAAGATTTATTTTAAAAGTGTTTCAAGTTCACTTAAAGCTTTAGAAGCATACGTACTAACAGCTACTAAAGCAGATAAACAGAATATTCCTTGATATCCTAACCAAATTAATTGTCCAGCGGTTCTTGTTACTTGTTTCCCCAGAGGCATTTTACTCGCAGTATCATAAAAAAGAGATTCTTTTTTGCCAAAATTAAAAGCCGCTCTTACTGCACCATAAACGGGAATCCAATATTTTAAAGCAAACTCAGATTTACATGGTATATTTTTTCCACTACATTCTGATTCCTTTTCCATTTATGCTTAGTATAAAAATTCTTTATAAACTTTTCTATTTAATACCCCTTTTAAATAAATACAATTTCAGCAATCATGCACAATCTAAGAAATAAAAAATAATAAAAAAATAGAAATAAAAAACTAACTGATTTTAAAGATTAATTAAAAATTAATCTTCTTCGACTTCTTCGTCTTCTGAATCTTCTTTTGATTCTTCAGATTCTTCTTCAGATGTTTCTTCAGTTTCTTCAGTTTCCTTTTCTGAGCTTTCTTCTCTTCTTGGTGGTAGTCCTTTGCTTTTTCTAAAGCAGTCTCCACACAAAACCTTCGAACCTTCTCTTGGTTTGAAAGGAACTGAGTCTTCTTTCCCGCATTCTGCGCAGGTTATCTTTGTCTTCTCTCCTGAAAACTTTCTGAAACCTCCGTCGCGTCTAGGTCCTCCAAAACTACGTCTTGGTCCCCTTGAATCGCGTCTAGGTCCTCCAAATTCTCTATAGGCCATTTTATATTTTATCCTCCTAGTATATTTACTAAAGAATTCGTTTATCTCAAGAGTTTCTCTTGAATTCTAACTCCTTCTCTTATTTCAAGAATTTTTAAGGGTTTATAAACCTATTTATTCAGCTGCTCTTTTAAAATCTCAGAACTCAGCTTAAAATCAGCTCTTCTGTCGCTTTCTTTCATAACCTCTCCAATTAAGAAATTCAAGGCATTAGACTCGCCTTTTTTATAATCTTCAACAGCCCCTGCATTTTTCTTAACAACTTTCTCAATTATCTCTTCAAGCTGTTTTTTATCTGTAATTCTCTCTGATTTCTTTGCTTCTTTTGCAGGCGAGAACGACCTAGGAACAAAATCATTTAAAATTCTCTTGGCTTTTAATTCAGTAATTTTGCCTTTTTTCACAAGCTCAAGAAGTTCAGTAAAATCCTCAACTTTAATATCAATATCTTTGTCATCTAATTTCTTTTTATTGTAATTTAAAACCCGCAATAATTCAATTGTAACCCAGTCCAAGGCAAAATCAGCAGGTATTTTTTCAGCAACTTTTTCAAAAAACTCAACAATCTCTATGTTCCCGGCAAGTATCTCAGCTGATTTTTCATTTATCTTAAATTTTTTAATTAATTTTTCAAGTTTCTCAACAGGACTTTCTGGGATTTTCTTTTTCAGTTCAGAAATTTCTTTTTCAGAAATATTAATAACAGGCAAATCAGGTTCTGGAATAAACCTATAATCAGCAGAAGATTCTTTTTCACGCATTTTCACAGTCATTTGCTTGTCATCTAACCATGCTCTTGTTTCTCTTTTAATAGGCTTTTCTTTTTTTTGCCTTTCAGCCTCATATTTAATTACATTGGCAATTGAGGAAATTGAATTTACATTTTTCACCTCTATTCTTTCACCATGAAGAGATACATTAACATCTGTTTTGATTCCAGCATCTTTATCAAGTGCTTTTATATAGCTCAGCGAGAGCAATAATTGTTTTAACCATAAACTAACTTGTTCTGAATTTTTAAAATCAGGTTCTGTAACTATCTCAACCAAAGGCATTCCACTTCTGTTATAATCAATACACCCAGTTACAGGATCCCATTTTGCAGGGTCTTCTTCCAGATGAACTTCCCTTATTCTAACTCCAAGAAACTCGCCTTTCTCACCAACAGGAATACTATAACTTCCTGAAATTGTTGTCTGATAACCTTTAGGCAAATCAGGCCAGTCATAATGTTTTCTCTGCCATAAAAATTGCTTATTAATTTTGCAATTCATAACCAGAGCAATCTGCAGTATTTTTTTAATTGCCTCAGAGTTAGGAAGCATTGGTTTGCTTCCAGGCATTCCAGTGCACACAGGACAAATATTCATATTCGGCTTTGTTTTTTTCAAGCCATGCTCTGCTTTGCATCCACAAAACAATTTTTCCTTAGTCAGCAAATACCCATGAACTTCCAAGCCAATCCTCAGTTTTTTCATAAAAGATAAAAGAAGAGGGTGTTTTTAATTCTTACTATCTAATCTCCAAATTCATTAAGTAATCTAATTAAATCTTCTCTAAATTTAGGATTTCTCTTAACATTCATTTCCTCTCCTGACCTTTCTTCTAAAAAATAATATTCTGAAGGAACTGCAAAACCCTCAAATATATCTCCAAGAACCCCTATTTCCAAAAGATCTTGCAATGACTCTTGAATTTCCAATAATGAACCTCCAGCAAAAATATATTCATTTGCCAAATCTACATTTATAGTATCTCCGTGCCCAGCAATTCTAAACATATCTAAATCAGATCTTGCTGCCTGATGTAAAATTTCTCTGGCTCTCGGATTATCTTTTAAATAAGATTTAATTCTTCCATCAAAAATTCTTTGCCCAGACATCAAATAATCAAAAAACCTCTATTTAAAAAACTTTTTATATGCTCTAAACCTCAATAATACATGAAAAAGCCAAATAAGATTCAGCCAGGTGATTTTGTCTCTGTAATCACAAAAAAAGGAGAAGAGCAAGGTATTTTGCTTCAAAGCCATGAGCAAGGACTCATATTAATTAAACTCAGCACAGGCTACAATGTTGGAATAAAAAAATCAGATATAAAAAAAATAAAACTTCTGAAAAAACAAGAAAAAGAAAAACTCCTGCCAGAGATTAAGCACATTGGAAAAAACAGAATTGACATTATTGTAACAGGAGGAACAATTTCTTCAAGACTTGATTCAAAAACAGGAGGAGTGAAATCTTTAACAAGCCCAGAAGCTCTAATTAATCTCTTCCCACATCTCGCAGAAATAATAGACCTAAGAAAAATAGAAGTCCCATTTACAAAACTAAGTGAAAACATGCATCCAAAAGACTGGATTAAACTTGCAAAGGTTGTTGAAAAATCCTTAAATGATAATCAATGCCAAGGAGTTATCATAACTCACGGAACAGATACTCTGCATTATACTTCTGCAGCCCTGTCTTTCATGCTTGGAAAATTAAACAAACCAGTAGTGCTCACATATTCACAGAGAAGTTCAGACAGAGGTTCAAGTGATGCTAAACTAAATCTTGAATGCTCTGCATATGTTGCTCTTTCAGATATTGCAGAAGTTGTTCTTGTAGGGCATGCTTCTAGTGAAGATAATTTCTGTTGTGTTCTTCAGGGAACAAAAGTCCGCAAACTTCACACATCAAGAAGAGATGCATTCAAGCCAGTAAACACCCTGCCCATAGCAAAAGTTTTCTCAAAAGGAAATATTGAGATTCTTAGAAAATATCACAAAAAAAACATAATGAAAAAGAAAATCAGAGCAGATACAAATTTCTCAGATAAAGTCGCTTTAGTAAAATACTATCCGGGGCAAAATCCAGATATTTTAAATTATTACATAAAAGAAAAATACAAGGGGATTATTATAGAAACAACAGGTTTAGGACATGTTTCAGACAACTGGCTCAGCACAATAAAAAAAGCAATAAAATCAGGAGTAGTTGTCTGTGCAGCATCTCAGACAATTTTCGGAAGACTAGACCCCTATATTTATTCAACAGGACGCGAGCTTCTTGATGCAGGAGTTATTTTTCTTGAAGATATGCTTGCTGAAACTGCATACATTAAATTAGGCTGGCTTCTCGGGCATAAAAACAAAGGCATAGAAATTGTAAAAAAACAAATGCTTGAAAATTTTGCAAATGAGTTTAACACAAAACTTGGAAATGAGTTTTTAGAATAAAAATAATTATCTCTTCTTAATTAATCCTTTAATCTCATCTAAATCTTTCTGCATATCCCTAATCTCGCGTTCTGCTTTTTTATTAACCTGATAATCATACTGCGCCCTGAGCCTGTCTCTTTGAGATTGCCTATTCTGGCTCATAAGAATTATCGGCGCCTGCACAGCAGCCAAACATGATAATATTAGATTAAGCAAAATAAAAGGATAAGGATCCCATCTATAAACCAGCATCATGACATTAATTGCCATCCATATTGCAATAAATATAAAAAACAGAGAGATAAAAGTCCAACTTCCAGCAAAACCAGTAAGCTTGTCTGCTGCTTTCTGCCCCAATGTCCATTTTTGCCTGAATTCAGGATGATTGTTTTTGTTCTTTAAATTTAACATTTTTTCCTCTTTTATTAGTTGCTTAAAATTATAGATTTTCTATTTTTATAAAACTTGCTATCATCCTAAAATGCCTATTATATTAATATGTAACTATCAAGTGGTTACAATAGAAAGGTTTATAAATGAAAATTGGATATTAAAAACATGAGAAAAAAACCTACAATTGAAACAAAATTTTTAACAAGAGATGGACTGGTTAAAAAGAAACTTAAAGATATTATTTCAGATGTTCTTAAAGATTATACTGATTGTGTTAAATTTTGGCATGAGAAAAGAAATAAAGGGGTCTCTGATTATCTTTTAAGAGAAGTTTATATTGTTGGAAGCGTGATTTCAGGAGAAGATAATTCTGATTTAGATTTACTAATCATAGGGGAAAAACTCGATGGAGAAGATTATAGGTTCTTTAAACAAGTAATGGCTCAATTATATTGGACAAACAGGAAAAAATCTGGTGCAATAGACATCTATATAAGACCTCATGATGAATTTCCAGAAAAACCAAGTTTTGAGATAACCTCTCAACTTGAAGAAGAACTTAAAAAATGTAATGATTCTATAAAGAGTATTAATTTAAGATACCATTCTTCAGAAGATAGAAGACAAAACCCAAGAACAGAATTATAAAATACAGAATAAACAACAAGTTTTAATAATCCTTTTTCTTTTCTTTATTCATGGAAAAAACCGAGTTAGTAAAAAATGAAAAAGAGGAAAAAGACAAAGAACAAAAAGACGAGATTAATTTTAAAAAAATTGGCTTAAAATCAGGAATTGAAATTCATCAGCAATTAGATACTCATAAACTTTATTGCAAATGCCCGAGCATTCTCCGGCAAGATGCTCCTGATTTTACAATTGAAAGAAAACTTCATGCTGTTGCAGGAGAGTCAGGCGAGATAGATAAAGCAGCAAGCTATGAGGCATCTCAGGAGAAAGGATTTATTTATGAGGGATATAAAGATACCACTTGTTTAGTTGAATTGGATGAAGAACCACCTCATCTGATTAATCAAGAAGCACTTGAAATTGCATTGCATATTTCTCTCCTGTTAAACTGCGAGATTATTCCAATCGCACAGATAATGAGAAAAACAGTTATTGATGGCTCAAATACTTCGGGATTCCAAAGAACAGTTTTAATTGCAAAAAATGGCTTTATTGAAACAAGTTCTGGAAAAGTGGGAATCTGGTATGTTTATCTTGAAGAAGATGCAGCAAGAACAAGTGGCAATAAAGATAATAAAAAAATCTACAGGCTGGACAGATTAGGAATTCCACTTGTTGAAATTGTCACAGCCCCTGATATTAAAACCCCTGAGCAAGCAAAAGAAGTTGCACTGCATATTGGCGAAATTCTGCGTTCCTGCAAAGTCAAACGGGGGCTTGGAACAATAAGGCAGGATATTAATATAAGCATTAAAAAACATCCGAGAGCAGAAATAAAAGGATTTCAGGACCCAAAAATTTTTATTAAGGTTGTTGAAAATGAAGTTAAAAGGCAGTTAGAAAATTTAAACAGTAACAGTAGAAAAAAAGAAAAACTTCATGCCGAAGTGAGAGGAGCAAATCCAGATGCAACAACAAAGTTTCTAAGGCCCTTGCCCGGAACAGCAAGAATGTATCCTGAAACAGACCTGCCCCTCTTAAGAATATCAAAACAAATGATTAACAAGGCCAAAAAAACACTTCCAAAACTAAAAGCAGAATTCCGAGAAGATTTAAGAAAAATAGGATTAAATGACGAGATGTCAAAACTTCTGCTTTCAGAAAGCAAACTTGAAGATTTTGAGTCCCTTCTGCAAATTTATAACAAACCAAACTTTATTGTAAAAGCAATGATTTTATATCCTAAAGAAATTGCAAGTCATGAAAAAATTGAGAATATTGAAAATATCTTGACAATTGATATTATTGAGTTAATTACCCAATCTCTTGCAAAAAAACAAATCTCAGAAGAGCAAGTAAAAGAAATAATGAAAAAAATTGCAAAAGGCAGCTCATTTGAACAGGCAGTTATTCCAGAACAAGTTTCAGAGCAAAAAACACAAAACCTTGAACAGGAAATTATCAATCTTATAAAAGAAAAGCCAAATCTCAGCATAGGCGCATACATGGGTTTACTGATGCAAAAATTCAAGGGAAAAATCTCAGGCAAAGAACTGAGTGATTTGCTAAAAAAACATGTTAAATCATAAAGCTTTTATATGCAAAAAACATTAAAAGATTATAAAAAAGAGGTAATAAAAAGAAAAATGAAATTATGGAACAGAATGTTGATTCCTATAATAATTCTTGTGGCAATTATTTTTCTTGGAGCATATGCATATCAGCAGGTTGAAAACTGGCGTTATCTTGATTCTGTTTATTTCATGGTTGTAACTGTAACAACAATTGGTTACGGAGATATAGTGCCTAAAACAGACATAGGAAAGATATTCACAATGATTTTCCCTTTTATTGGAATAGCAATGGCATTTTATTTTCTCTCATTAATAGGAAAATTTTTCTTTAAAAAGCAATTAAGAGAAAAATTGCATGAACAAGGAAGAATAAAAAACAAGCGCGGAATAAGAAGAATCCGCCCAAGATAAACTAAAACAAAACCTAATATTTATAAATCATCAGTTTCTATCTCTCATATGAAAAATCGAGTATATATTAATGAGGCATTTCATAAAACAGGGAAAATCCAGGTTTGTGGTTGGGTGCATGAAAAACGGGATTTAGGAAAAATAAGATTTCTTCTGCTTAGAGATATTTCTGGAATAATACAGATTACAGCTCATAAAGACCGAGTTTCAGAAGAGATATTTAAAACAATGGACAAAGTTCCTTCTGAATCTGTTATTTCAATTACCGGTGAGTTAAAGCCAAGCAAACAAGCCCCTAGCGAGAAAGAAATTGTTCCGGATAAAATTGAAACTCTTGCAATTGCCGGAGATAAGCTTCCTGTGGATGTTTCTGATTTTTCAAAAACAGAACTTCCAAAAAGACTTGATTATCGTTTTCTTGACTTGCTTCGTAGAAATATCCAGGCAATTTTCAAAATTCAAAGCACTATCTCAACTTCATTCAGAGAACATTTTATACAAAAAGGATTTATTGAATTCCAGCCTCCGAGCATAATCAGTTCAGCAAGCGAAGGAGGAACAGAATTATTTCCTGCAAAATACTTTGAAAAATCAGCATACCTGGCTCAAAGCCCGCAGTTATACAAGCAAATGGTTGCATGTTCAATGGAAAAAGCAATGACAATAACACCTGTCTGGCGTGCAGAAAAACACAATACCACTCGCCATTTAAATGAGAGCAGGCAAATGGATATTGAAATGGCTTTTGCAGATCAGGTCACAATTATGAAACAACTTGAAGAAGTTGTTCAATACATAGTAAAACAAGTAATAGAAAAAAACAAATCTGAGCTCGAGTTGCTTGAAGTAAAACTAAAAATTCCAAAAGCAGTTTACCTTTCATATGAAGAAGCAATCAAGAAAGTAAAAGGCAAACTTGGAGATGATTTCTCGCCAGAAGATGAAAGAAAACTTTGTGAAATGTATCCAGGAGATATTGTATTTACGCATTCATGGCCAACAAGCATCAAGCCATTTTACATAATGACAAAAGATGCAGACCCTAATGCAAAAGATAGCGAAGGTTTTGATGCCCTTTATGGCGGTGTTGAAATTTCCTCAGGCGGACAGAGAATTCACATTCCCGAGTTGCTTGAGAAAAGAATAAAAGCAAAAAAACTAAATCCAAAAAACTTTAAGCATTATATTGACAGCTTCTGTTTCGGAGCTCCGCCTCATGCTGGCTGGTCTATCGGCTTAGAACGTTTCACGCAAACTCTGCTGAACTTGCCAAATATCCGTGAAGCCTGCATGTTTCCAAGAGACAGAGATAGATTAGTGCCTTGAGGTAGTAACTATTCAGGGGTTACAAATACAAAGATTTATAAACTCTCTTTTTGAATTATTTCTATGGTTAATGAAACAAAATATGGTGTAATATCTGATATACATAGGGCTCCAAGGATAGTTATTCCAGCAATAGAAATTCTAAAAAAACTTGGAGCTGAAAAGTTAATTTTAAATGGAGATATTGGAAATAGTCAAGGATTTGTGGCTTTTGTTTTAAATATCGCAGGAGAATCTGAATTAGAAACATTTGTTCAACCAGGAAGTCATGAAAAAATAGAAGATTTTGAACCTGTTATTGAACATTTTAAAGGAAAGTATCCAAATCTAATTAATGTTATTGAAAACAGAAAAATAGAACAAAATGGACATCATTTAGTATTTATGCCTGGTTCTGATTTTAGATGCGGGGGAGAATATGTCTTAAACAGAGCAGATGTAGAATCAGGATTGTATAAGACTGAAGAAGGAATTATAAGACTAACAAATACCAGGGACTTAAAAAGATTAGTTACTTCACCAGATAAAACAATTGTTATTTGCCATGTTCCAAGAAAATTTGATAATTTAGAAACATCAATAGATATGGCTCAATTTGGAGAAGCAACAAAAGATTTTAATCTGCAAGGAGATATGATCAATACTGGTTCTGTTTTTCCAGAAGCAATTGCAAAACAGATAATTGAAGAAGGATACCCTGTTCAAATAAAAAGAGAAAACAGAGGTAATGTTGATTTAAGAGATATTTATGAAGAACTTGGAATTAAAAAAGCAGTTTCAGGACATTTTCATGAAAGCGGACATAGAGCAAACAACAGAGCAAGCCAGCATGTAACAGAAGGAGAATTAGTAGAGGAATTATTCTGGAATTCTGGATATTTAGATGCAGGACAAACCGGAATATTAACCGTAGAAGATGGAAAGGTTTCTTACAAAAACATAAGGTTGCAGGATTATTTAGAATAAATTTATAAATTGTCAAGATTTCTTTAATAAAATGAAAATTCTAGCACTTGGCGACCCCCATGGAAAACTACCAAAAGATATTCCTAAAAACATTGACTTAATTCTGATTCCTGGAGATATTGGAAAAGCAGATTTAGCAAGAAAAAAATCTTTTGAAAATAAAAAGAGAGTACAACAAGGATTGCCAAAATTAAAAGAGACTGCACGAGATATAAAAGAGATTCATAATGAAATTCATAAATCCACCTTAAAAATATTAAGATACTTATCAAGATATGCTCCTGTTTATACACTCCAAGGAAATGTTGGAATTCCAAGTAATTCTCAAGTGAGAAAAGATTATGAAAAATACAGATTAAAATTAGATTCCACCATGGAACAATTAAAAAAAATCAATGGAGTTTCAATAGTAAAAAATAGGCTGAGAGTTATAAATGGATTAAGAATTGGATTTTTAGAATATTTTACAGATACTTCTTGGGTAAAAGAGTTTAAACCAAAAGATTATGAAAATTTCATGAAAAAAGCAAAGAGACAAACAGATAAAGCAAGAAGAGTTTTAAGAAGTTTTGATATGAATCTAAATATTTTATTATGTCACCAACCCCCTTATGGATTTTTAGACCGAGTAAATTTTCCAGGAGCTCCAAAAAATTGGCAAGGAAAGCATGCCGGAAGCGAAGTTATTTTAAATTATATTAAAAGATATCAGCCAAAATATGTTCTTTGCGGACATATCCACGAAGCAAAAGGAATAAAGAGAATTGGAAAGACAACAATAATTAACTTAGGCAGTTCTGGAGATTATAGAATTATTAACTTATAAATTTAGAATAAATTTATAAATCTCTTTTCCCCAGTATAATCATGCCTACAGAAGAGAAATCTGATAAAAGAGATAATTCGGAACAAATAAAACAAGAAGCAAAAAAAATTCTTGATAAATTTGCAAAAGCACTTGAAAGAGTCAAGCAGACTCCAGAATTCTATGTCGAGCGAGATGAAGACAGGCGAGTTGAGAGTTCTGGTTCTCCGAGTGATGATTCTTTCAGGAAAATATTTTTTGAAAATGCCCCTTCTGTAAAAAATGAATGCATTGAGGCTGAAAAAGGAGTCTGGAAATAAATACTAAAATAAAATGAGCATTCCAACAAAAGAGCAATTAATAGAAAGGCTAGATAAAAAATTATTAATTATGAGATGTTTAGAACCGCTTTCAGATCAATGGTTAAGGGCAGAAGAAACATTCCTAAATCTTTTGATGTTCAATTCAGGAGAATTATCACCAGAAGAAAAAATAGATTATGATTCTCTTTATCAAAATACTAATACAGCATATTTTCAAGAAAATCAACTGATTGCTGTTGCTTAAAATGAATATTCAGGAAAAACTCAAACTAATAAAATCAGGCAAACTGACAGCAGAGCAAAATATAAAAAACTTCCTGGAAAAAATAAATAAAGACAATAAAAAAGGAAAGCAGATTAATGCTTTTTTACAAATCAACAATCACGCTCTTCTGGAGGCAAAAGAGGTAGACAGCAAGATTAGAAAAGGCAAGGATTCTGTCGGGAAACTGGCAGGCCTTGCCATTGCTGTCAAGGCAAATATAAATGTAAAAGGAATGTTTTCTTCCTGCGCATCCAAAACACTTGAAAATTACAAATCTCCTTATAATGCAACTGTTATTAAAAAAATTAAAGAACAAGACGGCATAATTATTGGAATAACAAATATGGATGAATTTGCCTGCGGTTCTTCTGGAGAGACAAGTGCATTTGGGGCATGCAAAAATCCATCTTCAATAGAAAGAATTCCGGGAGGTTCTTCAAGTGGCTCGGCAGCAGCAATTGCAGCAGAATTCTGCGATTTGGCTCTTGGCTCTGACACTGGCGGTTCAATTAGAAATCCTGCTTCTCATTGTGGAGTTATTGGTTTCAAACCAACTTATGGATTAGTTTCAAGATATGGTTTAATTGATTTATCAATGTCTTTAGAACAAATAGGTTCTCTTGCACCTGATGTTTCATCATGCGAGTTGCTGTTTAACACCCTCAGCGGAAAAGACAATCATGATGCTACAACTAAGGAGGATACAAAAAATAAAGAAAATAAAAAAACAAATCTCAAAAAAATAAAAATAGGAATTCCAAAAATTTCTGCAGATGAGAATATATGGGAAATTGTCAAATCAAAAATAAAGCATGTCTGCCAAAAACAAGGTTGGAATTTCAAAGACATTGAATTAAAACATATTGACTTGGGTGTTCAAACATATTATCCAATAAATTATGTTGAGTTTTTTTCTTCAACAAGAAAATATGATGGCAGACGCTTTGGCAAGAAAATTGAACAAGTCTGCGGAGAAGAAGTTCTCAGGAGGATTTTAGGAGGACAAGAGATTGCACAGGCAGAATATGCAGGAAAATATTATAGAAAAGCACTTCAGGCAAAAAAAATAATTGAACAGGAATTTGAAAAAGCTTTTAAAACCTGCGATTGCCTGATTATGCCCACTGTTCCAAAACTTCCGCACAAACTGGGGGCAAAGCTCTCTGTAGAAGAAATGTACAATTATGATTCCTTAACAACTCCGGTAAATCTTGCTGGAGTTCCTGCAATCAGCATTCCAGCAGGAAAAATAAACAATATTCCAGTAGGAATGCAAATTATCTGTGCAAAACAAGCAGATAACTTGGTTTTTGAAATTGCAAAGAGGTTTGAAGAAAAAATAGAATAATCAAAAATGAACTTTTACACCTTTTTTGATTTGCTGGCATTACCTTTATGGATTTTCTTAATTGTCGATGCAATTATAGATTTAAAAAAACAAAATAAAAACTGGAGAATTTATACAAGATTTGCAATTGGGATCATCGGTTTAACTGCTGATTTAATTTTTGTAATCTTTGAGCCAATTAGATATATTTAAAATGAACTTCAAAAATCTTCAAATAAAATTCCTTGGACATTCAGGTTTCTTTATTCAGGCAGAAGGAGAAAACATTTACATAGACCCCTATAACCTCTCGTCCAATGAACCAGAGCCAGCAGATATAATTCTCATAACTCATCCGCATTATGACCATTGTTCAATTAAGGATATACAAAAAATTGCAAAAGATGGCACAATTATCATTGGCCCTGCTGATATTCAGAGCAAAATTACAAGATTAAACAATCAAATTTATCTTCAGATAATTGAAGCAGGGCAGACAAAAAAAATCCAGAACATAATAATCGGCACTGTTCCTGCTTACAATCCAGCAAAACAATTTCACCCAAAAGAAGAAAGATGGCTTGGTTATTTAATAAAAATTAGAGATATCACAATTTACCATGCAGGAGATACTGATTTAATTCCTGAAATGAGTCAATTAAAGGGAAAAGTTTCTCTGGCGCTTTTGCCTGTAGGGGGAAACATGACAATGAATTCAAAAGAAGCTGCAAAAGCAGCTGAGTTGATTTCTCCAGAACTTGCAATTCCAATGCACTATAGCAACGAAATTGTTGGCTCAATTGCAGATGCTGAAGTTTTTGTTAAACTTTGCCAGAACAATAACATAAATGCTCAAATTTTAGAAAAAGAATGAACAACCATACTAAAAAAAGATGTTCTAATAAAAATTCAAACCAATTAAATGTCTAAAAAAGTATTTTGAATATTAGAAAAGTTAATATATTATAGTATTGTTAATTCATTAGAATTAAGTAAATTTAAGATTATATTATAAATACCATGAAGTCTCCAAATTTCCAGCAGCAAAAAACAACTCAGCTCTCAAGAAAAGACAAATCACACATAGGAGAATGGGATAAAAAAATAAAGAAATTATGCAATAAAATAAACAAAAAGAAAAATTACTATACCACAAGTTCTTGTGCAGGCAGAGTGGTTTTATTAAAAGCCTCTGACAAAAAACAGCCGAATTTATTTTTATTTGTAACTCACAATAAAATCTCATCTCCAGAATTAAAAAAACAACTAAATCTTGCAGTTAAAAAATACAAAAAATTAATTTATTTCAAGCAGGAATGCTGCGGTTTGCATGTTGCCTGTGAAACTCTTGCTGCAACTCAAAATCTTCTTGACAAAGCAAAATTTGCAGGCTGGAAAAATTCAGGAATAATTGCTTCTCGAAAAAGATTTATCTGTCATTTCAGAAGCACTGAAAAACTCGAACTTCCAATTGCAGATAAAGGAAAAATTTTAGTTAGTGATGAACTTCTTAAATTGCTGGCAAGTGAATCAAATAAAAAACTTTCGCGTACTTGGCAAAAGATTAAAAACCTTGAGAAGTTATTATAATTATGAAAAAATTAAAAGCAAGTGAAACTGAAAAAAATCTTCTAAAAGCATTTGCCGGCGAGTCACAAGCCAGAAACAGATACACTTATTTTGCATCTGTTGCAAAAAAAGAAGGTTTTGAGCAAATTTCAGAAATTTTTCTTGAGACAGCTGAAAATGAAAAAGAACATGCAAAAGTATTTTTTCAATATCTTCAAGGCGGAGATTGCGAAATAGTGGCTTCTTATCCTGCTGGAAAAATAGGAAACACCCAAGAAAATCTATTGGCAGCAGCAAATGGCGAGAAACTTGAATGGGGTAAGTTGTACCCTGAATTTGAGCAAGTAGCGCGAAGCGAAGGATTTTCTGAAATAGCAACAAGTTTCAAGGAGATAGCAGAAGTTGAAGAACAACATGAAAAAAGATACTGCAAGCTACTTGAAAATATTAAGAAAAATTCTGTTTTCAAAAAAGATAAAATAGTAAAATGGAAATGCAGAAACTGCGGTTATGTTCACGAGGGCAAAGATGCTCCTCTTGTATGCCCTGCCTGCAAACATCCTCAGGCATATTACGAATTGCTTGCTGAAAATTACTGAATTTCTAGAAAAATCCCCTTAAAACTAGCAAAATTTCTTGAAAATTAAAATTTCAAACATATGTTCTGTATAAACAAAAAGTTTATAAAGAAATAGTTACTCTGTTTTTTGTTAATTTCATATTAATTGATTCATCTCGGGGGATTTGAATCAATTTATTTCGGGGGAATTAATCAAGGTGGTGTAATTTCTTATTAATTGTAGTCGTTAATGTATAGCACAATCTTTTTTCTTAAAAAATAAAAGCATAAAGACTATTTAAATGTTTCGCAAATTTTTCAAAAAATAGTCATTATGCAAAAAAGTAAAAACAAAAAACTGTAAGGAGGTAAAAAATGGTATTAGATTTTGCAAAAGAAGCAATAGAGAATTCATCAACTCATGGAATAAATTTTGACGAACTTAAAGCAGGAAAAGCAAATATTAAGGTTGTTGGCTGCGGTGGAGCTGGCTGTAATGCTGTTACATGGCTTTTTAATAAAGGTATTAATGGAGCTACTGTCTATGGCACTAATACAGATGCTCTTCATCTAAGCATAACTAAAGCAGATGACAAAATTCTTATAGGAAAAGAATTAACTCGCGGACTTGGATGTGGCGGATATCCTCAAAAAGGAAGAGAAGCTGCAAAAGAGTCTTTAATGGAACTTAAGAAAGCTGTGAGTGGCGCAGATATGGTCTTTGTACTTGCAGGAATGGGCGGTGGAACCGGAACAGGAGCAGCACCAGTAATTGCTCAGATAGCAAAAGAATCAAGAGCAGTTGTAATTGGTGTTGTAACAATGCCTTTTGAATGTGAAAAAGCAAGAATAGACAAAGCTGAATTTGGACTTCAAGAACTAAGAGATGTCACAGACACTGTTATTGTTATTGACAACAACAGACTAGTTGACATAGCAGGAAACCTGCCAATAGAACAGGCATTTGCAGTAGCTAATGAACTTATAAGCACAATGATTAAAGGTATTGTTGAAACAATCACCTTACCAAGTTTAATCAACCTGGACTATGCAGATGTATCAGCAATAATGAAATCAGGAGATGTTGCTGTTATTGGTATTGGAGAAAGCGACACAAAAGACAGAGTTAACGAAGCAGTTAAGCAGGCTTTGACTCATCCTCTTCTAGAGGTTGATTACAAAGATGCTACAGGCGCTTTAATTCATATAACAGGTGGTCCTGACATGAAACTTGACGAATTCAGCAGCGTGGGGCATTTGGTAACAGAAAACCTAAGCCCAGAAGCACAAGTTATTATTGGAGCAAGAATCAACAAAGAATTTGAAGGCAAGGTAAGAGTTATAACAATTATAACAGGAGTCAAAAGCCCATATATACTTGGCAAAACAAGAGAATCTGAGCATGAATCACGCAGCGAAATGTCTGAATTAGGGATAGAAATGTTTAGATAAATCAATAAAACAAATCATAATTTCCCTTAGTCTTTTACTTCTGCAGGGGAGAAATCCCCTGCAATTTTTTTTATATAATAAAAAATTGCAGATTAGATTTTATCCTCTTTTTGCATACCTTTATAAGTCATTATTTCTCTTGTTTTTTATGAAATTAAACATAGATAAAGAAAATTTAGAAAAAGCATTAAACTCAGATAACAGAGAATCTGATAATAACAACAAAGAAGATGAATCAGATAAAACTCCAAGAATAGAAATGTCTAAAGAAGAAGAAATAGGGTTTCACAAAGGAGCTTTGAGCACTCTGGCTGCAGAAAGAAACGAGATTTTTAAGATGATTCAGAATGTTGAGGCAATAATGCAGGCCCATATCAAAAGACTTGAAGAACTTGGCGTCAAATTAGAAGTTAAAAAGAAATAAAATTCTGGATTTTTAAGTTTTTATCTCGCCACAACATTATCTTTTGGCTTCATGTATTTGTTTTTCCACTTGTCAAAATATAAAACAGAATCTAAATTAGGTTTTTTTCTCTGCTTCATTACATGCTTATCATATGCATATCCAACAGGAAGCAGAGCTTCTGGCTCAATTCCTTCTGGAGGAAAATCTAAAATTCTTTTTACTGTTTCATCTGAAAAAGCACCAACCCAGCAACTTGCCAAACCCATGCTCTGAATTTTTAAAAGAAAATTTTCAATAGCAGCCCCTGCCTGCTGCAAACAATATTTTTCTCCTCTTGCACCATAACTTAATGCACAATCTTTTTTGTCAGTGCAAACAACAACAACATAATCAACATTCTCAAAAAATCTTTGCTGACAAGCCACAGCAAGCTCTTTAATTTTATCTTTATCAGAAACAAGAATAAATTTCACAGTAGAAATATTTCCAGCAAGAGGAGCAAGCCTTGCAAAATCAATTGCCTCAATTATCTTGCGATAATCTGGTTTTTTGCTCTTGAACTTTCTGCATGAGCCTCTTTCTTTAATGCATTTGTCAACATCCATGAATAAAAGAAAGCAAGAGGGTATAAAAATCTTTTGAGAAATATAAAACGTCCCGGGCTGGACTCGAACCAACGACCCCATGGTTAACAGCCATGTGCTCTACCTGCTGAGCTACCGGGACATCAAAATATCAAGAATTAGGTGTTTTAAAAGTTTATTCTTTTTGTTTTTCCTACTCTCTCAGCCCCAAATCCTCATCAAAACCTTTTTGTTTTGATTTTGCTCT
>CAZWEB010000002.1:0-29513 GCA_964632115.1 Candidatus Woesearchaeota archaeon
GCAAGCTCAAATAGCTGTTCAACTGTTGATGCAAAGAACTCTGTGTTTATCCATACTCCAACATCATAGTTTGGATGAACTTTGTCGTCATCAAGAAGCATGAATAATAACTGCTCGCTGTCAACAATAATAAACCTTGCTCTCATTTTTTCCAGGACTCTTACTTCTCCAACTTTGTTAAAATCCTTGGCAATTTTCTGATTACTTGGTGTTATTGGCGCTGCAATTCTTATTTTAACTCCTCTTTTCTTTGCTTTTTCCAAAGAAGGCATTAAAACTTCCAGTTTTCTGTTTAATCCATCTGCTGTTGTAACAATTGTCACTGAACTCTCAGCTTCTCTTATCATCATATCCAGATGGTTGTATAAATTCTGCCTTCCTCTTAAGCTTCCGCTTAAATCGCTTGGTTCAACAAACTTAACTCCCTGTGTAAACAAGGTGCTTAGTTCTTTTAGAACATCATCTCCTTTTAAAGTTTCAAGTCTTTTGCTTTTATCTTGCGCGTCTCTTACCAGATTTTTCTTAACTCTTTCAATAACCTCTTCAGGTTTAAGCGCAACAAATTTTATCGGCTTCCCAAGTTTCATAACCATAAATCCTTTTTTCTCAAGACTCTCAAGGATATCATATGTTCTGCTTCTTGGAACATCACTGATGTTGCTTAACTCTCCGGCTGTTGAAACTCCTCTTGAAAGAAGTGCTGTCCAAACTTTTACCTCATATAAATTCAAGTCAAAGATTTTCCTCAACCTGCTTAAAAACTCTTCTTTTACAATCATTTTTTTTGAACCCTTTTTTAATTACTACTAAATTGGTAGTACTCAAGAGTTTAAACTCCTGATTGAATTTTAAAAGGCGATAGGGTATTTAAATCTTTTTATCCTAAGAAGTATATAATCTACTTTTTTATCGTCGATAAAAAAGAAAAGAGATTTTATGAAAAAAAGGTATTACTTTATTATACAACAACTTTTAATTAGGCTGTTTATTGAAGTGCAATTCTATTTTTAAACACAAAGAAAATGCAACCATGAATATTTAATTTGCTTAATCCTTTCGAGTTACAAATACCAAAACTAGAATATTTTAACTTTTTAATTAACAAATTTATTCTTTTTCTATTTTTTATTTGTTAGATACTTTCCTTTTCAAGATAGAGTATTCATTAACAAAATCAAATTTTATTGAAAAGAATTTTTATTTCTTTATCCTTGATTATCTCTTTAGAAATATGCTTATACTTCCCAGATTCTTTTTCTGCTATCTCTATTTTTTTGGAATTTGTTCTTTCCTGAATAAATTTTTCATGATTTTTCAAATTCAAGCCAGTTACAATTAAAAGTTCAATTTTATCCTGCTTGACAAATCCTCCTTTTTTTCTTAAAGCCTGAACTTTTCTTGCTATTTCACGGGCAAAACCTTCTGCTTCAAGTTCCGGAGTCATCTTAGTATCAAGTTCAACTTCTAATTCTTTGTTTTTTGATTTTTTGATTTCAATTTTTTTGACATTTAACTGCCTTTCAATTATTTCCTGAAGCTCTTTGGGAATTGCCCTATTGCAGGTTATTGTTGCTTTTGCAAGAGGCCATTTTAATCCAATTTTTAAATTATCTCTTTCTGCAAGTCCTTTTTCAATTATTTCAAGTATAAAAGAAAAACTCTCCTCAAGTTTTTTGTCAATTTTTTTATCATCTGCCTTAGGCCAACTGCATAAATGAACACTTTCTTCTTTTACAATTTTTTCTTTTCTAAGCTCCTGCCAGATTGCTTCTGTTATTAAAGGGCAGACAGTTGAAAACATTTTCAAACAAGCAATATAAACTTCAAGAACAACAGAGTAAACTGCTTTTTCATCTGATTTTTCCCTTGTTAACTGCACATAAATCCTTGATAAATCCAAAAATAATTTCTGAATCTCAGTTATTGTCTTGTCTAAATGATAATTATCAAATAACTCAGTAATTTTTTTAATTGATGAATTTAATCTTGAAATCATATATTTTTCTTCAAGCCCTGCTTTCCCAGGTTTTTTGTTATTCTTTAAATCAACAAGCAATTTATGTAAATTCCAGAAAACAAGCAGATTTCTTTGTTTTTGCTTTACATCTTCCCAGTTAAAATTAAGATTTTCACCTGCTTTTGATTCGCACATATAATATCTGAGTATTTCTGAAGAATATTTATCAATAACTTCATAAGGAGAAATAATATTCCCAAGAGACTTTGACATTTTCATCCCATTATAATCTAAAATCATCCCATGGCTGTAAACTCCTTTAAAAGATGATTTATTAAACATAATTGTCGAGCATAATTGCAGCATAGAAAACCATAAATGAGTTTGTTCTGTTGCTTCTAATATAAAATCAGCAGGAAAAAATTTCTCAAAATACTTATTTTCTTTTGGATAATACAAGCAATTCCAGGAAACAGTTCCAGAATCTATCCAGACATCAATAACATCCGGAATTCTTTTCATCTCTTTTCCGCATTTATCGCATTTTAAATTGACAGAGTCAATCCATGGCTTATGCAAATCCTGCGGAAGTTTGCCTATTGCTTTTCTTTTAAGTTCTTCTTCAGAGCCAATAACCTCAACATTTCCGCAATTTTGATTTTCACATTCCCAGATGGGGGCTGGAGTTCCCCAAAATCTCTGCCTTGTAACCCCATTATCTCTTAAATTTGAAATCCATGATTCATAACTGTTTTTAGCAGAATCTGGAACCCATTTTATTTTTTTATTATAGTCCAATATTTTTGGTATTAAATCCTCTATTTTCAAAAACCATTGGCTTGTTGTCCTGAAAACAACCGGATTATGGCATCTCCAGCAATAAGGATACTCATGTTCAACATCTGTTTCAGTAATCAAAACTCCTTTTTCTTTTAATAAATCAACAAATTTCTTATCATCTTTCTTAGCAACTAATCCTGAAAGTTTTCCCATATCTTGAAAAATTCCTTTTTCATCAAGGCAATTAAATGGAGGTATTTTATACTCCCTACCAACTTCATAATCTTCAGGCCCACAACCAGGAGCACAATGCACTAATCCACTTCCAGAAGTTGTGTCAACATATTTTTCAGATAAAATAACTTTATGGATTGGAGCATCTAAACTTAAAAATTGCCCTTCAAGTTCCTTAAAAAAAGGATGTTCATACTCAATTCCTTCAAGTTCTTTTCCTTTAAACTCCTGCAAAATCCTGAATTTTTTTCCAAGAAGTTCAGAAACAAAAACATTAGCCAGGGCTTTTGCAACAATCCAGATTTCTTTATTTTTCCCTTTTTCATCTAAATCAACTTCTACTTTCACATAATCTAATCTTGGATTTACCATCACAGCAAGATTAAACGGAATTGTCCAGGGAGTTGTGGTCCACACCACAAGATACTCATTGCTATTATTCTTAATTTTAAACTTCAGGAATATGGAGTTTTCTTTCACAGATTCATATTCAAGTTCATGTTTTGCCAGGCTTGTTTCACATTTAGCGCACCATTGCATAATCTTTTCTCCCCTATAGAGTCTTTTTTGTTTCCATGCTTCTTTAATTAAAAGCCACTCTGCACTCATAAAATCATTTTCAATAGGAAGATAAGCATTGTCAAAATCCATCCATATTCCAAGCCTTTTCAAATCTTCATTCATCAATTTAACGTTTTTTAGAGAAAACTCTTTGCATTTTCTTATAAATTTTTCCAAGCCATAGTTTAAAATAGCCTTTTTATCAGAAAGTTTCATCTCTTTCTGGACAGCATTTTCAGTAGGCAAACCATGCATATCATATCCTGCCCTGTCCCAGACATTATATCCTTTTAACCTAAAGTATCTTAGAGCAATATCTTTAAGAGAATTATTCCAAGCATGCCCTATATGCAATCTTCCAGAAGTATAAGGAGGCCCCTGCAAAAAATAAAAATTCTTCCCTTTTGCATTTTTCTTTTTAGATTTTTCATAAATCTTCTTTTCTTTCCAAAATTTCAAAATTTGCTCTTCAGTTTGTTTAAAATCCAGCATTTTTTAATGTTGACTATCTCGTTAAATTTAATTTATATAACCCTTTTGAATTACTAATATCATAACTATAATGTCAGAAAAGTAAACTGCGGACTTTAGTCCGCAGACAGTTGTTTGCAACTGTCCTTTTCTGAGCATCCCAAAAACAAAGGGCTTCACAAACCGCACCTTTTAAGGTGCGGTGCCCTTTGTTTTTCTGATATTTTGAATTTTTGATTAGCGAATTTTCTATTGCAATTATTGGTTGCATTGGTTTTGATTGCATTAGCATTTTTTAATTCTTGATTTTCTCTTTCTATTTATTAACTTTTTGATATTTTTAAATATGACTAACCTCTCATTTTCATCACTGCCTCAGCTATCCAGCCATATTTAGGATTATTTTTAATATACTCCGCTGTTTCTTTATCAAGACTTTCAAGATAATTTCTGCCTTCTCTGTTGCCATTCATTCCAGTTATTTTTGCAAATTTATCAGCAGTTGCCTCTAAATCTGCTTCCAATCTTCCAGATTTCTCTTTCTTTTCCTGTTCTGCTTCTGCATTGCCTGTGATATAGTTTAAACTCATTTTAAATCCTGCAATCCCAGAATAATGAGATTGCAATTAAATAATAATTATAATTCCAGCTATAATAGAAATGTTCTTTGCTAACTGGAATATTTTATTCATATTCACTCAGAAGTTTTGATGTTTATAAATCTTTCATTTCTCCCATTCAACAATCTTCCCAGCTTCAGCCCCAACCTTATAAGATTTTTTTAACCTGAATTTTGCAAAAGTCCCGAGAATATAACCAAGCCAAGTTCAGATATTTTTATAAACTCTCCTTATTTTAATTTTGTATGGCAAAAAAAGAGGGCACAATTAGAGATTATCTAAAAACAATTGAGCCTGAAAAAATTTTAGAAAAATCTAAAAATCTGGCTGTTTCTTCTTTTAGAAATGCAGCAGAAAATGTTCCTGCATATAAAAAATTTCTTTCTGGCAAAAAAATAAATCCCAGAGAGATAAACAATTTTCAGGATTTTCAGAAAAAAGTTCCGATAATAAAGAAAGAAGATATTTTCCCTAATTTTAATCTCTCTGAACTTTGTGTTGGTGGGAATCTAAATGGAATGTCCTACTCATTTACAAGTTCAGGAGTTTCAGGAGTATTTGCGTACGGGATAGTTACTGAAGATATGGTTAAAAAAGAGAAGGTAGTAATAGACTCGCTGATTGATTTATTATTCAATGTTGGAAAAAAGAAAATTCTGCTGGTGAACTCACTGCCTATGGGGGTAAGTTTTTCTTCTTCTTATCCAATTCTAAAGACAAGTGTCAGGTCTGATATGGTTATTGCTTTTGTCAAGGCATTTCATGAAAAGTTCGAGCATATAATTATAATTTCAGATCCCCACTTTGCCAAAAAGGTTCTGGAAGAAGGAATTGAATTAGGATTAAATTGGAAATCAATTAAGGTTTCATTTGCAATAGGAGAAGACTGGTTTTCAAATAGTCTTGTAAATTACCTGAAATCCTTCCTAAACAAGGAAAGCCAGATAAGAAATACCATGGGCATGACAGAATTTGGCCTAAATTTGTTCAATGACTCTAAAAATTTATCTAAAATAAGAGATATTGCTCAAAAAAATGAAAAATTAAGGCATGATTTATTTGGGAAAACCACAGAAGCCTGCCCAGAACTGATGTACCACCACATTAATAGGACTTTTTTGGAGATAGTTAATCAGGATGAAAATGGCTTTGGTGAGATGGTTTTTTCTAATCTTGACAAGAATACAAAGATGCCCCTGATAAGATATAACTCGCAAGACAAAGGTAAATTATTCAGTTATGATGAGATAAGAAAGATTCTTATAAAAAATGGCTATCCAGAATTAGTTCCTGAATTAAAGCTGCCAATAGCAGCAATTTCAGGAAGATGTAGGAAATTCATCTTATTTAACAGAAAAAAAATAACTCCTGAAGAAATAAAAGAAGCAATTTACAGAGATTTTTCAGTAGCAAATTCAATAACAGGATATTTTCGGCTTGGCAAGACTCTTGAAATTCAACTCAAGGAAAAAATTAAGCCAAGCAAGAGCATAGAAAAGAAACTCCAAAAATGCATTTTTCAGTTGGTTAATATTAATATTCCTATAAATCTCTATGAATACCAGAAGTTCCCCCATGGTATGTGTTTGGATTATGAAACCAAATTCAGATGCATTTAGTCTAATTATGCTTTTTAAATAATATCTTTTTGATATATGCTCCTTCAAAAGATGCATTTAGTCTAATTATGCTTTTTAAATAATATCTTTCTAGTATACACTTCTTTAAATATTATTTCTAATGAATAAACCTAATGAAAAAAGAGAGCCAGTTAAAAAAAGCAAGGATTCCATTTATAATCTACTTAGTAGCTCTTTTCTATTTTGCATGCACTCTTTTCTATTTTGCTTTTGGTTTTCTTTTTTCCAATGCCTTGCTTTATTTTGGGAATATAATGGCTGCAAGCCCTGATATGCTTTCAGATTCTGTCTTTTCTAATGTTGCACAAATGTCAGATAAATTACTTGTGCCCTGCTTTCCAATTTTATCATACTCACTTCAGAATCATCAAATCTTAGTAAGCTCTCTTGCAATTCTCAGTTCTGCATTATTTTTCGTTATAGGGTTTGGTTTACTGAGGGGAATAAACTTTGCAAGAATAATAGCCATACTCTTTTCTATAATTGAAATATGTCTCGGGGTACAATTCCTGTTTGAAGGCGATATTTTTGGAGGAATACTTCATATTTCACTGCATTTATTTATGGTGCTCTACTTGTTTTTTAGCATGAGAGTCAGAACTTATTTCTTAGCATAACATTATTTCTTTAGCCTTTTTTTTATTGTCATCCTACTCTCTCTTTCCCTTGCATCTAGTTCACGGAAGAAGTGATAAATATCATGAAAAAATGTTTTCACTGATTGTTCTAATGTTGCTCTCTCCATATTTGGATAATTTTTTTCTTTATTCAAAAAATAAAAATGTTCATCTGCAATAATTTTTGCCAGTCCTGGGAAATTCATTGAGCTGATTGTAGTGATATGGTCCCCCACAATTTCTCCCCCATCATCAAGATTAAATTCTAAACAAGCTTCAGGATAACCCCTCTCTTCCATTAAACTTTTTATTCTATATCTTAAAACTCCATGTGGAGGCCTTAAGAGAATTTTTCCTTCTCCAAATGGAAATCTCTTTCTTTCTACTGCAATATCAATCCAGTCATCATTTCTGTTAAGCAAGCAAGATTTTGGCAGGTCTCTATGAATTGAATAGCTTACAACTTCGCATGGTCTTTTCTCAGGCAAAATATATTCTCCTAAATCAGTATATGAAATTAAATCAAGCCTTTTCTCAGGCTCAGGGAATGCTGGATTTATTCCAGTATCCTGGTATTTATTTGCTTCTTCCAGAGCCAGACTGAAGAATTCTTCAGAAGTTATTCTGGGAATATCAGTATTATTCATAAATTTTACGAGTTGTAACTGTATTTAAATCTTCTCTTGTTATTTATTAAAGGTTATTTTTATGTAGGCTATTGCATAAATCATAAGCATTACCGGAAAGATATATATTATATTTTCAAATCCAGGTAATTTACTGCTCAGAGGGGCATAGTATTTTACTATGAATATTAACATTAATATAAACAGAAAAATAAAGAAATTCAAAGTTCTCTGGGCAATTCCAGAATTCTCCTTTACCAGTTCTATATCTTCTTTTTCCTCGTTTAAATTTTTTCTTTCTGGTTTTGCAATATCCACATTACCATTTTTAAAAGAGAAGTAATAATTATTCACATTTCCAAGAGTTGCAATTTTTATTATGTTTATAACTAGCCTGTGTCCTAAACCTGCTTGTTTTACTGCATTATGATATGCTCTGGTTGATTCTTCCCCGTTTCCAACAGCTTTCCAGAATATTCTTTCAACATCAGGTACATTTGCAGCCATGAGATTCTCTTTTGTAGAAGCCATTATTGCGATATTGGGAAGTTTATTAAGTCTCTTTAGAAAACCTCCAGAGTAGCACTGATCAAAAATTAATATTTTTTTACCTTTGAACATTTTTATAGACTCATAAAATTCATCTTCGCTTATCCGGCTGTTGCACATCACCAAAAAACTATGCCTTCTTTTTCTTTTTCCGTGTCCAGTGAAATAAACAGTTAAAGAATCATCTTTGCCAGAATTTTTAAGAATAAAATCAAGAGATTTGTAAAAATTAAGGGGTGTTGGTCTACCAGTAATCCCAGAATTTACTTCTCTGCCATAGGGCAGGGTATTAGAGAGGATAATAATCTTATTTTCATGATACCCTCTTTTTCTTAGAGCATAATATGCTTTTTCCAGGTTTGTATGCATGCCCATTATTTTGCTTACAGTTGCACCGCTTCCAGAAACCAAGACTGCAAAATCCTTCTTTCCTTTTTCCCTAATAGCATATTTTTTTGTTATTTCCCTAACTTGTTTAGAAGACTGAATTCTATGATCATATATGAACTCATTATCTACAAATGTAAGCAGCCTATAAGCTAAAAAACCCAATATGCCATAAAGTATTAAATCTATAGTACAATCTTTTATAAATCTCCATGCATCTTCTATTCTATATGTTTTTTTCATCGTTTTTTCTCCCATTCTACAATCTTCCCAGCTTGAATCTCAACCTTATCAGCTTTCCTCAATCCTGCTATTTGCTTTCTTGTTAAAATCTTAAAATGCTCCACCTTGTCAAGATAATCATGAATTTCCCATAGGTTGTCCTCGCTTGTTATCCACCCAGTACCCTGGTTCTTGAAAATATCAATAGGAACAGAATAGCTTCTTAATGTTTTTTTCCCTTTATCTGTAAAATACTCATGAAACAGGGACATAACAAGTTCGCGAATTGAATTATAAACAGGTTCACGATAACGAAGAACAGCATGATTTGTTTTTGCTACGGCTCCCCATTTTCCATGTTTCTTGAAAACACACAAAACATGCTCAAAATCATCGCGTGTTGTCTTCAAATCAACTAACCATGCTTTTTCCCCGGCTAATTTAAAACATAAGCAAGCAAATAAGGCTCCTTCAATACAGTGAGCCCTTCTCTCTCGAAGCACTCTTCGCGGAGACAAGCAAGTATCTCCTTCTGGTTCAAAATTTATTCTAAGCTTATTTAAAAAATCCTGAATTTTTTTCTCAGTATTCAGTTTCTTCAGGATTTTTAGTTCTTGTTTTGTTAATTCAAATTCCTCTTTTTTCATTTTTTCGCCTCTTTTAACTTACTTTTCTTTCAACATTTCCAATGCTTCTTTCTCAAGAAAATGCATTTCACTTGGAATAATAATGCAAAATGGCATTTTTATCTTCTTTTTCTTTAGTTTTTCAAGAGTATCATAATAAATTTTGCTGTCTACTCCAATTTGCGAACAAATTATAATCTTTCCAAGATTCATATTTCTCTTTTTACAAACTTGTTCAAATTGTTCAAGAGCATTTTCACTTGACAAACCAATGTCTACAAGCAAAAGGGTATGTGCCTTAATTTTAAGATTTTCCTTAATTACTTCGATAAAACTATTAGACTTATAACTTTCTTTCCATGCAGGCATACTTGCTGTTTTTCCAAATTTATAAAGTTGCAATCCAGTTTCAGCAATTGCATCAAGAATACTGGCATTATGCAAAACCTTATAGTCAATTCCCTCTTTTTTGCACTTTAAAATCAAGGAAATATGCGTAGTTGCACTAAGTGGATTACCATAAACAAGTAAAGCAATATTCTCTTTTTTTGCAGAATCAATAAACCCTTCATTTTCTACTTCTTCTCTTCCAAGTTCTTCAATTTTTTTTCCAATAACTTTTTCAATATCTTTTATAGAATATGGAAAATCAACAGTATAACTCTCAAGATAAACTCGGTTGCATTTCTTCAAAACTTCCAAAGCTTCGACTGATAAAGATTTCAGGTTCAATCCAAGCCCAATTAAGTAAAATACCATGTTATTTTTTCTTCCCAACCCATTTCTTATCCTTGCTTTTCCACACAGCAACAAGGCAAATTATTGCAAGAAATAATAAAGTCAATACAGCAGGCAGTTTTGTTTCAATAAATAATGCCACAGGAATCTGTGCAATTACAGAAATTATTGCAATTAAAATAAACCACCTTCTTCCTGCAACAAGCTCATCTTTTGCAAGCCAAGCCAATAAATATCCTACTGGGAAAGCCAGTACAAGTATGAACACATAAAGCAAGTTTGATATCATAACTTACTTAACCGATTATGGTTTTTAAGTATTTGGCTTTAATTTAATAAATATCGCAACAAGTGCTGCAATTCCAAGAATTATATGCGTTCCAATTCCAATAATTTTAGATTTTGCTTCATGATAAAACAAATTTCCAGGATATGGAACCAGTTTTCTTATCCCAGATAAACTGCTATACTTCCATCCAATAAAATTAATTAAATCTGGAAAAAAAGCAAAAAAACCTGCAGTTAACATAGGAACTGCTTTTTCTTTATTTAAATAAACAACAATTCCAAATAAAATTAATCCAAAAACAGGCTCTACTGCCCTTACTAACAAACCCTTAAACGTTGTTCCGTTAAATCCTTCTTTAAGATATCTTGGAAGGGGAGTCATCTTGTAATGTGGAATAATATCAAGAATATAATGAGAAGCAAGAGCAAGCAAGATTATCAGCCCGAGATTATTCACATATTTTCCAATTACAGCTCCAACAAGTAGATGAATAATAAGCAACATAATTTGTATAACCCTCATTGGTTTTTAAATATTATGAACCCCAAAGAAATAAGGGAAAAGATTTTGCAAGAGTGAATATCGTGGGCACTTGGAGGAAGGGGGTTTGGTATGCATTATATTGGTTGTAATCTTGTCGGTGTTGGGGGGATTGATAAACAAATTGAAACATACAAATATTTATTAAGTCCCTTGTTTTAACTTTTTTATGAGAACCTTTGAAGATGTATTAAGAGAAAAAAATAAACAAATTCCCTATTTATTTAATCGAGAGGTCTATGATGCTTTTTCTAGAATGAGAAGAGCAGCAGAAATAGATGAACAAACCCTGATAAGAACATTGGAATTATATGCTGAAGGAGCAACAAAACCAAATAGAAAGGAAGTTTACAGAGCCTATAACAGATTTTTTAAAGAAAGAGATAGAAAAGATGTTGAAGAACTTCGAAGAGCAAGGGATTTGCACTTTGATGCCCAAGTAGCATAATTTTAAGTATTAATTCTTTTTATTAACAAAATGAGATTCGCAGTTCTTTACTCAAGAAAAGACACAGCAGGAATGAACATAGCCAAGCAATTAAAATCTTTCTTTCTTCCACAGATACCGAGAATTAAATTATTTAAAGACTCAATAAATGCAGAACGCGTGGATAAAATGCCTGAACTTAGAAATTCAGATTTCCTGGTTTTTGCAACAAAACATAAATCCCGAGAAACTAGGAAGACTCTGAGCCTGCATGCGCCGGGAAACTGGAGAAATGCTGATTTTGGAGGAAAAGAATCTAAAGTTTGTCCAACATCTGCATTAATTTTAAAATTTTTATTTCAGCAATTAAATAAAAATGCAACCCAAGCAGGCTCTGATTATCAAGTAACTTTAGAATGCACTCATCACGGCCCTTATCTTGAGAAACCATGCTGTTTTATTGAAATTGGTTCAGGTGAAGAACAATGGCAAGATGAAAAAGCAGGAAAAATAATTGCAAAAACAATTTCTGATTTGCAAAATTATCAAAAAAAATATAATGGACATAAAGTTGCAATTGGGCTAGGAGGCCCGCATTACTGCCCAAACTTTAATAAAATTCAACTAGGTTCAGATTATGCAATGGGGCATGTAATTCCTGAGTATTCCCTACCATTAACAGAACCAATAATAAAACAGGCAATTGAAAAAACAGAAGAAAATGTTGACACTATTTTGCTTGACTGGAAAGGACTTGGCAAATCAGAAGAACGACAAAAAACACTGGATTTATTAAAACATCTTGGCTTGGGATTTAAGAGAACAAGTGAAGTGGAGAAATAGAAAGCGCCTACAATAAAATTCTTCTAAGCAAAAGATTTAAATATATCATCATAGTGATAATAATAATCATAATAGTGATAAACTAAATTTAAAGTGAGTTTAAGGTAAAAAATGAGCTTGTTGCAGCTAATTAAACATGATAAAGAAATGAGAAGAATATTCGGGCAGCAAGAGCTAAAAATTATGGAAAAACAACTCCTTGGAATAAATCTTTCTCCTTCTGAAAAAACAAGACTTTCAAGAGATATACGTCCAAAATTTGAGATTATAAAGAAAATATCAGATTTCAAAGAAGAATTTAGCTTAAAAAAAGCACAAGAAATAAAATTTTTGATTGAAGAGGCAAAAAGAGTTATTCTTGAAAGCCTATGGAATAAAAAAATTAAAAAAATATTTTTATTTGGTTCTGCAGCTGAAAATAAACTTACCTTTTTATCTGATGTTGAT
Source organism: Candidatus Woesearchaeota archaeon (assembly GCA_964632115.1). Lineage (GTDB taxonomy): Archaea > Nanobdellota > Nanobdellia > Pacearchaeales > GW2011-AR1 > CAZWEB01. The sequence goes on from CAZWEB010000002.1 coordinate 12,575, forward strand.
ATTGCTGTAGAATTTGACAAGATTGATAATAAAGAGGCAATTAAATTTAGATTAAAAATTATAGGAGACGTCTCAGATAAAATGGATATTCAGGTTTATAATATCCTGCCAGAAAAAATAAAAAAAGAAATCTTGAATAAAGGCAGAATTATTTATCAAAATGAGCAGATTAAATGAAAAAATAAAAGAGATTGAAGAGTATTGTTCAGAATTAGAAGAAGTGGCTCCTTTGAACTTTGAAGAATATGCAAATAATCTTATGAGAAAACTTGCTTGTGAAAGAGCTTTAGAAAAAATTATTGAGGGGGTAAATGATTTAGCTATCCTTATAATAAAAGAAAAAAGACTTCCTATCCCCAAAGAAGACATACGAGCTTTTGAAATCCTATTAGAAAAGTCAATAATCTCAAAAGAATTAGCTGAGAAATTAAAACAAGCAAAAGGAATGAGAAATATTCTTACGCACGAGTATGGCAAGGTAGACGATGAGATTATTTTTGAAGCCATTGACAAAGAAATTCTTAAAGATGCCCATGAGTTTATAATAAAAATTAAAGAGGCGCTGAGATGAAAAAGTTAATAATTGATGCTGCTAATTATTTTATGCTAATTATCCTAATTAATATAATATTACATTATTTTATGCCGATTAAACAGGTAATCTTCTTTCCATATAGATACATTGGGGTTTTATTGTTTATTCTCGGGTGGATACCAAATATTTGGTTGGGAATCTATTTTAGAAAAATAGGCACTTCAATTTCAGCCAAGGAGATGCCAAAAAAATTAATTACTTCCAAGCTCTTTAAATTTAGCAGAAATCCCAATTATCTTGGAATGGCAATAGCTTTATTTGGAGAAGCAGTATTTTTAGGTTCATTGATTACTTTTCTTATCCCATCTTTATTTATTATTTTGCTTCATGAACTAAATATTCCTTTTGAAGAAGAAAATTTAGAGAAAAAATTCGGAAAAAGATATCTTGCTTATAAGAAAAAAGTAAGGAGATGGATTTAAGAGAATGAGATGAAAATTCATCATGATATTTTATTAAAATGATTCAATGGTACTTTTTAGCCTTGATTTCAGCATTTTTCTCAGCATCAGCTTCGCTTGTTGAAAAAAAAGTCCTGTTTAAGGAAAAAGCACTTTCTTTTTCCGCAGTTCTTGCTTTATTTAACCTGATTCTCGCTGTTCCTTTTTTCTTTTTCATAGATTTTGGAAGTTTAACTTTCTCAGGGCTCACTGTTTTATTTTTTAAATCAACTTTAGAGGCTCTTGCTTTTTTATGTGTTATGCTTGGAATTAAAAATCTGGAAATCAGCAAGGCTCTTCCCCTGCTTGTTTTAACTCCAGGACTTGTTGCTCTTTTTGCTTTTATAACTTTGGGAGAATCTTTAACAGTCCTGGAAATTTCGGGAATGTTTCTGCTGTTGGCAGGAACCTATGTCCTGCAGATAAAATCAAAATATAAACTCATGTCTCCATGGAAAATCTTTATTAAAACAAAAGGAAATCATTATATAATTTTTGCATTAATATTATTCACAATAACCTCAATTCTTGATAAATCTCTTTTAAAGAATTTCAACCTGCCTGTCAATGCTTTTATAGGGTTTCAGCATTTATTTTTGGCTTTTATATTTATTTTAATTGTGGTTTCTTCAAGAAAAACCAAAGAACTTGGTTTTACATTTAAAAATTCCTGGACATGGATTATTATTCTAGCTATTTTTACAATAATTTACAGATATTCGCAGATACAGGCAGTAAAAATAGGAAGTGTCGCTTTAGTATTGTCAATAAAAAGAATTTCTGTGTTTTTTGCAGTTCTGGCAGGAGGAACTTTATTCAAAGAACATAATTTATTAAGAAGAGCAATAGCGACAGTAATAATGATTTTAGGAGCAGTTTTAATTATTCTGGCTTAGTTTTTGAACTAACAAGAGTATTCTCGCAAAAATTAATTTCATTTGCTTTTTTAATCAGCCCTTTTCTATTTTCAGGAATATCTTCTTCTTTTGCTTTTTTAAGATAATTAAGAACCTTTTTTCTTTTCTTTTCTACAGAGATTTTTTGGTTAGTGCAGGGCCCGCCTATGCACCCGCCAACACAGAATAATGCATCCAGGAATTTTATGTTTTTATCAGGATTTTTTAGAAACTTCTGGATTTCTTTGATTCCATCTATTACCTTGCACTGTTCATGCTTTATAACCCCTTTAAGATGCGCGGTTTTTGACAAGCCCCCTGATACCGGGAAAATTTTAGTATAGTCATTGTAAAACTTGTCAAACTGGATTTTTTCCTTTGAGAACAAAAGAGGGCCTTTAATTCTGTGCTTCTCAAACAATTCTCTAAGTTGAATGTAATCAATAACATAGTCTACATTTTTTGAATTCTCAGCCTCAATTTTCTTATTATGGCACGGAGAAATAAAAACTATTTTGTGTTTTGGATAATATCTTCTGCAGATTTTTCCCATAGCAGTCATTGGGCTGTCAACAAGAATTAAACTCTTTTTATACTGTGGGAACTCATTTTTGACAAAAAGAACAACTCCCGGGCAAGCAGATGATATTAAAAGTTTTTTTGTGTTTTTTAGTTGCTTGTGATATTCTCTGTTAATCATTTTTGCCCCAAAAGTCAGCTCAACAACATTATCAAAGCCAAGTTTTTTCAGCTTAAAAATAATAGAGGGATAATTAAATTCAGCAGCAAAACTCGGAGCAAGCATTGCCACCATCTTTTCTCCTTTTTTCAGTTTCTCTTCAATTTCCTGAATATTGTTTTTTTTCATTGTACCTCTTTTTATTATAATACCAACTCATCTATTTAAATTCTGCTCTTCTTTTTATTAAAAATATTTTATTCTCTCTTAAAAAATTTTAATAATTTTTGCAGGAAACCACCTATATTTTTTATTTCCTCAACAACTCTTCCAGTAATTAAATTAATCCCTTGGGGTTCCTGTAAGGAGTCAGGAATCTTATCATGATTTGTGTCAATCTCAGGGGAGATTATGCTAAATTTTAAAATCTTGCCAATATAAGAGTATTCTGATGCAACATAAAGATTCCCTTTCCCATCAGCCACTAATCCCGAAAGAGAAGAGAAATCTAAAATTCCCCATTTATTCCATCTATAAATAAATTCTCCATTCTTAGAAAATATCTGCACTTCTTTTTTTACAGGATCTGAAACATAAACTAAATTATAGTAAGGATCCGCAGAAATTCCATAAGGTTGTATAAAATTCCCCTCTTCCCAGCCAAGACTGCCGAAACTTAAAATAAAATTCCCATCCTTGTCAAATTTTTCTATTCTATAATTTCCAGTATCAACCACATACAAATTTCCCTCTTCATCAACATCAATCCCTTGAGGAAATGAAAATTCTCCATTACTTTCTCCTTCGCTTCCAATATCTGAAATTTTTCTCAAGTTCCAAGGACTGCTTGCATCAAATTTCTGTATTCTGTTGTTCATAGAATCAGAAGCATATAAAAATTCATTGGTTTCATCAACAGCCAAGTCACTTAGAAACTTAAAACTACTATAAACAATCTTTGGATTTACTTTTTCAGGAATAGCCCATCCTTGTCTTCCTCCATATCTTTTAGACCATAATGTTTGGTTACTTAGACTTGTATTCCAAACCTGTATTCTTCCTCCATAAACTCCTCCTGCACCCCCAGGAGTTAAATAGTCACTAATGTAAATAATTCCCTTGCTATTGTCAACAGCAACAGAACTTGGAAATAGAAAATAATCCCAAAAACCTCCCCAAAAATTATTTTGGCTGTAATTAGATAAATTAAATATTGCAACATTGCAAACCCTCACATGTGGTGAATAAAGAATTCCTTTGCTATCAATTGCAGGATTTCCTGAACTAGACTCTCCATAATCCATTCCATTAGAATAGTCTGTGAAATTTCCTGTAAATTCAATTTTGTTGGTATCAAGACTAATTGGTTGAGGCATCTGAGTTCTGTTTATAATTTTTTCATTTTCCATTAAATTAGAACTATAATCAGAAATTCCATAAAGTTTTGATTCTTCTGTAAAAAAAACTAACGGAGAGTTATTTATAAAACTAATTCCATTTAAATTAGGAATTCTTTTTAAAGAAGCATAGATTCTTTGTGGCTCGCCCCATCCATTGTAATCTCTTTTCATAGAATAAATCTCACTCCATATTGCATTGCGGTTAATCCCGAGATTAATATCTCCTGGTCTTTTAAGGAAGAAAAGCCATATATTCCCTCTTTCATCTTCTTTAAATAAAAAGTGACTTATGTCTGAATCATTAGTAATGCTCTCAGTATTCCAATTGCCAGAAGTGATATTATATCTTATCTCAAGGAGTTCAGAGTTATAAGAACCATAATCTCTTTTAAAAAATATAAAAAGAGTATGATCTACTAAAATAGGATTTAAATTAGAAACCGAGATTATTGAATCAGGATTAATATTACTAAAATCAGAATAACTAAAATTTCCTTCATCCTGCCAGCCATTATTCCACCATTTCCACTTTTGAGTATTATCATTATAAATAGCTCCCACAATGCTTTTATTATACAAAAATGTCAAAAAATAAATTCCTTCTCCAAGATAAGTTATTTTTGGACTGTAAAAAGAGGGCATATTATGTACTTCAGCAGGTGCAGGTACAGGAATATAAGAATTATAATTAGTATTGAGCGCACCCCATCCGCTTCCATTCCAAAGTTTCCATTCTGACTGATTTTTATAAAACTTTACAGCAGTTAATCTTGCACCATCTCCCCCTAATGAATAGCCATAACTGCCAACACCAATTCCAGTGTCTCCATTGTACGCAAAATTCATATCTATTCCATTCCAGGAATATAATAATGTTAAAGATTCATGAGTTGAATATTGATTATTGCCTTTCCATTTAAGCCAGTTATTTCCATCAAATAGAAAATGAAATTGTCCTCCATGAATATCCAATATCTTTAAGCCTGCTTTTCCATAAGCAGAATATATCCCAAAAAGAGTTCCAATATTTTCAAATATTTCCATATCTCCAATATAGTCAGAAATAGAAACTGGCTTTGGAATCGCATCAGGAGAATTACTCCATCCAGTTTCAGTCCATATTTCCCAAACCCTATTATTATTGAGATTCCCCATAACTTTTCCAATAGTCTGAGAATTAAAAAAATAAATCAAATCCTCATTGGTTGATATGCTGTCTATAGATGCAGATTCAACAACATTCTCATAACTCCCTATAGAATTGCCATTATTCACTTTTTTCCATGACAAACAAGACTCATCAATTTCTCCATCACAATCATTGTCCAAATCATCGCAAACTTCAATTGGAGCAACAGGGCACGGCTCGCAAGAATGATATTGCCTGCAGTTATCAATATAATCTCTGCATGTGTATCCCATTCCTTCGTCAATTTCTCCATCACAATCATTATCTATATAATCGCAGATATTCTCATAATTTGGTGGGCTTGACAGGCATTCTCCAAATTTTCCATCTGCGCATTCTCTTTTTCCCCCCCTGCAAGTTTGATTGATATATATGTAGCAAGGAATAGAATCCCCTTCACTGCAGGTTGAGCAAAGAACATTCATATCCCAAAGTTCTCCTGGATTTTTTTCAATCATGCATTGAAAATCAAGATTATCTGCATTGCCATCATGATTTAAATCAGAATTATTGCACCATATAGGTTCATTAAAAAGAGAACAATTGTCAGTCCCTAGACTATTTACTATTCTATTAAATAAAATGCTCATGTCCCAAGCATTTACAAGCCCATCATTAGTTAAGTCTCCACAATAGCAAACATGGCAGTTTTCATCAGTTTGCCCATTGCAATTATCATCTTTTAAATTGCACATTTCAACTGCTCCGGGATAAATATATCTATTAGAATCATCGCAGTCAAGAAGTCCGCAATTCAGGCAGGAAACATTATATCCATCTGAATCAGAATCTCTACGATTGCTTAGAGGCTCAATGCATTGATTATTAATGCATATTTGCCCAGTCAAGCAGTCTGAATCCATTAGGCATTCTGAACACGTCCCACCAATGCAATAGTTTAATGACACAGAACAATTTTTTCCTTTATTAAATAAAGACCACCTGTCCAGAGCGTCATAATCATTTGTATCTACTTTTCCATCTCTATTAATATCAGAATTATTACACCATGTATTTTCTGCTAAACAAGTTTCTTCCCTGTAAAATAAAAACCACCAGCCCAGAACATCAGAATCATTTGTATCTACTTTTCCATCTCTATTAATATCAGAATTATTACACCAGGAATTGCCTCTTGGGCAGTTAGCACATCCAACAAAGCCCGAGCCGCCTCCGCTTCCTCCTCCACCAGAACCTCCTCCCCCCCCTCCACTGCTTCCAGTATTTGTTGTAGGGCTAGGATTACTGCCGGAAAAATGAATTTCTCCTGATGATTTTTTTCCAATAACCTCTTTTCCTTCTTCGTCAATTATTATAGGATAAATATCAAATCCAGTAGGAATAAAACCAATATCTTGTTTTGAAAAGTAATATACAGAAATATTTGATTGACTTGTAAAAATAGTTTGATTAATATATTCCCAGGTGCTTGTTCCATTAGTGAATATTATTTTAATAAGATAATTTCCATAAAGAGCTTCATTTGACAGAGAAGCAATTGACACCTGAAAATTATTTTCAGAGAGATTTATCATTGAGGCAAAAAAAGTTGTATTAAGATGATTGTTAATTGATTCCTCATTGATTTTAGAAGGAGAAAATAATACATAGATAATAGCTGCAAAAACTAAGAAAATCATTATATAAAGCACAAAAATTACTAAATCTACTCCTCTTTTCATAAAGTAACTACAATTGCACTATTTTTAATTTTATCTCCTAGCCTATTTCCATCCTTTTCCTTTTTTCATCAACTCAGAAAGCTGAGGCCATTTTTCCTCAAGTGTTGGCTCGCGAGTTTCATATAAAATTCCAATTGGTATTTTTCCACTTTTGCTGTTATAATCAAATTCATCTGCAATCTGTTCTGCTTTCTTTTTATCTTTATTATTGGGAATTTTATACATCTGCTTATCTTTGTTATTTGCATCTAAATTAAAAATCAAGCAGTCCTGTATAATTTCAACAAACGAGAAACCTTTATGCTGAATTGCTTTTTCAATAATTTCAGCTGTATGAGCAATATCTTTGGCATTTGCCCGAGCTATGAAAGTTGCTCCTGCGGCTAGTGCAAGTTTTATTGGATTAAATGGCTTGTTAAATTCTCCTAATGGTTCTGACTTAGCCTTGTAACCTTGTTGAGATGTTGGTGTTGGCTGTCCTGTTGTTAGCGAGAAGCTTTGATTATCATGAACAACAAGAGTCATATCTGCATTATACCTAAAATTGTGTATAAAATGAGCCATGCCTTCTGCATATGTATCCCCATCACCTGCAAAACCAATTACCTTTAAATTAGGATTTCCAAGTTTTACACCTAAACTAGTAGGAATAACTCTTCCATGCAAACCATAAATTCCCGAGATATTTAAGTAATCAAAAATTTTAGCATGACATCCAATTCCAGTTACCATTGCAAAATCTTCCTGCTTGTATTGTTTTTTGTCAATTAAACCAGCAATTGCTCTTTTCACACTTTCAAGTATCATGTGATTAGAACATCCTGGACACCATGTGCTCTGGTTTTTTGTGTTGAGTTTTTCTTTGCTTGTCATTTTAGTTTAGGAAACAAGTCCTGATATTTAATTTACATAATCCTGTTGAATTACCAATATCATAAATATAATATTTTGAATTTCTGATTAGCAAATTCTTTCTCTTTGATGCATATTTGAATTGTTTTTGCATTTTTTCTTGATTTTTATTTTGAGTCAGTGCGCCGGAGACGGGATTTTCGTAAAACGAATATCTCGAACCCGCAGAATCCGCAAAGATTCCCAGTTTATCAAACTGGCGAGTTTACCATTCCTCAACTCCGGCATTGCATCCCAACCAGAAGATTTATATAATCTTTCAGCATTATCATAACATAGAGTCCGCAAAGATTTAATATGTTTACCATTCCTCTTCCGCAACTTATCACTGCGGAATTTTGAATTTTTTATATCTGGATTTTTTTGAATTGTCATTTTCCTATATTCTATTTCAGCCTCCTCTTAATTTCATTTTTAAGCTCGTCGCTTAAAAATGGTCTTGAGTCATATCTTAAAATCCTGTTTTCAGCAGGAATTGAAATTCCTGTTTTCTCTCTGAGTAATCTTCCTAATTGTCCTGTGAGATTATTTTCAACAAGGATAATATTTTTTGCTTTTTGCATTTCTTCTTTTATCTTGTTGCTCATGGGTTTAAGATAAAGAACCTGCAAAAATTTTGCATCAAGCAAATCTTTCTCGCCAGAGTCAACACCAATTGCATCGAGTATAGCTGTTTTAGTGCTTCCCCATCCAATTACAAGATTTTTGCTTTCTTTTTTTCCAAAAATCTTAATCATCTGAAATTTTTCAGATTCTTGCTTTATTTTTTTATATTTTTCAATTCTTGCTTCTGCATTTGTTTTGGTTATTTCAGCGCTCTCGGTTGTATTGCCAAATTTATCATGCTCATATGAACTTGCCTTGACAATTGCTTCTCCAGGCACTTTTCTTTTTACATCTACTTTTAAAATTTTATTTGGTTTTCTGTCTGATGAAAATTCACTCTCTGCTAAATGCTTGTCACTTAAAATTATCGAGAGTGTGTTAAACTTTTCAGATAAATAAAAAGCTTCATTTGTTTTTTCAATGCATTCAATTGGGTCTCCTGGCGCAATTACAATGCGGGGAAACTCCCCGTGTCCTGCTCTAAGAGCTATATCTAAATCTCCCTGAGTAGTGTAAGTAGGAACCCCGGTTCCAGGCCCAGGACGCGCAGCTAAATAAACCACAAGAGGAATTTCACTCTGTCCTGAAAAACTTAAAGCCTCTGTCATTAAATCAAATCCCCCACCACTTGAGCCAATCATAACTTTTGCACCTGTAAAACTTGCTCCAAGAGCAGAATTTGCAACAGCAATTTCATTTTCTTCCTGAAAAACCATAAACTGCTTATTTTTATTTTCCAATTGTCTTCCTGCTAATTCATTTAAAACACCAGTAGCAGGAGTCATTGGATAACCAATATACAAATTAATCCCAGAATTAACTGCTCCCTCACTTACACCAATGTTCCCATTTATAATTGTAATCTTATTGTTTAATTTTTTTAATGAGTATCTTTCTCTCTCGCTTTCATATCCAATTTCAGCTGCTTTAATTGACTCTGGAAAATTTAATTGTTCTTTTATCTCTTTAATTAAATCATCTTTTGAAATCCCGAGTATTTTTATTAAAGCTCCTGCTTGTGCCACATTTAAATTTCTCCCGAGCTCTTGAAATTTCTCAAAACTTATTTTAAAAGCATCTTTTTTTAGTTCCTTTTCATGAAGAGGAATTGTTCGCTCGTCCATAGCAATAATTCCATCTATTTTGCTCTCTGAACTTCCAATTTTCTTGTCAGATATAGAAAGTATATTAAAATTATGCCCTCCACGAATCAAGCTAGGATACTCTCTGTAATTAAATGTAAAATATCCTTGCTTAATTAAAATTCTCGAAACAATTTCAGAAATCTTATTAATTCCCTGCCCTGCTTTCCCACCGATTATAATGTTTAGTTTCATCATATACCCCTTATATTTAATTTACATAACCCTGCCGGATTAACAATACCATAACCAGAATATTTTGAAATATTAACTAATAAATCTTTTACAGTTATTATTATCTGCATTGGTTTAAGTTGTTTTTGCATTTATCTTTTAGTTTTACCTCATTTATCTTTTATTTTTAAAGAAAAGTTTAGAGATATTTAAATTTATGCTTGAAACAGAATTTTACAATTAAGGAAGAGAACTTAAACTAATATTATTATTAATTGCAGTGCTATAAGCAGAAGTAAATCCATTAATATCCCAGACATCTATTTTTCCATCTGGCTTAAATCCAGTAAAACCAACGCCCCTCATATCAGCATCTAAATTTCCATTATTATAAGCAGAAGTAAATCCATTAATATCCCAGACATTTATTTTTCCATCTGGCTTAAATCCAGTAAAACCAACGCCCCTCATATCTCCTTTGAGACTTCCAACATAAAATACAGCATCTCCCCCTTCTGTTCCATCTCCTGTAGGCAAGTCGCTTTGATTGAATATATAATTCTTTCCAGAGCCAAAAGCATCACCATCTAACATATTTCCTTCATCATCTGTAATATTCTCTTTTAAAGTTACTTTTACCCAAGTATTCATAATCTCTGATGTCTCAAATTGAATAATCATTTCTTTTGTATATGAACTATATGCAATAAGCCCAGGATATATTCTTGTTCTATACTCTATGCCCTCGGTGAAATTAACTTTCTCAATAATTATATCTTTTTCTTCAAAACTAATATTTTTATTAAAGAAAATACTTATGTTTCTTACACCAATTCCGCTTGGTTCTATGTCTGAAACACTCTTCAGTGTTTTATTCTGCATTTTGTTGTATTCAACTTTTGTTACAGATGGAAGTTCTGAATCTGCAGATATTAAACTTGCCAGTATAATTAGGATTATACTTAATCCAAGTATCCCTACTAATGTTGTTTTTTTCATAAATTTCTTAATAATAATTAATTTAAAAACATTATGGTTCTATAGAATACACTCGTTATTTATAGTAATACCCTCTCGCAATCTGTGGAGAAGTGGTGGTTCGGTGTCCAGAGCTTGCTCTGGGGTTAATACGGGTTTATTGAGTTTTCGCAGAACTCTCAATCATCCCCTTAATCTTCTCAACACATTCAGGATTAACCAGAGTCATTAATCCCTCTGGTTTCTCGCCAGCAAGCAAATTCTTCAGAATTCTTCTCATAATCTTCCCAGAACGAGTTTTTGGCAAATCTTCAACAAAATAAACTTTAGCAGGGCGCGCAGTAGGTCCTATTTTCTTATCAACGTGTTTTTTAATATCTTTTTCAAGATTTTCAAACTCAGCAGGAGAAACCTGCTTTTTCAAAACAACAAATGCAACAGGCACCTGTCCTTTAATTTTGTCAGGAATAGGAACAACAGCAGCTTCTCCAACTAAAGAACTTTCATCAATTGCATTTTCAAGTTCAGCAGTCGCTAATCTATGCCCGGCCACTTTCATAACATCATCTGTCCTTCCAGTAATTCTTATCAAACCCTCTTTATTCTCATACGCTCCATCACTTGTGTCATATAATTTTTTAAATTTTTTCCAGTAAGTTTCAACATATTTTTCATGATTTTCCCAGACACCATGAAGTAATCCTGGTGCAAATGGCGAGCATTGCACCAAATTTCCTGTTTCTCCTTTTTTAACATCTTTCCCATTGTCATCAACAACCTTGTGTCTTGTTCCTGGAAAAGATTCACCTGCCACAGTAGGAACAAAAGGCCCTATTCCAGGAAGAACATTAATCAAAGTGCCTCCTGTTTCTGTCTGCCACCATGTATCAATTAAAGGACATCTTGATTTTCCAATATTCTTAAAATACCACATCCATGACTCTTCATCAATTGGCTCTCCAACTGTTCCAAGAATCTTCAAACTTGAAAGTTTCTTGCTCTTGAGATATTTATCCTCAGCCCTCATAAACATTCTTATTGCAGTAGGAGCAGTATAAAAAACAGAAACTTTATTCTCATCCACTATGTCCCACCATCTTCCAATATCTGGAAAATCAGGGCTTCCTTCATAAATTAAACTAGTTGATCCGACAAGCAAGGGCCCGTAAATTGCATATGTATGTCCTGTAATCCAACCAATATCAGCAGTGCACCACATTATATCTTTTTCATGCAAATTAAAATTCCATTTTGTTGTCCAGTAAGCCTGTGTTGCATATCCTCCTGTGTCATGAACAATTCCCTTTGGTTTTCCTGTCGTCCCACTTGTATATAAAATAAACATGATATCCTCAGAATTCATAATTTCTGGGTTGCAAATAGGTTTTGCTTTTTTAATTTCTTCTTTAAAATCTAAATGTCCTTTTTTCAATTTTTCTCCAAGTCGTCTTGCAACAATTATTTTTTTCACAGAAGTATTTTTTGCAGCTTCTTCTGCCTTGTCAAGTAAGTTTTCTTTTTGCCCGCGACGATAATATCCATCTGCTGTCACAAGAACTTTTGCTTTCCCGTCATCAATTCTTGCTTTCAGAGCATCTGCTGAAAATGCAGAAAATACAACCGAATGTATTGCTCCAATTCTTGTGCATGCCAGCATTGCAATTGCTGCTTCGGGAATCAAAGGCATATAGATAGCAACTCTGTCGCCTTTTTTTACTCCCAACCCCTTAAGAACATTTGCAAATCTGTTGACTTTATCATAAAGTTCTTGATAAGTTATTCTTTGAACTTTCTCCTCAATTGGCTCTGGAACAAAAACAATTGCAGTTTGATTTCCCTGGCCTCCTTTAATATGCCTGTCAATGCAATTTGCAGAAAAATTTAATTTTCCCCCAACAAACCACTTGAAATATGGAAGTTTTTCCTCATATGCTTTTTTCCATTTTTCTTCCCATTGCAATCCTTCAAGAGCAAGTTTCTCCCAGAACTCCACAGGATTTTTCTCAGCTTCTTTGTAAATCTTAGCATCACTCACCCAAGCAATTTTCTTCATTTCTGGACTTGGCCAGAAAACCCCTTTCTTTTTTGTTATGTAGTTTACCATTTTTTATTTTTGAATTTTCTTTGATTTAAATTTTAATATTATATTTTTCTTTTAATTCTGGAAGAGTTTCTTTTAAACAGTTTTGAAAGTCTATTGTCTCTCCTCCAAAAACTCCTAATTTCTGTAAACAGTCACTTACTTCTCTAGAAGCAATAAGAAGTTTCTCTTGATATTTCATTTGAAGTTCGCCTGGAAAATCTGGTTCTTTAAATTCATCTTGACAATATATTGAACAATTTCTTGCAATAACTGTATAATTATAATCACTCATTTCAATAGGACATTCACTAATGCAATTTAGGATATTATAAGAATAAATATTATGCTCATTTAACCTTATTCTTTCACTATATAATTTGCATCCTAGAATTATCCCAACAATTATTAGAATGATTAAAACACCTATAACACCCCATTTTATCCAATTCTTCATTTTATAAAATACCTTTTATCCTTAATTCCCCGATCCCAAAGCATTCTTGTGTATCCAATATTATTAATATGCTCTGGATTTATCTCAAGAAGCTTTAGAACTTTTCTGATTTTCTTTTTTGCAATCTGCATCTCACTTGGCTGGCATAAATACTCTATTTCAAGATACCATCCAAGATGCTCAACTCTGTTCATTTCAATGATTACTCTTTTGTCTGTTTTCAAAACATATTCTTCGGAATATTTTCTTTTTTTCATCCACTCAACAAATCCCAAATCCCTGAAAAGAGCAAGCATATCTTCAACTTCTGCTTTTCCTTTTAGCTTAAACTCAAATTCCTGTTTAACAACAATATCCTTGCTCCAGTATCTCTTCAGCCATTTTTTAAAATTAATCTCAATTTCATCTGGCTTGTTTCTTATTCTAAATGCCTTTTTTGGATATTTCATGCCTTTATTCAGTCTTACAGCAAAATAATCATCACCTTTGGTTTCTTTTTTCACAAATCTTGCTATTTTCTGAAGCCTTGCTCTCATTGCTTTAGGATTATAAACATTCACCTTTGTTTCAACTTCCAACCATACCATCTTTTTTATTCTATTTTTCCTCTTTTAAATTTTATTTAGCAAGGCATTCTCCTTGCCATTAGTTTTATTCTATTTTTCCTCTTTTAAATTTTATTAACTTACTTTTCCTCTCTTTATACTAAGATAATAAATATTGTATTTAAATACCTTTTTGATGTCAAAAAATCCCTGTTAAATTTAGGATTTTCTGCACAGAAAAATTCACCTGAATTTAGAATTATTTATATGAAGAATCTTTGCAGGAGAAAATCCATTAAACCATGTTGAAGAAGCATTTGTATAAGCACCCATATTTTCTGCATACAACAAATCTCCTTCTTTTAAGTTGTTTGGAAGATGTGCATCATCTGTAATCTTGTCCAGGCTGTCGCAGGTAGGTCCAAAAACCGCGCAGGATTCTTCTTTCCCTTCTTTAAATGATTTTATAACTGGTTTTTGATGGTCAAACATAACTCCTGAAAATGTGTGATATAATCCATCATCAGCATGATATCTGATTTTTCCTCTTTTTGTTGTTTTTCCAATTATTCTCATGACTACTGCTGCCGAATTTGCAACAATAAATCTCCCAGGTTCAGCAAGAATAGCATATTCTTTTTCTGGAAATAATTCAAATTTCTTGTTTAATTTTCCAGCAAGAGAAACAAAAGGAGGCTCGTCTCCCTCATATCTCGCTGGAAAACCTCCGCCAATATCCAGCTGCTTAATAGGAAATCCATGAGTTACTTTTTCACCAATCTCAATGCCCTTTTTCTCAGCTTCTTTAAAAATTCCTGCGCAAATATCGAGAGCATCTATATAATTTTTAAAATTAATGCACTGGCTGCCAACATGAAAACTTAATCCCTCAACATGCAATCCTTTTTTGTAAGTTTCTTCAATTAAAGGTATTGCATTTTTTATTTCAACACCAAACTTATCTTTCAGAGAAACAATAGAACCTTCATCAGGAACTTCTAATCTTAAAATCAAGCCAGCTGCAGGACAATGCAATTTTATTTTCTCAAGTTCTCCAGGGCTATCATAAGTGACAAGAGGACTGTAAGGATTTAATTGATGCAATGTATGGAGTTGTTTCATAGTATTGGCATAGATTATGTTATTCCAGATAAAATTTTGCATATCGCCAGGCAGAAGATGCTCTGCAATATCCAATACAAGCTGGAATTCAGAAAGAGAAGCAACATCAAAACTTGCCCCAAGATTAAACATTGTTTTCACAACTTCAGGTTCAGAATTCGCCTTAATTGCATAATAAGCCTGAACTCTTGGAAGATGTTTTATAAATGAATGATAATTTCTTTTTATTTGAGCATGGTCAATAACAAGCAAAGGTGTTCCGTGCTCTTCTGCTAAATCTTCAAGAAGTTTTTTATTCATCGCATCAAATACCCCTAATGATTTTACTTTCTTCTGAATTTAATTTAAATAACCTTTTTAAATTGCCAATATCATAACCATAATATTTTGATTTTCCAATTAATAAATATCCTTCTGCTGTTGCTTGTTTTATTTTAAATTGTTTTTGCATTTTATTTCTTGTTTTTTATTTTTTATGGCACCAAGAGGAAATTTTTAAATTGCCAGATATTTTTTTTATCAGCTCTGCTTTGAGGATTTTCTTTAAAATATATTTTTCTGTTTTTTAGAGGAGTCCAGTCAGAAGCCCGGGAAACAAATTCTCCCAGATAAGGTTTTGCAATTTCTAAAACATAATCATGAGGCAAATCATCAGGCAATAAAATTCCTTCTCTTGGATTTTCAATCATATATTTTACAGCAGAAACAACTCCAAGAGCAACTTGTATTGTTGTTGCATTCTGTCCAGGTAGAAGTCTTCTTGCTTCCTTAATATCAAGAATGCTCCCAGTCCACCAGGATTTGTATTTATGTCCCATAACTAATGCACCAAGAATATCTTCTCCTTTTGTAACATCATCACCCATGATTCTTAGTTTTGGCTGCATTTCATAATTTCTGCTTCTTAATTCATGAAGTGACATAATTGTATTATCGCAGGGCTGATATGCATAATTCACAGTTGGCCTGTAAATCACTTTTCCTTTTTTATCTTTCACAGTAAATCTGTCTGAAATTCCAAATGCTTCTCCATGCCTTATTACCATTCCAACAATTTCATAACCTTCTTTATCTCCAGGACAAGGAACCCAGCTTCTAACCCATGTATTAATCCCCATTTGAGCAAGAAATATCTGATTTTTAGGGCCATATGAGGGAAGATGCGTCAAAGAGGGCAGTTCTTTTTCATGAGTTCCCCAGCCAAGTTCAGCAGGAGCTGTTCCTTCTTCTCTCAATCCTTCAATACTCCATGTGCCAACAAACTCATTAACTTCTTTAGGTTTGTCTGAAATTTGTGTATCTCTTTCAGAGCAATGTATAACTTTAACTCCTAAGTTCATTGCAACTTCTCCAAATTTTTTATTTTTAATTAAATCTTCAAGATTTCTCGCCTTTTCTCTTGAAATTTTTTCATCTTCAATTAACTGATAAGAAATATCAACTAAAGCCTGTTTTGTGAAATGCGAAATCAATCCAGGATTTGCCCCGTGCTCAACAATTGCTGTTGATGAATTTTTCCAATTTTTGCTCATTTCTCTGAGCTGCATATGCCTATGATACAATGATTTTTCAAAAGGGCTGTCAGTGAAAACCGCACCTGCAGGATTCCACTGTTCCACAGAAGTATTTGCATACAAAACATTATGTCTATGGCACCATCCTAGAATATCATTTGCCCCGATATTCCATGCCAAATCAATTAACAAATCTCCTTTAGAAAGATTTTCAGATAAAACCTGATTAAGATTTTTTTTAGTTATTTTATTTCTTTTAAAAGTTATTCCAGAAGAAGTCCAGTCTTTCAAATCTCTTGTTTTGTCTTCAAAATCAATTATAGTTATGTTTTTTCTCGGAATTTCTATGTGCTCTAACAAAATCGGCAGAGTACATTTTGATACAGAGCCATATCCGACAATTAAAACTTTATTTTCAAACATCATCTTTGCTTAATTTGTTTATTAAAATTACGCTTATAAATATTATTAGGCTATAAAATATATTACTAAACAGAAAAATGCCTGAAAATTATTAATAAAACACTT
>CAZWEB010000002.1:29613-35832 GCA_964632115.1 Candidatus Woesearchaeota archaeon
CTATAAAATATATTACTAAACAGAAAAATGCCTGAAAATTATTAATAAAACACTTCCACAATAACCTTTTTAAACCTCAAATTACTCGTAAAACAGCCTCGCAAAAAGAGTTCTAGATAAAAGATAAAATGGCAAGAAAAAATAAACAATTAAAAATAATGCTGATTATATTAGCCTTGCTTCTTTTATTTAATTCTGTGTTAACACTTTCAATAAAAAAGAATCCTGTTCAGGAAGCAACTTCAAAAATTATTTCAATACCTCAGGAAAACCTTGAAATAACAGAAGAAAGCAAACAAAAAATAGAATTAATTTCTAAAGAATCCCCAGTATTACCTAAAAAAGGTGCAAAGCAAACAAAAACCTCTTTTGTTTCATCAGCACCAAGAGATAATTCAGAAGATTACACTAGCATTGAACAATTAGAAACTTCTTACACTCAATTAACCACAACAATTGACCCCTATATTTATCTTGATAGCAATTATCAACATATAGCAATTGCATCTAATCCCCACCCAGAAGACGGCCCTATTCAGGGAGCAACTGAAATAAATAATGGAGAAGACTTTGCATTTGTCTGGCAGAATGGAAAAGTAAGATTTTATCATGAATCAGAACTAGATAAGGTACGAGGAAATTGGAATTTTTCTGCAGGAGCTGAAATGATTAATCACTATAAAGAATTTCAAACAATGGCATATCCAGCAACAGGAATTGTAGAAGTTCCTCCTGGATTATGGCCAGGCGAGTATAAATATGAAATATGCACTGGCGAGCCAACCTGTGAGCAAGCTATAGGATACACATGGGGAGATATTGTTATTTCAGATGTGGATGATTTATGGTTTTACACTAAAGATGGAGAATTCAAGTCACGAATGGCTGTTTTCACAAATGACATGCGAGATATTGCCTATGATAAAGAGTTTAACAGATTTTTTGCAACAACAACTGATTATCTAAGAGTTCTTGTAAGAAATGATAAATGGCTTGTATTTAATGCTGTAAGATATTGTAAGCCAGGCTCACCTACTGTGTGCGAGGGAGACCCCATGGGAAAACCCTATGCATTAAAAATTCTGGACATGGAAAACTCCCCACTAACTCAAAATATGATAATCTCAGGATATCAAGCAAAACGAATGGAACTTGATGGAAATTATATTAGTGGTGTAGATTCAATCACAACCAATCTCGCCAGCCAAACATCTTACATTTCCGGCATGGCTTACACAAATCACTATTCTGTTGAAACAGTATATTCACCTTCTTATAGGGGATTTTATCTTTACTATGGCGGCTATGATAATGGCCCGCAAAATCCATCACAAGTGACAAGATTCACAGCACATCTTGAAAAAAATGCTTATCCTTATGTAAAATCACTCTCTCCAGAAAATAATTATATTGAAACATCTGATAAAACCACTACATTTGCTTACATAGTTAATTACAGCACGCAGATGGATAGTTGTAATCTTACTATAAATAATAACACTGTATTGACAAACAACAATGTTTCTTCTGGAATTGAACAGCAGTTTGTATATGAATTAGAAAATGGAGAATATAATTGGAGCATCCAGTGCATTGCTGCAGAAAAGCTTGGGATTACTGAAACAAGAAATCTTATTGTTAATATACCTCCTGAGGAAATATGCAATGGAATTGACGATGATGGCGACGGATTAATAGACGAAGACAATGTCTGTATTCCAAGAATAAATTCATGCACTACAATCACCAATCCAGGAGAATATTGGTTAAATAATAACTTAATTAATTTTCCAGACACAGGAAACAAAGGCTGTATTAATATCCAATCTGCAAATGTAACTTTTGACTGCAAGGATTATTCAATAATAAACCCAACACTTTTTATAGCAGGAGTTTATTCCAACAAGCCATACACAACAATAAGAAACTGCAACATACAAATGTCTCCTTATTTATCTTCTCCTATCTGGAAAGGCGGAACAGGAATTTACCTAGACAAAACAAATAATTCCTATGTATACAATAATATTCTAAACAACCAAGGCTATGGAATTTATGCTTCTGAAATAACTAATTCAAAAATAGAAAACAATACAGCAAACAATAACAACGGAGAAGCTGGAATTTATATTTCAGGGAACAATAACAATATAATCGGCAATAAAGCCAGCAATAACAATCAGGCAGGAATCAAACTTGCTTCTAATTTTAATAGTAATTTAATTGATAACATAGCAAATTATAATCGCTGGGGATTATACCTCATTTACAGCGAGAATAATTTAATTCAAGGGAATACTGCAAATAATAACAAAGATGATGGAATTTATTATTACAGCGATAATAATGAATTATCAGATAATACTGCCTGCAATAATGGCGATGGAACTTACTACAACACTCCTGAGAGATACGGAAGAGAATATGATTTCAGATGTTATCTCGAAAGATGGACTGCTCATGGCACAGGAAACAAATTTAATTCAGTATTAAAATGTGGCAATGAATGGCCAATAATAAGCCTTGATTATGAAATCTGCTGAAATTAAGCAGTAAAGTATTTTGATTTAAATTTATCCACTTCTCTGTAAACTTTTAATTTTAATTTCTCCAAAGCCTCACCAGCATCAGCCCTAAAATCCTTATGAAGTCGAGAAAATCTAGCTTCAGCCCCGTGAATAATTCTTGCTGCTGAACTTTTAATTTTATCTTCAGCTTTTTTAATTGCTCCAACATCCCTTGAATCTTGATGAGGAAGATAATGGTGATAAATATTTTCAAGCGAATGTCCAAATCGTTGATACAAACTCTCTGTATGAGCTTTATAATCATGAACTTCTATAGTTGCCTGAGTAATTTTCTGGAAATGATCAAACTTAATTGTATGAGCAAACGCAAGAGGCAGTCTTCTTGGATGATTAACTAAAGTATAGGCAAGATATTTAAGATATTCTGTGCCTCCTTTTTTAAATGGCTGTCTTAATAATGATTTAATGGCAGCAGATACTTCTCCATGCTTCAAGGTTCTTCCTGAAATATCACTTTCACCAAGACTCTCCTGAAGCTTCCTGCATCTTTCATAATAATTTTCCGGAGCAAATAATTTTGAAAGCAAATCTGTATATCCTCTAACAAGGAAATCTTCATTAAGTTTAGTTTTAAAATTAAATCCTGCGTGGTGAGTATTGTTCCCATTAGACTCTGATAAAATTCTTCCCTCAGAAATTAATCTTTTGTAAAGATCAGTTCCTTTGACTGCAGTTAATAATCCAGGCATTGGAACAACTATCCCTGCAGCCTGAATAAAATTAAATAAATCTTCAAAAATACTTGGCTTGTCTCCATCACTTCCCACAATAAATCCCGCAGTAACTTCCATTCCTGCTTCCTGAATCACTCTTACTGCATCAAGCGGAGGAATCTTTGTGTTCTGAGATTTTCCCATTTTCTTCAATGAATCAGTATCAGGAGTTTCTATTCCAAGAAAGCATTCATTAAATCCCGCTTCAATCATATTTTCCAAAATGTCTCTATTTTCATCCCATGCAAGATTAACACTTGCTTCAGTAAAAAATCTAAAAGGATATTTTTTCTGCTTTTGCCATGATATCACATCTGGAAGCAATCCCCTTACATTTTTAGCATTTCCTATAAAATTATCATCAAGAATAAACACACTTCCCCTATGCCCTAAATTGTAAAGATAATCTAATTCCTGGAGCATTTGCTCATTAGTTTTTGTTCTTGGAACCCTGCCAAATAGCTGTGTAATATCGCAAAATTCACAATTAAACGGGCATCCTCTTGAGTATTGTGCCGACGGGCATGAGTATTCATCAAGTTTAACCAAATCCCATCTAGGCAAGGGAGTTTCAGTTAAAGAGGGTTTTCCTTTAGCCCCCACATTCTCTTCAGTATAGATCCTTCTGGCGTTTCCCTTCAAAAAATCCCCTAAAAATGGTTCGAGTGTGAGCTCAGCTTCTCCAGCTACAATAAAATCTGCATTGCTATTTCTTTCAGGATAAGAAGTAGGGAAAGGGCCTCCAGCAACAACTTTTTTTCCAAGCCTATGAGCTCTTCCTATCACTTCATTGTGAGAGTCCTCCTGAACAACCATTGTTGATGTGAATACTACATTAGCAGATTCTATAGCTCTATCAGTCAAAGGCTCAACATTTAAATCTACTATTCTCTGAATCTCAAAATTATCTTCAGGAACCATAGCAAGAACTGTGGCAAGCCCTGTTGGAGGCATTATTGATTTTTTCCCAGTATATTCCATTGCACTTTTAAAACTCCAAAAAGTAAGCGGAAATTCAGGATATACTGGAAGTATTCTTATTTTTGCCATATTTACTCATTAAATAATTTTATACATCTTGATTTTAATATCTTTCTGTTCTATACAGCAAAGTTTATATTTAATGTTTTCTTAAATATGATGTCTGAGAATGGTACTTGAAAAAATCATTCATGTTTATCCGTGTACTTTTTTAGCAACTGCCTTATCTTCTGCACCATTAATCGCAAGTTCTCTTGGATTTATTGATTTGCCTAATGCTCTGGGAGCCAGTGCAATAATCACTGGTTTTGGAGTTTACTTTGGAATGTCAGAAAGAGAAAATTATGAATTAATTGGCTCTCTTGTGAGAAGTGAGGGGCTTCCCTCAATTTTGCAGGATAAATCTTTTAAGAATTTTCATAAAACAGCAGAAATCTGGGAAAAAAACCACAATTATTTAATAGTTCCTAAAACAGATCCTCTTTTAATATCTTCGCAACAATTAAAAAAAGCAGGATAAGTATATTAATTCATAGACTACTCAGTCAAACAAAAACTCTTCATTTAAAATATCAGAATTAGCAATAATATCTGTTGCAGTTATCATTCCTACGAGTTTTCCGCGATCTACAACAGGAAGTCTTTTTATTCTTTTTTCAGTCATCATCAATGCAGCATTATCTAGACTTTCATCATGATTCGCAGTTATTACATTCTTTGACATAACAGAAGAAATCTTCTTCCCTAAACTGGAAATATTTTTTATAACATCTTTTTCTGTTATAATCCCTGCAATTTTATCATTTTTCAGGACAATAAGGCTTCCTATATTTCTGTCTGACATAATTTTTGCAGCTTCTTTCAGGCTTATGTCTGAATCAACTGCAATCGCCTTGTTCATAATTTCTGAAATTTTCATATTAACTCTTTTGATATCTTATAAAAATAATAAAGAACTGCTATTTATAAAAGTTGCTTTCTTGTAAACTTAACCTATCCAACTCTCTTAAACACCCACAAACCTATAAATATTTAAAAATTATTTAAAGATATAATAACAATGAATCTAAGCATTATTAATAAGCGAGTTCAAAACGAGCCAATTTTACTTTCAAGTGTTTGTCTTTGCTTTTTAGATTCTCCACTTCCCTTTGTTTTGCACAACTTTCCCATCAAGCACAATTTTTGCTTTTTTCATGTCTTTTACAATATCCCAATGAATTGCCGAGTTTCTCTCTTTTCCTTTAGGAAGATTTTCTTTATATGCCATTCCAAGAGCAAGGTGAATTGTTCCATTAATTTTTTCATCAAATAATAAATTTTTTGTAAATTTGTTAATCATTGGATTACACCCAATTCCAAGTTCTCCAACATAATAGGAGTTCTCGTCTGTTGCAAGCATTTCATGAAGAAATTCTTCATTTTTTGAAGCACTTGACTCAATAACTTTTCCATTTTCAAATTTAAGAAAAACATCTGTAACTTCTTTCCCGCTTCTTATAGCAGGATAATCAAATTTAATCCATCCTTGTAGGCTCTCTTTGATAGGAGCCATGAAAACTTCTCCGCCAGGCATATTTTCTTCTCCTTTGTCAGCTTTGGCATATTTCCCTATAATTTCAAATTTTAAGTCAACTCCATCACCAATTAAATGAACTTTTTTTGCTTTTTTAAATATTGCAAGAATTTTGTCAATTTGCTTTCCAACTTTCTTCCAATCCTGCAGACATGCCTTGTAAACAAAATTTTCATATTCAACAAGAGACATTTCAGATTCCTGCGCCAGAGCCATGCATGGAAAACCCACAGTGCATCTTAGAATTTTATCTTTTTGCAGGAACTCAACATAGGAAGCAATTTCCAAAGGAGAATTATTTTTTAGTAGAAGGCCTGTTTTTTTATCTTCAATTATTGAGGGAATTGCAGCAATACCATTG
>CAZWEB010000003.1:0-33731 GCA_964632115.1 Candidatus Woesearchaeota archaeon
ATTTTTTCAATCCTGACAATAGGCCTTTTACTAGATATATTCAACACCTGGGTAACAAATGCCAGCATATTAAAATGGTATGTTGAAAGAAAAACAAGTGGAGGAGCAAGGTAGTAAAATGGCAAAACTAACTTGGAAAATATGGTTATTAATGATAGCCCTGATTCTCTCTTTATTATCTATATTCAGCTTTCCTCCGACTTTTATGGAAAAAGGACTTTTAATAAGGTCTGTAGAGCAAAATTCAACTGCTTACGAGTCTGGTTTAAGACAAGGACAAAAAATAATTGTGGTAGATAGCAAAACAATTAATTCAATTGAAGATTACTCTCAGGCTATGGAGAAATTTCCAACAATAGAAAAAACAAAATTAATAATACAAACAACCGATCAGGAATTTATTTTATATGTCACTGATGCTCCTAAAATAACATTATCTAAAATTCCCTCAACAAGAATAAAATTTGGCCTAGATTTGCAAGGAGGAGCAAGAGCATTAATAAAACCAGAATCAGATGTTTCATCAGCAGATATTAATGATTTAATTGCAATTACTTCTGAAAGATTAAATGTATATGGCTTGACAGACATTGTTATACGCCCTGTTAGCGATTTAGAAGGAAATAATTATATGCTTGTTGAAATTGCAGGAGCAACACCTGCAGAACTTAAAGATTTAATTTCAAAACAAGGAAAATTTGAAGCAAAAATCGGAAATGAAACTGTTTTTGTTGGTGGAAATAAAGATATTACTTCTGTCTGCAGAAATGATGCTAATTGCGCAGGAATTGAATCCTGTTCTTCAGTAGAAGGGGGAGAATATTGCAAATTCAGGTTTGTTATTTATTTAAGTGAAGAAGCTGCTAAAAAACAGGCAGAGATTACATCTACTTTAGGGGTAAATATTACAGAACAAGGAAGATATCTTGATAAAAAACTAGATTTATATCTTGATGACCAGTTCTTAGTTGATCAGTCTCTTCTTATTAGTGAGGATTTAAAAGGCAGAACAACAACTCAAATTCAAATACAAGGTTCTGGTTCCGGAGCAACAAGGCAGTTGGCATATGAAGATGCCCAGCAAAGTATGAATAAATTACAGACAGTCTTAATAACAGGGAGCCTGCCTTACAAACTTGAAATAGTCAAGCTAGATACAATTTCTCCAATGTTAGGAGAACAATTTTTATATTCTATACTCCTAGCAGGTTTGGCAGCCATCTTTGCAGTTGCTTTGATTGTTCTTATAAGATATAGAAATATAAAATCTTCTTTGGCATTATTATTCACAAGTTTTTCAGAGGTTTTAATTATCCTGGGAATAGCCTCTTTAATTAAGTGGAATCTTGATTTGCCAAGCATAGCAGGAATTTTAGCAGTTATTGGGACAGGAGTAGACCAGCAGATAGTTATTTTAGATGAATCCAGAACAAAATTATTGAGTGTCAAAGAAAGATTAAAGAGAGCATTATTTATTGTAGTTTCAGCTTATTTTACTTCCCTCGTCTCGCTATTGCCATTATGGTGGGCAGGTGCAGGGTTGTTGAAAGGATTTGCAGTAACAACAATTATTGGAATAACTGCAGCAGTGTTAATAACAAGGCCAGCATTTGCAGATATTATTAAGAAAATTGAAGAATAAATTTTAAAGATGTTACCAAAATGGCATATCCTTGCAGGAGCAATTTTTTCATTAATTTTATTTTATTTTTTCAATATTAATTATTTTGAAGCGTCTCTTGTTTTTCTCTCTTCATTTCTAATAGATGCAGATCATTATTTCTGGTGGGTCTTAAAGAAAAGAAATATCTCTTTTTCAAAAGCATATTATTGGCTTAAAAATCTTTCTAAGAACCACAAGCCGAGAGTTGATTTATTTCATACTTTTGAATTTTTAATTTTCATAGGAATTCTGTCTTATTTTTTCAAGCCTTTTTTATTTATTTTAATTGGACTATTGTTTCATTCAATAACTGATATGATTGATATGCTTCCTGAAATCACTCACTCAAAAAAATGTGGCAGAGAATATTTTTTAATTAGATATCTGTTAACAAAAGATAAGAAGAAATATCTTTAATTTTAATTAGATATTTCTTTTCAAGTCTAGATCCAAACAATCACAGCCTCTTGACTCAAGAATTGATTTTAATTTTATTCTGTCCTCTGCACTTTTGCAGACAAACTGGACGCTTCCATCTCCCCCGCTGCCAACACATTTGCCCCCGTAAATAAGGGGCTGTATTTCTTCCAATCTAAGAACTTCATGGAGTTTTGGTGCAGTTAGCTCTTCAGGGCAATGTGGGGCAAGATATCTGTCAAATTTATCCTGAGCCTCATTCATTAAATTTCCAAGTCTTTCACTATCTCCTTCTTCTATTGCTATTGCCGCTCTTTTGACAATATATCTATTTATAGGTCCGAGGAAATCATGCTTATCTTTTTCTTCAGGCGTAGTTGGAAATGGAAAACCTTTATTTAAATGTGCCAAAATCTTTCTTGTATTCTTTCCTTTATTTAAATCAACAACCAGCATCAGGATATCTTTTTCAAATTTTAATTCTTTAATTTCAATATCGTCTCCGTCAAATATTATTAAAATAGGGTTTGGATAAGCACATGCCTGGTCTAATTTCCCGCATCTTGATGGTGTTTTAATTTCTCCACGATAAGCTATGTCCATTTCTCTCTTTTTTGTCCACTCTAATCCATGCAAAAGATTAAATGCTCTTGCAGTTAAAACACAGATAGAAGCAGAAGATGAAAGCCCTTTTTTTAAAGGCAAATCGCTTTTGTAATTTTCTATTTCTATTCCTTTATTCTGTGCTAGATTATAATTACTTATTATTTCATGCACAACCCCTGCAACATAGCTAAAAATATCCCCTTTTTGAGCAACTCCTAGTAGAATATCTTCTCTGAATGGTGTTTCAAAAATATTCTCTGAAATAGTTGATTTAAATTTGAAAAGCGGATCTCCTATTAATCTCGCTCTTGCATAAGTTCCCTGATTTGTTGGAGCAACAATAGCATATCCTTTTCCAATTTCAGAATTCTGCCTTCTATGCCCTCCTGCCCAATCAGAATGCTCTCCAAAAAGGCATAATCTCCCAGGAACAAATAACTCTATTTCATTTACATCTCTTTCCATTATTCTATCTGAAATTCCTGGTTTTAAATAGATTTTTGTTCTCTATTATAATATATAACTATGTAAAAAACTTAATAAACCTCTATTCTTGTTAATTACAATGGAAGAAATTGAAAAAGAAGGTAAAGGAATTTTAGATAAAATAGTAGATTTTTTCTTTTCAAACGACAATAGGAAATGGTTAATTCCAATTTTAATAATTGCAATAATCCTAAGAATCATTGTAATTAGCCATGTTGCTCCTGTTGCAGATGAGGTAGTTCATGGAACACACGCAATAAATATCATCAGTTCGGGAGTAATAAACGAGCAGAATCAGTGCCCTGTTTGGTTTTATCTAACTGATATGTCTTATATGATATTTGGAATAAATGCTTTTGCAGGAAGATTTCTTTCATTTTTCTTTGGAATTTTAACAATTCCTTTAATTTTTTTAATCTCTAAAAAATTTTTTAATGAGAAAATAGCAGTGATTGCTGCATTTTTGCTGGCTATTTCAGCATATCATATAAATTATGCTTTAATGGAGATGGATGAAGCAATGATTTTTTTTATCTTATTTTCATTTTATTTTTTTATCAATGCTATAGGGAAAAAACAAATCTCTTATCTTTCAGTTATTTTAATGGCAGTAGCGGTTTTAATTAAACCAATTGCCCTGACTTTTATTCCTGTATTTGCACTTTATTTTATCTTTATTTTATATAAGCAAACTCCTGAAAATAGAAAAAATATTCTGAAAAAAAACACTTCTAGAATTCTCATCGGAGGGATTGTATTTCTGCTTTTTATGACTCCAGTTTTAGCATATAATTATATTCTTTATGAACAAAAAGGAATTGTTGATGTTCTATTTGCAAGATTTCTTAATATTAATAGAGAAATTTATTCTGGATTGCAGGGTTATGATAAGGGATTCTCCATCCAGGAGATTTATACCCAGGGAGTTCCATTAATTTTAAAAGGTTCTTTTTTTAAACTAGATCCCGCAATCTCTATTTTAGCTATTCTTGGATTTATTTTAGTTTTTATAAATAAAAAGTATCATCCTGCAAGATTTTTTATTTTGTTCCATATAATTACATTTATATTTTTAATGGGTTCTGCGCAAATGCAGACACATTTTGTTATATTTATGCCTCTGGTAACTCTTGCTTCCTCGGCGTTCATATGCTTTGCCTCAGAAAAATTTTCAAATAAAATAAGTCCTAAAAAACTTATTTTTATATTATTAATACTGATTTTTGCAATAAATTTATTTATTTTATTTCCATTTATAAAAAGCAAATCTGCAGTTTTTCAAGCAAGAGATTATGCTGTATCTAATATTGGGGAAAAAGATATTGTTGTTGCTGATGCTAGAATTTACCGCGGCAGAATTGCCTGGATGTTTAATGACAAACCCTATCTAGAATCTTCATACTTTCCGAGTCTTATTGAATTAGACAGAAATATCTCGGGAAGTAAAATTCCTATTACGGTTTATTTTATTGAGTGCGCTGTAGATGATTGCGGGTGGGGGACAATAGGCTCTCAGCCTGATTTTAATGCTTCTGTTGAGCAATTAGCAGATTTATTTAAGACAAGTGCTTCACAGGAAAAAATAATTTATGGCGGCGGGGCTTATGAAGATGAAAAACAGCCATATTTTATAGTTTATAAAACAACAATAGGATTTTCATCATCTATTTACAAGTACATATCTGACACTCATGATTGGTTTTATTACCCTGTGCGTTGGGCTAAAAATGACTGGTATGACAAATATTCTCCGCAGGGAATTTTTCAGATAACTTTTAACTCTTTTGGAAAATTATTTTTATGGATAGCAATAATTCTTGCTATTCTTTCTCCTATTCTATTAATCACAGAGTTAATTAAAAAATAAAATCCGATTTGAAAATGGAAGTAGAAGAATTTGAGAAAACAAAGATATCTGTAGTTATACCTGTTTATAACGAGAAAAATACACTCTTGGAGATACTAAGGAGAGTAAAGGAAGTGAATATTCCCAAAGAGATTATTCTGGTTGATGATTTTTCAACAGATGGAACCAGAGATGTTCTAAAACAGATTAATGAAGAGAACATAAAAGTAATCTTTCAGCCAAGAAATTTTGGAAAAGGATTTGCTCTAAGAACTGGATTTAAACAGGTTACAGGAGACATTGTTATTATTCAAGATGCTGACTTAGAATATGATCCAAATGATTATTATAATCTTATTCAGCCAATTATTAATGGAAAAGCAGATATTGTTTATGGAACCCGTTTTCCAAGAAAAAAAGGGCATCCTAATTTGTTGTATCCTTATATCTCCCTTTTTAATCCTTTTTATTTTGCAAACAAAATTCTTACAATTATGGCAAATTTTCTCTACAGAACAGATATCACAGACGAGCCCACTTGTTATAAGGTCTTCAAAACAGAAATTCTTAGAGATATAAATTTAAAATGCATGAGATTTGAATTTTGTCCTGAAGTTACTGCAAAAGTCAGAAAAAAAGGATATAAGATTCATGAGGTTCCGATTGAATATAATCCAAGAAGTATAAAAGAAGGCAAAAAAATAAATTGGAAAGATGGAATAGAAGCTATTTGGACATTAATTAAATACAGATTTAATGATTAAAAATTAAAATGGGAAAATTTGACAGATTTATTCAGGACAGAATTTTGAGAAAAATAAGGCTACGAGCAGCTCTGAAAATCATAAACAAGCTTCAGCCAGGAACAATTCTAGATATAGGATGTATGGATGATTACTTATTAAAAAAACTCCCAAAGAAATTTGATTATACTGGAATAGACTCAGAACCATTATGTGAAAATCCCAAAATCCAAAAAAAGAAAATTGAAGATCTTGTAAAAGAAAAAAAGAAATATGATCTTGTTCTGTGCACAGAGGTTCTTGAGCATCTTGATAATCCTGTTGAAGCCATAGAAAAGATGAAAAAACTTTCAACAAAGTTTATATTAATTTCTGTTCCAAATGAACCTTTTTTTTCAATCGCGAGGCTGTTTGTTCCAGCAAAAGAGCATCTTTGGACAATTTTCCCATGGACTTTAGAAAAACATTTAGGCAAGCCAGTTTTAAAGAAAAAAGCCTGTTTTAACAGGACATATATTGCTCTATGGAAAAAAGAATAAATATCTAACTCCACCTCATAAATCTTTAAATATATTCTTTTTTATCAAACATCTATGGAAGACAAAAGGGTAAAAAAGGTATTATTAATGAATATGCCCTCTACTATAAAGGTTTATGGCAAATCAGCTCTAAAAGGCATAATTGCTCCAAGACCCTTTGTTTCAATGGCAGAACTAGCTGCTTCTATTCTTGCTGCAAGTGCAGATTGCAAAATTCTTGACTTGCAGATTTCAGAAAAACCATATCAAGAGATAGTTGAAACAATAGATAATTACAAGCCCGATTTTATTGGGATAACATTTACAACTCTTTTATTTGAAGAAGCAGAAAAAATTTCAAAATTTATAAAGGAAAAATATCCTAAAATAACAATAATCGCAGGAGGAGTTCACTCATCAATCTATCCAGAGGAAGTAGCAAAAAGCCCATTTATAGATATTGTTGTTTATGGAGAAGGAGATGTGACTCTTCAGGAAATTGCTAAAGGAGTTCCTCTTAAAAATATAAAAGGAATTGTTTACAAAACTGCTGCAGGAATAATTAAAAAAAATCTTGCAAGAGAATTAATTCAAGATTTAGATTCTTTACCTATGCCTGCCTGGCATTTATTCAATCCAAGTATTTACATGAATCCAAAGGCAATTGCAAAAGAATCTCCTGTAGGAACAATAGGAACCTCTAGGGGATGTGTTTATGGTTGTGTCTATTGTAATAAATCTGTTTTTGGAAGAAAATTCAGGGCAAAATCTGTTAAAAGAGTCGTTGATGAATTTGAATTATTGAAAAAATCCGGTTTTAATGAAGTTCATGTGTGGGATGATATGTTTGCCACTGACTTAAACAGGGCCAAAGAAATCTGTCTTGAGATAATTAAAAGAAATTTAAATCTAACATGGCAATTAGAGTGTGGTGTCAGAGTTAATTCAGTAGATTTAGAGTTTTTTAAGCTTGCTAAAAAAGCAGGTTGTTACAAAGTTGCTTTTGGTTTTGAATCTGGAAATGATTATATTCTAAAAACAATAAATAAAGGGGCAACAACCGAACAGGCAAGAAATGCAGTTAAATGGGCTAAAGAAGCAGGTATGGAAACATCTGGTTTCTTCATGCTAGGCTTGCCAGAAGATACAATTGAAACAATGGAACAAACAATTGATTTTGCATGTTCTTTGGATTTAGATTATGCAAAAGCAACTATCCTTGTACCTTTGCCATCTACACCTATTTTTGAAGAATTTGAGAAAAAAGGACTTTTAAAAACAAAAGACTGGACAAAATATAATTTTCATACTGCTTCAAAAGTATATGATCATCCCCATTTAGACTGGGAAACTTTAGAAGGGTATTATAATAAATTCCATAAAAGATTCTATTTCCGTCCAAGTTACATGATTAAGAGGCTTATAAAAAGCATAAAAAAAGGAGAGCTTATAGATAACATGAAAACAGCATTTAATACATTTGTAAAATAAAAAATTTAAGTAACTAAATAAAATGCAAGAACAAACAAAATGCAAAAACCAACAAAATTAATACAACCCTATATAAACTTGTTAATTAGAAATCTAAAATATTCTAGTTATGGTATTGTTAATTCAAGAGGATTATCTAAATTAAATATTGAGGGAAGAAATTTGTCATTCTTGCCATTAATATAATGGAAAAACAAAAAACAATAATAATCTTAGGCGCAGGAATAACAGGCCTAGTTTCTGCATATTATCTCTCTCAAAAATATAAAGTTATTCTCATAGAAAAAGAGAAAAATATTGGAGGCATGTCTTATTCTCTTAATTATGAGAACTTTATTTTAGATTATGGTCCTCATAAGATTTATACACAGTTGCCAGGAATTCTTGAGGAAATTGAACATGTGCAGAGTTTAATAAGAATAAAAAAGAAAAATTCAATCTATCTTCAAGAAAGTTATTTTGACTTCCCATTAAGTATAAAACAGGTTGCAACAAAAATGCCTTCAAAAGCATTTAGTGCTGGTTTGGATATAGTATTTAAATCTTTTAAAAAACTTCCAGAGGATTCTTATGAAAATTTCTTAAAAAACAGATTTGGAAAAACCCTTTATAATTTATCTTTCAGAGATTATGCTGAAAAAATTTGGAAGTCTAATCCAAAAGAATTAGATGCAGAATTAGCAAAAAGAAGAATTGCAATCTCAAATATTTTTGAATTAATAAAAAGTGTTTTATTCAAAGACACCGAAAAAATAAGCGCAGATTTTTTTTATTATGCCTCCAAGGGCTCTAAACAATTAATTGATTCACTTGCACAAAAAATAAAAGAAAACCAAGGTGAAATAATCTTAAATAAACCAATTCAGGAAATAAACACTGATAAAAACAAGATAATTTCAGTGAGAATTAATGGAAAAACAATAAAATCTGATTTTGTGCTTTCTACAATCCCTCTGCAGGATTTAATCTTGCTGCTAAAACCAAAAACAACAGAAGACATAAAAAATGCAGCTTCAGAACTAAGATATACTGACACAAAAATAATTTATTTTATATTAAACAAGCCCAGAATCTCAGAAAATAACTGGATTTTCTTTCCTGAAAAAAATTTCTTGTTTCATAGAATAAGCGAGCAAAAATCATTCTCCCCAGAGACTTGCCCAGAAAATAAAACAGCCTTAATGGTAGAAACAACAGCTGAGTTAACAAAAGAAAATATTGAACTACTAAAAAAACAATTGGTTGACTTGAATTTATTTCAAGAGCAAGATATTGAAAAAATATTTATAAAGCAACTGAAAAAAGCATACCCTCTTTATAAAATAGGTTTTAAAGAAAATCTTAACAAAGTATTAGATTATCTCGATACACTAGAGAATTTTCTTACTATTGGAAGACACGGACTTTTTAATTATAACAATATGGATCAATGCTGGGATATGGCAAAAAAAGCAGCAGAACATATAACTGCTAAAGGAACAAAAGAACGGTGGGAAGAATTGAGAAAGGAATTTGATAACTATAAGATTGTTGATTAAACAGATTTAAAATTAAAATGGCAAAAATATTATTTATTCAGGCAAATTATGATATTGATAATCCTCAAGATTATACTCCTTGGATGCCACTTGCTTTAATTGAATTAGCCACCCTATTAAAAGAAAAAAATCACGGGGTAAAAATTCTTGATAGAAATCTTTTTTTTAATAATGCGGGATTAATAAGAATCCTGAAAAATTTTAATCCAGATATTGTTGGCATGACTTGTTATACCTCTCCTGTTATAAAAGATATAAAGCAAATTTCTAAGATAGTTAAAGAAAACTCCAACGCTTTGGTGATAATCGGAGGAGTTCACGCAGCTCTTGAACCAAAATCTTTACTAGATTTCCCATATATTGATTATATTGTCAAAGGAGAAGGAGAATATCCTCTTCTTGAAATATGCGAGTTAATAGATAAGAAAAAAGCAGATAAAAAAAATATTTTGAAAATAGAAAATATAAATCATAATGAAATGAGGCCTTTTATTAATCTTACTGAGCTCCCCATAATGGACTATGATTTGATTGATGTAAAAAAATATCCTGTAGCAACTTTTTATACAAGCAGAGGATGTCCTGGCAGATGCAGATTTTGTTATAATCTTGGAAGGAAATTGCGTTTTTATGACACTGAAAAAACAATCCAAATGATTACCCAGGTTCTTGACAAATATCACATAAGAGAATTCACAATAGCTGATGATAACTTTGCAAATCTGAGCAACAGAACTACAAAAATTTGCAATTCTCTTTCAAAGTATAATGCTATTTTTCATATTTTTTTAAGGGTAGACCAGACTTTTGATAAAGTTATGAAAAACCTGAAAAAAGCAGGTTGTTGGTCAATTCAGTTTGGTTTTGAATCAGGAAGCCAGAGAGTTTTAGATTTTATAAACAAAGACACAACAATTCAGCAGAATATAAATGCAGTAAAGCAATGCAGAAAATATAAAATATTTGTTGACGGCAGCTTTATGCTTGGATTGCCTACAGAGACAATAAAAGAAATGAATGAAACAGTTAGTTTCATAAAAAAATACAAGCCAGATTCAGTGGATATTAAAGTTTACAAACCTTATCCCTCAACAGAGCTTTATGAATACAGTATTGCCAATAAACTAATGGAGCGTCCTAAAACACTCGAGGAGTGGGAAAATTTCTGCGATTTAAAAGAAGGATATCCTAATGTAAGCAAAATTCCAACACCCCTTTTATTAAAAACAGTAAACCATCTAAGCAAAACTTCTTCATCAATTTATTTTAAGAAGGCTATTTTGCTTCTTGCAAATAGGCATTTTAATTACACTTTATTTAAAACCAAACAAATTATAAAGAACAAACTTGGCTTAAAGCACGACGATCAGAAAACAAGAAATTATTAAAATAATTGCTGGTTTTATCTTTCATGTCTTTGTTAAAATAGTGGGAGACAGCATAATATTTCTTTCTATAAATTACTGCTATCTCCTGAGAATAGGACACTCCCCTCTTTCATTATCTTTAAAAATACATTTTTCTTCTTGATTTTATGATTAAGAAAAATGAAAACCTGACTAAACAGGCAGTTGAAGGAAGTTTCTGGGCGGGATTTGCTACTTTCTTGAATAGATTTGCCTCTTTATTTTTTAGTATTCTCTTTGCAAGACTTTTACTGCCTGAAAATTTTGGACTTTATAGCTTGACAATGTCTATTGCATTTATCTTTATGACTTTTGCTGATTTGGGAATCAATGAAACCCTCATAAGATTTTTTTCATTATACAAGAATAAAGAGAAATCAACAGCATATTTCCAATATATCTTTAAAATAAAAATTTTGCTGTCTTTTTTAGTCTCTTTAATTCTTTTTTTAGGCGCTTACCCACTTTCTTTTTTTATTTTTAAAAAACCAGAATTATTCTATCCCCTAATCGTAGCTTCAATATTCATATTATCCTCGCTATTTGTTTATTTTTTCTCATCGTTTTTTTATGCTATTAAAAAAACCAAATATATTGGAATAAATGAAATATTTTTTCAATTAGTAAGAATTATTTTAATCATTTTTGTTTTTATTTTAATTTCCTCTGAATACCATGTTATTGCAATAATTATTGCTTCAATTTTAACTAATCTATTTGTTTTATTATTGCTACTCTCTTGGTTGAAAAAACTTGCTCCGGGAATATTTAAAAAATCAAATCAAGTAATTGACAAAAAATCCCTTCTCAAATTTTTAGGTTATGCTACCATTGCTCAAATTTCTGGAATTTTTTTCAGTTATATTGATACTTTAATGCTTGGATTTTTTGTATCTTTTAGTTATCTTGGATATTATCGCATAGCTTTTAGCTTGGTTTTTGGAGTAATAGGGCTTTTTACTTATCTTAGCGTGGTTTTAATGCCTTTTTTTACCCGTTTGGAAAACAAGAGATTAAAAAGAGCCTTTAATAAATCAGTTAGATTTATTCTTATCTTTTCAATCCCTTCTGCATTTGGAATACTCGCTCTTGGAAGGTATTTCATAAGATTGCTCTATGGATATGAATATCTTCAGGCGCAATATCCATTTTATGTATTATCTTTTTTATTAATTCTCTGGATTCCAACAACTTTATTAATGACTTTATTTTTCTCGAAAGGAAAAATAAAAGAAATCCTTAAAATTAAAGTTTTTGCCTTAGTTTTAAATGTACTCCTGAATTTTGTTTTAATCTATTCTTTGATGTCCATTTCAGAGCTATGGGCTGTAGTCGGAGCCTCAATTGCAACACTCTTATCTTGGGTTTTTATATTTGTCAGCATGATTATTATTTCAAGAAAAAAATTAAACATATCCTTAGAAAAAATCATTTTTGTAAAACCAATTATCTCAGGAATAATTATGTTTTTATCATTATACTTCTTAAATAGATTTCTAATTAGGGATATGACTCTTGTTTTAGGAGTATTGGAGATAATAGTCGGAGCATTAATCTATCTGATTTTAATGTATTTGATTAAAGGAATTACGAGGGAGGATATGGAAACCCTAAAGAAACTTCCAGTATTTACTAAAATTCAGAGATTTAAAGAACTTAAATCCTAAAAACCCTTTTTATAAACTGCTTG
Organism: Candidatus Woesearchaeota archaeon; assembly: GCA_964632115.1. GTDB lineage: Archaea > Nanobdellota > Nanobdellia > Pacearchaeales > GW2011-AR1 > CAZWEB01. The sequence continues at coordinate 12,405 of CAZWEB010000003.1, forward strand.
CGCAAATTATATGCTTTTTTCAAAAATAAGGGGCTCAAAAGAAGAGGAACATGCCTTAATCTTAATGAGAGAAGATTAATTAAAAAGTTGCTTTTATTAGTACTAAGTTGAAGAGATTTTATATCTCCATATATTTTTTTAAATTCTTTTTTTGAAATATCTCTTGACAGTAGGATATTTGCATCAAAATCAACTAAATCTTTTTCCTTTCGGTTGTAGTAGTCCTTATCAATTATCTTATTTTCAATTGCATAATTCCATATTGCTGTCCCTGGAAATGCAATTGTCTGGTAAACACTGAAATTTCTCAATGAGTTGTTTTTAATAAAATCATAAGTCTCTTTCATATCTTTGGCTGTTTCATAAGGAGAACCCACCATGAAAAAACCACCCACATCAAATCCATATTTTCTTGCAATATCTAATGCTTTTTTATTATCTTTAACACTTATGATTCCACCCTTGAGATAATTTAAAACTTTCTGGCTTCCTGTTTCAAATCCAAATGTAATTGAAACAACATTTAATTTTTTTAATAATTGAGCATGTTCTTCATCAAAAACATCTGCCCTGCCGTATACATAGAATTTGATTTTTCCAAGAAGATTTCTTTGTTTGAGAAGTTTTGTTATTTCCCTGAGCCTCTCTTTATTAATTGGAAATAAATCATCATAAATTATTATGCTTCTGTATTTGTACTTTTTGTATAGAGTTTCAATTTCATTAGCAACTCTTTTAGCAGAAAAAAATCTTATTCTTCTGCCCCAAAAAGCACTTGAAGAGCAAAACTTGCAGTTATATGGACACCCTCTGGATGTTATCATAGAACCAGAAGGTTCAAAGCCATCTTTTGAAAGAAAACTTGGAAATCTATAATATTTCATATTTAACAAATCCCGTGCAGGCATTGGAATTTCATCAAGATTATCTATGCATTCTCCAGAACCAGTGCAAATCGATTCCTTATTCTCTCTGAAGATTATGCCTTTTATTTTTTTCAACTCTTTTGTTTTTATGCCTTTATTTTGTTTAATGCTCTCCAGAACTCTTGAAAAAGGAATTTCACCCTCTCCAGTTACTGCGATATCAAATACAGAATCGTTAAATGACTCAGGAGATGTTGTTACATGAACCCCTCCAATAATAAGTGTAGAATCAGGAGAGATTTTTTTTAATTTTTTTGCAATTTCCTTGACAATATAGTAATTTGAACTTACTGCTGTCAGCCCAATAACCTCTGGTTTCAGCTCTTTTATTTTTTTTATAGTATCTGAATAGCTTAGTTGGTCAAATATTCTTACATTCCAGTCTGTTTTTTTCTTGATATAAGCAGCAAGATATGCTAGCCCTATTGGGGGATCAGCATCACTCATATAATCGGGATTAATTAATACTAAATTCATATAAGTCTTTAAAATTAGAGATTTATAAGGATTGTTAAGATTAAGTAGATACATTCCCTATCTTATTATAAATAATTAGAAAATTTCTGACAAAAGCTATGAAACTAACAATTGTCATTAATATAAGATAATATCCAGGAACATTAAAAACAATGGCAAAAAACAGCAATGAAAAAGGATTAGCTGGCCTGAGCATCTCAATACAATAAGATTTCATTTTTTGAATAAAACTTTTCTTTGAGCTTTTATATCCTTTGATTCTGTATTCACCTGTTACTTGTTTTAATAAATCCAATCTTTTCTTTTCCTCTAAAGCCTCATAAAGTTTAAGCTTATTTAAATTATCAAAAATCAAAAAAAGACCTGAGACAATTCCCAAATAAAGATATATTATGCTTCCTGAAACTCTATAAACCCCAACCCCTAATGCTAAAACTAAAAGTCCGCGGTTAACAGAGGAAAAAAGATTATCGAGATAAGGCCCTCCTAATGTTGTTTTTCCTGTCGCTCTTGCTATTTCTCCATCAAGATAATCTAGGAAAATAGCAAAATGATAAATTAAAATCCCCAATAATAAATACCAGTAACTTCCAATAGTCATAATTAAAATACCAATTAATCCAATAATTCCCCACGCGAAGGTAATCTGGTTTGGAGTAATAAAAGGCAGAAATTTTGTAAAGAAATATGAAACATAAGGAGAAACATATCCAAAGATTCTAATATTAACTGGGTGATCGTTCCAGACATCACAGTTTTTCTTTATGTCTTTTAATGTTATCTCTTTTTTCTTCATTTTAATTCATCGCAAAAACAGTTTATAAATTTAAGGATATTTACATATATTTTTCTTTATATATCTGGCTAAGTTTCTCAAAAACATTGTTTCCTTGTTTATCAAATTTCTCTGCTTTTTCTATTTCTGTCCACATTTCTTTTGGAAATTTTACATATAATGGGAATGTTCTTTGCAAACCCTTAACTTGTTCTCTGCTTAATTGAGGCATATCTAAACCAGCATCAGAACGATAATCTCCTGCAATAAAATCTTCAGGTAAATATCCTTTTTCAACACAAAGTTCTCTTAATCTTGTTCCACGATATGCGCAAAAAATATTTACTATTACATTGTGTGCTTTTAATCTCCTGTTAAGGTTTATAGTATCAAAGACAAGCTCTCTTGTTTCAGTTGGAAACCCCATGATATTATTTGCACAAACCCTTATTCCAGCCTTTTTTGCTAAGTCAAATGCCTCAGTTACTTTTTCATTAGAGACATAGCGATTAAGAATGTCTTTTCTAAATTCATCATTTCCATGTTCAACCCCAATACTAATCCCTTCACAGCCAATTTCTTTTATCTTGAGAATTCTTTCTAAATTTACAGTTTCAGGTCTTGTTTCAATCCAAAAAGGAAGCTTAATATCTTTATATTGTTCAACAAATTTATCAAATCTTTCTCTGTTCATCTGTAGAAAATTCTCAGCAACAAGATAGAGATATTGCAAGCCATATTTTTCTTTTTTCTCTTTTAATTCATTTATAAAATTTTCAATGCTCCTTTGCCGAGGGTATTTTCCAATATCTTTATATTTTGCTTGCAATTCATCATTACAGCAAAAAGCACAATGAAAAGGGCACCCCCTGTCTAATTCTATTGGTCCACTAATCCATATTTTTCCACCCATTGGTTTAAAAAAACGCTCTTTTTCGTAAATGCTCCAATCTTGATCAGGAAGTTCATCTAAGTTTACAAGAGGTCTCAATGGATTTTTTATTATTTTCCCACTTTTTTTAATCCATAAATTTCTAACATCTGAATATTCTTTTCCAGAGCCTATTCTGTCTGCAAGTTCAACAATTGCTTCTTCTCCTTCACCTATGCAAATCATATCAAGATTAGGATTTTTAATTATTTCTTTACCAGCCATTGTTGCATGAATGCCTCCAACTATTTTTGGGATTCTTAAATCCTTTATTTCTTTCAATAAATCTAAGGTTATATGATATGTTGATTCAACTGCAGAAAAACCAATAATTTCTGGATTAAACTCCCTGATCGCTCTTTTAAAATCTTCTGCCATATTGGTATTTTTTTTATGTATCCCAAATTTTGAAAGATCAGTTGGTAATACTTGCAATGTTTCAACTCTTGCTTCATCTCCTGTTTTTTCACTTGTTTTATAGAATGTAGTGTCAAATAATTTTGTTTTATGTCCTGCTTTTTTTAGACAAGCAGAAAGAACCGATACACCAATAGGAATAAGATTATCCATGTAACTATTTATATAAGTTAGCAATACTTTAGTCATTTTAATAAACATATCCCATGCTTTTTAAGGTTTTATTTATTCTAGGGATATCTTCTTTTTTATCTAGTTCTGACCAGGCTAGATTCATTCTGATTAATCCAAACCAAGGAACATTTTTGCTTGTAGAATAAGCGCAATCTTCATAATATTCAGCATTATTCTGTTTTTTAATATTTTTTTCATGCAGACAAAACATTTCATCAACAAATCTTTTGGAAAATTTAGATATCCCTGTAAATTCAAAAATTGTTTTGTTGCTAGGAAGAGATTTTCCTAGATATCTAACTTTTTTATTTTTATCTAAAACCACATAAACTTCATCTCCCCCACCACAGCATTCTGTTAAAACAACAGCATTTTCTTTATCATGCTTGATTAATTCAGGAATTATTTGGGAATCATAAACTATATCTCCATCCAAAACAATACAATCCTCTGGTTTCTGCAGTGCCGAATAGAAAGAATGCATGCTTCCAGAAGTTTCATAGGAATTATTCCATAAATAATTTATTCTTAATTTTTTAAACTTTTTTCCTAATTTCCTTTTTATTTTTTCTCCTCTGAAACCCAAAACTACAGAAACCTCACTAAGTTCAGTTTTAGCTAAAGATTCAAGAGAATACTCGATAATACTTTTCCCCCCTATTTCAAATAGAGGTTTTGGTTTTCCATTTAAAACATCTTCTAATCTTTTTCCCATTCCAGCTGCAAGAATCACTGCCCTCATTTTCAAATAGTTATTAAATCCATTTCCTTGAGAGTTATTTTCATAGATTCTAAAAAGTTATTAATATCTTTGGAGTCTATTGCTCCTATGTTAGCCAGCCTGAATGTTTTTTCCTGTATTTTTCCAGGATAAATTGTAAATCCTTTTTCTTTTAATAAGTTATGTAATTTTTCAAATGAATAATTTGAATGCTCTGGTTCATAAAATGTTGTTAAAAGATGGCTCTGCGGAACTTCTGGTTTATACCGTTTAAATCCAAAACTTTCCATTCCATTAACAAGAATCCTCCAGATTTCCCTATACCTTTGGTTCCTTGCCCCTATTCCTCCTTCTTCAAAAAATTCATCAATTGCTTTTCTTAATGCATAAATTGTCTGAACAGGGGGAGTAAATCTCATCTGATTATGTTCTTTTAAGTAAATATACTGGTTGTATAAATTTAAATAAAAACTCTTTCCATAATCTTTTGTTTTTTCTAATTCTTCTTTTTTTGCTATAACAAAAGCAACCCCCGGCATTCCTTGTATGCATTTGTTGCTTGTTGAAACCATAAAATCAATATTATTTCTTTTAATATCTAATGGTATTCCTGCAAAACTAGATACTGCATCAACAACAAAAACCTTTCTATATTTTTTTGAGATTTTTCCTATCTCTAAAATAGGATTTAAAATTCCAGTTGTTGTTTCATGATGAATTGCACTTACAACTTCAATTTCAGAATCTTCTCGCAATTTTTTTTCTAGTTTTTTTAAATCAGGGACATCCCCCCATTCTTCTTTCTGCTCAGAATAAGAAATCCCATAGGTTTTTGCTATATTGACTATTCTCTCCCCATAAGCGCCATTATTAACAACTAATAATTTTTTTTGTGTAGGAACAACAGAACTTATCACTGCTTCAATTCCTGCAGTTCCGCTTCCCCCAAATAACACGCAATCATAATTCTCATTTCCATTTACAATTTTTATTAGGTCTTTGGAAATAGAATCCATCAATTCTCCAAACTCTTTTTCTCTGGGGCATATATCTGGAACTACTTGGGCCATTTTTACAGAATCTGTGGTAGTTGCAGGACCCGGATTCAACAAAATTTCCCTTTTTATCATTATTGTACTAGATTATAAAAAAGCTTAAAAACATATTGGTGATATAAAGCATATGATTAGATGTGAAGATTTAGCAGACATATTTAAAAAAAATAACTTAACTTTCTTTTCAGGTGTGCCTGACAGCACTTTTAAAGAATGGATGAAATTTTTAGATGATGGAAATGGCTTGACAAATATACTCGCTGTAAACGAATGTGAAGCCATAGCCATGGTATCAGGATATTATCTTGCAACCAAGAATATAGGTGTTGTTTACATGCAAAACTCTGGTCTTGGAAAAACAGTAAATCCATTAACTTCCTTGTGTGATAAAGAGGTTTATTCAATTCCATTAATTCTAATGATTGGATTAAGAGGAGAGCCCGGAGAAAAAGATGAGCCGCAACACAAGAAAATGGGCAGGATAACTCTTCCCCTTTTAGATGTTTTGGAAATTCCTTATGCAATTTTGCCAAATACTCTTGAAGAAATCTCAAAAGTGATAACTGAGATGAAAAGAGCATCTGTAGAAAAAAACTCTCCTGTGGCAATTATAATAAAAAAAGGATTATTAGAAGAATACACTTCTAAAAAAACAACAAAAACATATTATGAGATGTCAAGAGAAGACGCTATTAAAACCATAACTAATAATATTCAAAATAATGGGGTTATAATTTCAACAACAGGAAAAGCGTCAAGAGAATTATTTGAGTATAGGATACAAAGAAAAGAAAAACCAAAAGATTTTTATACTGTAGGGGGTATGGGTTGTTCTGCTTCAATTGCAAATGCAATAGCTATGCAAAAACCAAACCTTCCAGTATGGGTTTTTGATGGTGATGGGGCTGTTTTGATGCAGATGGGAACATTAGCAACAATTGGAAAATATCGAACAGAAAATCTTTATCATATAGTTTTTGACAATAATTCCTATGATTCAACAGGAGGGCAACCCACAGCCTCTTCAACAGTTAATTTTGAAAAAATAGCATTAGCCTGCGGCTATAAAACCGCCAGAACAATTCAAAAAAAATCAGATTTAGAAGAGTATCTTAATATTATGAAATCGCAAAAAGGCCCGCAGATGCTAATAATAAAAATAAAAAGAGGCGCAAGAAAGGATTTAGGAAGGCCAACCACAACCCCCATAGAAAATAAAATTGAGTTTATGGATAATTTATAAGGAGATTAAATAAAAAATGAACCCCAAAAAATTCAAAAAAATTATGCTTGTAAATCCTGCAAATACCATGCCCAAGGATAGTGTAAGAAGACTAACATCTCCATTGGGTTTAATGTATCTCGGGGCTGTTTTAAAACAAGACAATTATGATGTAAAAATTCTTGATTCTACTTGTGAGGGTTATTATAACACCCAGATTTCAGGAGAGCATATAACCTACGGGCTGTCAGATGATGAATTTAAAAAAAGAGTAAGAGAATATGAACCTGATCTTGTAGGGATAACCTCTATGTTTTCTGCTCAGCAGAAAAATTCAATACATCATTGTGATTTAGTAAAATCAGTTAATCCAGAAATTCCAATTGTTCTTGGAGGAATACATCCTTCTATTTTAACAGAAGAATCTACAAAAAATTCTTCTGTTGATTTTGTAATCATCGGAGAAGGTGAATATAGAATTATAAAACTTCTAGACGCCCTAAACAAAAATCAAAAACCAGACTTTGATGGAATTGCTTATAAAAACAAGGACAAGATTATTCTAAATCCAATGATTTCAAGAATAGATAATTTAGATTCATTGCCTTTGCCTGCCCGGGATTTAGTAGAGATGGAAAAATACATTCAAATAAGTGTTCCTTTTAGCCCGTTTCCAAGAAAAGAACGAGTTGAACAAATTATGACAACAAGAGGTTGTCCGTTTAACTGCAATTTTTGTTCAACAGTCCAATACTGGGGGCATCATTTTAGAGCAAGATCTGTGGAAAACGTCTTAAAAGAGGTTGATGAATTAGTAAGCAAATACAAGATACAAGAGATACAATTTTCAGATGATAATCTAACTGTTAATAAAAAAAGAGCAAAAGATCTTTTTAGAAGACTCAAAGATTATAATCTCTCTTGGTGCACTCCAAATGGATTAATGGTTCAAACTCTTGATGAAGAAATGATAAAGTTAATGGCAGAATCAGGAGCATATCAATTCAGTTTTGCAATAGAATCTGGGAGTGATAGGGTTAGAGAAAAAATAATTAATAAAAAGGTTCCTCCAAAAAAAGACGTTAAAGAATTAGTTGAATTGTGCCATGATTATAATATTCAGATCCATGGATTGTTTATAGTAGGATTTCCAGGAGAAAAGCGTCCAGAAATAGATGAAACATTGCAATATCCATTTGATGTTAATCTTGACAGTGCATCTTTTTTTATTGCAAATCCCATGCTGGGCTCAAGGCTTTATTTTGAATGCAAGGAAAAAGGATATATACATGAAGAAGAAATGACATGGAATGTTAAAAATGCTGAAATCAACATCCCTGCAGACTCTCCAGATTTTGTGATGCCTAATTCAGAACTAGAAGAATTAGTTAATCAAAAAGCAAGAGAATTTAATGAATATGCTAAAACTAAAAATCCGGGAGCATGGGATACTAAATTCAGCCAATTCCTCAAAAGGCATGGAGATAATGCAGATTTAATCTTGGGAAGAGTGACCTAAAGATTACCAAGAATATCCCTTACAAAGTTTAAGTCTTTTATATTGTGGATTTCCAGCCAGCCGCCGTTTGTTTCATGTACTGCTACTTTGAAATCTCTGTTAACTAGTTCCTGAAACATATCTGTATCAACTGCTTTTCCAAAACTTTCTGCCCCGTGGAATTTCCCAGTATGATTTGATTTTAAGTCTTCATATACTTTGATTAGATTTTCAGCACCTTGTTTTGAAAATTTTGCCAAGCCAATGAACTCATGAGTCATTAATTCTTTTGGGATGCTTCTGCCAATTAAAACAACTTCATCATTAGAAGGCCTTAATCTTTGATATTGGATTTGTTTTCCTTTTTTTGTTATAACTCCATCAAGTTTCTTATCTATCTCATGTTTATGATAAAGATAAGAATTATCAACAACAATTACAATATCTTCTTTTCTTTCAAGAAGCTCATTTATCAATCTTTTGTCCAAAAGAATATCTGAATTAATATAAATAAATCCTTTTTTCATTTTTTCTTTAGCCTGCATAAGACTATGAATCATCCCCAAAGAAGAGTATTCTGGATTATCAAAATAATTAATATCTGAAATATTAAATTTTTCTTTCTGCCACCCAATTATGGCATTGATATTATTCAATCCCAGGTCTTTGAATATCTGAATTTGATGTTCAAGTAATGTTCTCCCATTTATATTAATTAAAGCTCTTGGAATATTTCCCATTGCTTGTTTGAATTCCTCATTTTCTTCTCCAGCAGCAGGAATAATCACAGAAGGAGTTTTTGAAAGCAATTCATCTTTTTCTTTTATATCTAAGAAGCCAACTTTATTAAAAATTTCTTTTACAGAAATAATATGTGGCTCTGCTTCTAATGCTCTTTCATTCTCAAGAATTATGCTTCCAACATTATGCATTGCTTTGTATGCTGCGCGCAGCATATGATTTGCATAGATTACAATATTAAATCCATGTTCTTCTAATTCAGACTCTCTTACTGAACTATATGTTGTTGGTACGCATACTAAAGGTTTTCTTATGCCTATCTCTTTGCATAATTGAGAATATTCTTTTGCAAATTTAATCACTTCTTCAGGGCTAGTAGACTTTGAATGAATCATTATTCCATCTGCGCCACTTTCCAAGTATTTTCTTGCGCGCAGCAAGGCATCATTAATCTCTTTTCCTGCAATTAAACTTTCTATCCTTGCTATAATCATAAAATCATCAGATCTTTGTATTTTCTTTCCTGCTTCAATTTTTTCAGCAAAACGCTCTGGTTCTTCTAAATGCTGAATTGTTCCTGATTCAAGGCTATTTCTTTTTGGAAATACCTTATCTTCTATTATAACTGCAGAAACACCCATTCTTTCTAATTTTGGAACTAAATATTCAAAATGATGTATGTCTCCTCCTGTATCACCATCAATAATCAATGGCTTGTTAGTAACTTCTAAAATTTCAGATACTGTTCTTAATCTAGAATCAAACCCAATAATCTCTATATCTGGATGTCCTTTTGAAGCAGAATCAGTTAAACTGCTTTCCCAGAAAAAATCAAATTCATTGATTTTTTTAATTCCATTGTTATCTATCTCTGCACTTAAATCATTTGCAATCAAGGCGCTTATTGCACTATGAACTTCTATTCCCCTTACCAGTTTTTTAATCTCCAACGCTCTTTTGAGTTTTTTTCGCCTCTCTTCAGGAGATATTAAATATCTCAATGTCATGAGTAAGAACAATATACCATATTTTTAAATATTTATATACTCAATTTTTCCTGTTTTAAAACAAAAACCCAAGGTAAAATTCAATGATATATACTTCAAATTGCAATTAAATTTAAAAATAAGAAAAATTCTTTGATAATATGAAGATAAAATCCATGAAATCCTCTGATTTAAGAGATATAAGGAAAATTTCTAATGATAAAAGAAAAAAAGTTCTGCTGATTAATTGCAGAAGAAAAGGATATCTTCCAGCCCTGATGCCCCACATAGGACTTGGAATCTTGGCGGGAATTTTAATAAGAAGAGGGCACGAAGTCCTGGTTATTGATTATCTGCTTACTAATAATGTTCCCCCTATTGAAATGTTTTTAAAAAAATTTAATCCGGATGTAGTTGGAATTACTTCATATACTTGGAATATATTTGAAGTAAAAAAAACAATTGATGAGATAAGAAATTTTTCATCCTCTTTGCCAGTGATTATAGGCGGTCCACACACATCTATGTTTACAGATGATTTCAAACAAGACAAAAGAATTGATTATCTTGTTTTAGGAGATGGAGAACTGCTTATAATTGATTTGATTGAAAAAGCTAAAAGACAAAAAAAACCAGAAATACTATTCTCTAAAGAACTTGCAAAACTAGATGATATTCCTTTTCCAAATTACCAGTGTTTTTACAAATGGGAAACAGTTCTTAGTTATCCCCTTTATACCTCCAGAGGGTGCCCACATAATTGCAATTATTGTTCTGTTTGGATCTTATGCAACAGGGTCTGGAGAACAAGAAGTTCTGAAAAATGCATAGAAGAACTTAGGCTTGCAAAAAAAATTTTCAAAAAAGACCTGCATGTTTTTGTCGTAGATGACAGTCCGGCAATAGACAAAAAAAGATTTGCTGATTTTCTAAGATTATATATTAAAAGCAGATTAAGAATGAGACTCGAAGTCTATAATATGAGGGCTGATAATATTACAGAAGAAATACTCTCTTTGCTTAAAAAAACAGGCACTAAACATTTTACGGTGGCAGTAGAACACACAGATCCAGAAGTCTGTCAGTTGATGGACAAGCATGAAACTATTGAACAAATTGAAAATGCAATAAACCTGGTTAAAAAACAGGGATTTTTACTGACTCTTTTTTTTGTTATTGGTTTGCCAAAAGACAGTTTTGAAAAAACAAAAAAATTAATTAAATTTGCCAGAAAATTCAAGCCTTATGCTATCAATTGGAATATTTTTCAGTATCTTGGCCCAAATAGGGCTGTAGAATGGTTCAAGGAGAATGGGAAAGTCGACGCAATTAATTACTCTCAGCCCTCTTTTAAAAAAGAAATTTTTTATCCAGAAGGAAAGCCTTTTGCAGAATATTCTGGCTTTACAAAACATGAGATAGAAAAAGCATATTTTATGGCAATCTTGAGGACAATATCTCCAAGTCTTAGGCTCAGAGATGCAGTAAGAATATTCAAAACAATCTCAAAATATAATCTCCAGGCAGATTTTTTTTATTGGCTTCCGAGAGGATTTTTAAAATCCCTAAGGACCAAGTTTTATCTTTTTCAGTCTGCAGTAAATACTGTAAGAAAAGAAGGTATTATTAAAACTTTAAGAAAAATTATATACCTAAAGAAATTAGGAAGACTTTGAAGATGAAAATAATTTTTACTCATTTAAAACCAGAGTTCTGGCAGTATAAAACAGCTTCTGTATTAAGAAAAAAAGGGGTTAAAACAATTTCCATATCTATTCTTGAATTTGACAAAGAAAAATACAAAAATGCTTTTGATGAAATAATCTCCCCAGAGCTGCCAAATCTTAAACCCGAAACATTATTAAAACAGTTTTTTAAAAATCCCCTAAAAATATTAAAATTTTTAATTAAGATATCTACAATAAAATCAGATGTTGCAATATGCCAGGGCGCTCCACACTATTTAACTGCTTTTTTCATCTGGCTTTTTAAAGGAAGATTTCCAAGAATATATTTCCCTTATGACATTAATTCTTCAAGATTTAGAAATCTTAAAGGTTATTTTCCCAAAAGAGAAATCTGGGGAGAAGAATCTTCTTTTAAAAACTGTGATGCAATCATAATTAAAAGTAAAAAACAAGAACTAGAACTTCTGCCAAAATATTTTAATACCAAAAACAAACCCCAACTAGAATTTCCATGCTATGTATCTTCTGAATGGAGTGTTCCTTATCAGCCAAAAAAATTATCTCGCAAAGACAAGCAAACCCATATAGTATATACGGGAATTTTTATGGACGAGCCTGATTCATTTCATAAATCCATGCTTCCAGATTTTCAGGAAATTTTAAAGCAAAAAATACATTTCCACATTTATTGCGCCTATAACAGCCTGAGTAAAGAACAATATTCTAAAATAACTAAAAATAATGAGAAATTAATGCCTTTTTTTCATGTTCATCAGTTTGTCTCACCAGAAAAACTTTCTCAAGAAATTAGCAAATATGATTTTGGCTATTATTTTGTTGAATATAATGAAAATGCAGTTCCAGGTTCGGTAAAATTTGTAACAGGAAACAAGGTTTCTTCATATTTTGAGTCTGCAATTCCAGTAATAGTTTACAAAGGAAATTTAATCAACAGCAAAATGATTGAAGAGAACAATCTTGGCATCTCTATTGAAAAGATGAAAAATCTGAAAGAAGGAATTAAAAAGTTTAACTATAATAAATCAATAAAATCTCTATTAGAATTTAGAAAAAAATATTCAGCAGATAATCATATAAATGAAATGATTGATTTTGTGAAATATTTAAACTAGTTTTTACAAAGATATAGACAAACTATAATAATCTTTATAAAACCGTATTAATTTCATTAAAAATGAAAGAAAGAGTGTTAATAATAAAAGCAGGCTATACTGAATTTCTTGAAGAAGAAAAAGATTCAAGACAAGTAAGTTTTGGTGATATCTTAAGAGTTACTCCTCTTTTGCATTTGTATAAAGATGATGATGTAACCTGGATGACAGATGAACAAGCTTTTCCATTACTAGAAGGAAATAAATATATTAGTCGGCTCATGAGATTTGACTGGATTAGTGCAGGACAATTAAAAAAAGAGAGATTCGACACTCTTATAAACTTGGAGAAAGTTCCAGGTGTCTGTGCAATTGCAGATGATATTTATTCTGTGCGAAGATATGGATTTAGATTTGATCCTGAAGCAAGAAAAGCAAAAGCCTATGATAATGCTTTAGATGTTTTAACTGTCAGTTCTGATCCTAAAATTAAAAAACAAAATACTAAAACCGCCCAAGAACTTTTATTTGGGATGGTTGGAAAAAAATGGCGGGGGGAAGAATATATCTTAAGTTATCAACCAAAAACCAATGAAATATATGACATAGGGTTTAATACAATAGTTGGAAAAAAATGGCCTATTAAATCCTGGCCCGTTGAAAATTGGAATAAATTAGAAAATATGCTTTCAGAAAAAAATTTAAAAATAAGCAGGCAAGAAAAACAATCAAAAGAAATATTAACTAATCTTGATAGTTACATGGATTGGTTAAATTCCTGCAACCAAATTGTTACTATCGATAGTTTGGGTTTGCATTTAGCATTGGCTTTAAAGAAAAAAGTAATTGGTTTGTTTGGTCCAACACCTTTTAAAGAGGTTTATTTTTATAACAGGGGAGAAGCAATTTTCCCTGAAAATTTTCCCTGCAAAGATTTGCCATGTTTTCAGAGAACATGTTCGCATGAGGTAACTTGTATGGGTGCAATAACACCCGAGAAAGTTTATGAAAAAATTATTAAACAATAGTAACACACTACAACAATCTTTATAAATTTAAAATATTTTTTTAAAAAATGGATAAATCTGAAAAAGATAAAATTTCTGTATTACCTACTGGAGACCAAAGATACAGGTTTAACTCTACAAAACTGCCCTGGCACATGGAAAGAGTAAGAAAAAGATTTGACAAAGGCGAACGAGTAGCACCAATACATATGGATGTTGGAATAACAAAAGCTTGCAATATCGAATGTGTTTTTTGTTTGGGATTTTATCAAAACATGACTGGAGAAATAATGCCTTATGATGCTACTGTAAATCTATTAAGAGATGCTCCTCAACTTGGAGTCAAATCAATGGGTATTATTGGAGATGGTGAGCCCACATTAAATCCTGCTCTTTATGAAGCTATTAAATCTGGAAAAAAAGGAGGATTAGATATTGGGATAGCAACTAATGGTGTAGCTCTTAATGAAAGTAAAATAGAAACTCTTGTAAAAAATTGTGTCTGGATAAGATTTAATTTGGGGGCAGTTGAAAGAGGGGCTTATAAAAGAGTTCACGGAAGAGACTTTTGGCCAAGAGTTAAAGAAAATATTGAAAAAACTATCTCTACAAATGAAAAAGCAGAAAGACCATGCACCATTGGTTTGCAGATGGTTACAACTCCTCTAAGTCAAGATCAAATTATTCCTGAAGCAAAATGGGCAGTTGACATAGGCGCAGATTATTTTGAAATCAAACAAATGACTCAAGTTGATGATGCTCGCATGATAAGTTTTCCTTTGGATTGGTATAAAAAACAAGATGTAATAGATGCCCTTAAGGAAGCAGAATCTCTCTCAACAGAAAGAACAATAATCATGCCTAAGTGGACAATGATGCAGTCAGGGGGAAAAAGAAATTATAATCATTGTCTGGATGTTTCACTTTTAATGCAAGTAAGTGGTAATGGGGAGTGCTATCCTTGCGCATACTTGTTTAATCATCCAGAATATCTGTATGGAGATTTAAAAAAACAATCTCTCGGAGAAATCTTAGAGGGCGATAGATACTGGAGAATTATAGAACAGATGGAAAAAAATTTTGATGTACATCAAGATTGTGAAGGATGTTGCAGACATGATAGAAATAATGAATTTCTTTATTATTATGTTCATGAAAAAGAGAGATTCAAAGAATTCTGGAGATTAAATGTACAAGGTAAACCAACTCCAAGACATTTAAATTTTATTTAATTAGTAATCTGAATGGTAAAAAATATGCTGAAAGAAAAAATTTTAATTTTAGGATCTAAAGGACTATTAGGAACTGCAATAGAAAAAGTTTGTGAAGAAAGAACAGAAGAATATCTTGGACTTTCGCATAAAGATTTGGATATTTCTGATAAAAGCCAATTAGAAAAGAAAATAGATGAATACTCTCCTAGAATAATAATAAATTCTGCTGCAATGATGGGAATCTCTCCATGCGAAGAAAACCCTCAAAAAGCCTTTGAAATTAATACTGTTTCTGCATTAAATCTTACAAAAATCTGCCAGAAGAGAAGTATCGCTCTTGTCCAGATCAGTAGTAACTCAATATTTGACGGAAAAAAAGGGGAACTATACTTTGAAGATGATGTTCCAAATCCTCAAAATATCTATGGGCTTTCAAAATATGCAGGAGAGATATGTGTCCAAAATAATTTATCCTCACATTATATAATCCGACTTTCAAAACTATTTGGCTCAAGAAGAAACAAAACTCCTGGTTTTGTAGATAAAATGATAGATTTAATGAAAGAAGGAAGAGAACTAAAAATTGCTGAGGATAGAATTGACACTTTTACATATTCTATGCATGCTGCAAGAAAAATATTATCCTTGCTTGAAAGTCATGTTCCTTTTGGGATTTATCATGTAGCAAATAAAGGTAGCACTAGTTATTATGATTTTGTATGCAGATTTGCAGAAAAAATTAGATATACCGGAAAAATTACAAGAGCAAAAGATAGGGATTTTCCTGCTTCTGCGCCGAATCCATTAAGGGTTGAATTAGGTTCAGAAAAGATTAGCAATATGCCTTCATGGGAAGAAGCCTTGGAGGAGTATGTTTCTGAAGAAAGAGAAAAACTAGGCTTTTAAAACTATTATATTTTGGAGACTAATAATACTTTTAAATGAAAATTACATTAGCTAAATGCACAAATAAATAAAAATGGCAGATAAATATTTAATGGATAGTCATAAACTTTTATGGCATCTAAAAAGAGTTAATGATTGGTTAGATTGTAAAAGAATTGTTCCTATTCATATTGATGTAGGTCTTGCCAAAGGATGCAATATAAAATGTCATTATTGTTTTGGTGTTCTTCAGGGAAACGAATATCTCAAGGGAAAGAGTAATTATTTTCCAAGAGAAGCGCTTTTAAATTATCTTAAATCTGCAGGGAAAATGGGTGTAAAATCAATGGGTTTTATTGGGGAGGGAGAACCCACATTAAATCCCGCACTTAATGAAGCAATTATTCAAGGTTCCAAATCAGGCATCGATATTGCGCTGGCGACTAATGGGATTTTATTTAATCCTTCAAAAGAAGTTCTGGAAAATTTAAAATGGATAAGATATAACATAAGCGCTGCATCTGATAATTCATATCGCAATCTTCATGGAAGTAAAGAGTTTAATAAAGCGATAAATAGCATAACGCAAAGTGTAGAGATAAAGAAAAAACATAATTTAGAAGTAACTGTTGGTCTCCAGATGGTTTTAACTCCAAAAGATGTTGATGAAGCAGTTCCATTGGCAAAACTTGGAAAACAATTCGGGGTAGATTATCTCGTGATAAAACAATGTAGTGATACTTTAGAGAGCAAATTGGGAGTATATGATAAACTGGAAGAAAACAGAAGAAAATATAACAAGGTTCTAAAAGAAGCAGAATCCATTAGCTCAGAAAATTATGATGTTATTGTTAAATGGAATAAAATTACAGATACTAAGCAAGATTATGGGCGCTGTCTCGGAGTGCCTTTTCTTTTATATTCAAGTGGAGATGGAAAATTATTTCCATGCGGTATGTTTTTTAATGAAGAATACTGGGATGCTTTTCTCATGGGGGATTTAACTAAACAATCATTTGGAGAAATAATCAAAAGCAAAAGATATTGGGAAGTTGTAAAAAGAGTTGAGAATATGGGTACTGCAAAATGTTATACAGGATGCAGAACAAATGCTATTAATTCTTTTTTGTGGAAATTAAAACATAAACCAAAGCATGTGAATTTTATATAATGGAAAAATTAGAATCAAAAGCAAAAAAACTTAGAAAAGAGACCATAGATTTTTCAATAAAAGAAGGAGATCCACATCTAGGTGCATGTTTTTCAGAAATAGAAATATTAATTTCACTATATGATTCTGTTTTAACTTCTAAAGATAAATTTATATTAAGTAAGGGACACGCCTGTCATCCACTTTATATTCTCTTAAGAGAAAAAGGATATAATCCTAAAATATCAGGGCATCCTGATATTGATGAACCAAATGGAATTTATTGCACAACAGGTAGTTTGGGACATGGTCTTCCAATAGGTGTTGGAATGGCTTTTGCAAGAAAAATAAAGCATAAAAATGGGAGAATATACGTGCTAATGGGTGATGGAGAATGTGAAGAGGGGACAACATGGGAATCTGCTTTAATTGCTTCAAAATATAATCTTGATAATCTTAGAGTTATTGTTGACAACAATAAATTACAGGCACTTGAGAAACTTGTGTTGCCTCTTGATAATCTAAAAGAGAAATTTAAAGTTTTTGGATGGGATGTTGATGAGATAGACGGGCATGATTTTAGTAAGATAATTCCTTCTTTGGAAAAAGAATCTTATGAGGGTCCTAGGGTAATCATTGCTCATACAATTAAGGGAAAAGGATTAAGCTATATGGAAAATGATCCAAAATGGCATACAAGACCCCTAACACCTGAAGAATTAGAACAAGCATATGGGGAATTAAAATGAGAAGAGAATTTGGAAAATTAATTGTTGAACTTGCTGAAAAGGACAAGAACATAATGTTAATTGTAGGAGATTATGGGTATGGGATGCTTGATGAATATAGAAGAAGATTTCCTAGTAGATTTTTTAATATAGGGGTATGTGAACAGAGCATGATTGGTTTGGCATCTGGGATGGCTTTAGAAGGATTTAAACCCTATGTTTATACAATAACTCCCTTCCTCATAGAGAGGCCTTTTGAACAAATTAAGTTAGATATTGACCAACAAAATGTTAATGTAAAACTGATTGGATATGCAGATTATCCTACGCACGGACCAACACATGCCGAATTAGATGCAAAAGGACTAATGAGTTTATTAAAAAATATTAAAAGTTATTTTCCTAAAAATTCAGAAGAAACTAGAAGGTTTTTATTAGAATCCTATAAATCTGAGTGTCCCACGTTTATCAGCTTAAAAAAGACTCTTTTATAAAATGAACTTAGAAGTAGACAATCACAAATTAATGTATCACCCTAAAAGAGTTTCTGAATATCTTGAAAAAGGAGATTGTTTTCCAGTTTATATTGAAATTGGTCCAACAAACAGATGCAATCACAGATGTGCTTTTTGTGCACTTGATTTCCTAGAGCATGGGGGATATGATATTGACCGGGATGTTTTATTAAAAAATTTAAAAGATATGGCTGAACACGGTGTAAAATCAATAATGTTTGCAGGAGAAGGAGAACCCCTTTTGCATAAAAATATTGCTGAATTTATAAGATACTCAAAAAACCAAGGAGTAGATCTATCAATAACTACAAATGGAGTTTTGTTTAATCGTGAAAAAGCAGAAGAAATACTTCAATTTCTATCATGGATAAGGTTTAGTGTAGATGCTGCAAATAAAAAGACATATGCAAAAATACATGGAACTAAAGAAAGAGATTTTGATAAAGTCATAGAAAATATAAATTATTCCTCACAATTAAAAAAACAAAAAAATCTTCAAACAACTATTGGAGTTCAATGTTTAGCTCTTTCAGAAAATATAGAAGAAATAGAAAAATTAGCAGCAATTTGTAAGAAAATAGGCGCAGATAATCTGCAAGTTAAACCTTATTCCCATCACCCGCTAAGTAAAAACGATTTTTCAGTTTCTTCAGCCAGACTTTCTGAACTGGAAAATTCTCTTAAAAAATTTGAAGACGAGAATTTTAAAATATTTTATAGAAAACAAACAATAGAAAGAATTTCTCAGGGAATTAACTATCCTGAATGTTATGGTCTGCCTTTTTTTGCTTTAATTGATTCAAAAGGAGATGTGATCCCATGCAATCTCTTTTACAATAATCCAGGGTTTACATACGGAAATTTGAATGAAAAAAAATTTAGTGAAATTTGGACAAGCAACAGAAGAAAACAAGTTATTAAAAAAATAAAAAGAAAAGGAATTTCTGAATGCAGAAGAGGATGCAGGCTAGATGTAATTAACAGGTACTTGCAAAGGATTAAAAATCCAGATTTACATGATAATTTTATATGAGCCTAAAAAATAAAAGAGCAGTCAAGGTTTTTTTGATTAATTCAAAAAAGGAAATTTTATTGCAGCTAAGAGATAACAAGCCAGGTATATATTACCCCGGATATTGGGGTCTTTTAGGAGGAGCAGTTGAAAATAATGAATCTGAATTAGCTGCAGCAAAAAGAGAAATAAAAGAAGAAATTAATTTAGAGATTAAGAATTTAATATTTATAGGGATAACTAAATCTTTAGGAAGAAATAAGAATAGTGATGTTTATTTTTTTAAATCAAAAATAAATATTCCCTTAAATAAGATTAAATTAAATGAAGGGCAAAAAGTTGAATTTTTTAAGCTAAAGGACATATTGAAATTAAGAACTCCAAATTTTTTAAAAAAGTTTATCTGTGCAAACCAAGATAAAATTCTGAGTTAATCTCTATTTGAAATATATTTTCTTTTGCCATAATGGTTTTAAACCTATTTTTAATCTATAAGATATGGGTGATCAAAAAAAGGTAGTCATTCCAGATACTTACAAGTATATTTCAGCATTTCTTACGATGAGATGCAATCTTAATTGTAGTTTTTGTCTTAATTCTCTTGATAAAAACAAGGAGTTTAATAGAAAGAAATTCAGAGAGATATCTGGAAAACAATGGGTAGAAGCATTAAATAGGGTCCAACCGAGACGAGATATTCCTGTTACTTTAAGCGGTGGAGAACCATTTTTACATAGAGATTTTATTTATATCCTTAATAATTTAAAACCAGAACTAAATATAGATATTCTCACAAATTTATCCTATGAAAAAGGCTTGGAAGAATTCATTAAAAGTGTAAAACCAGAAAGAGTGAAAAGAGATTCTCCATATGCTTCTATTCGAGTTTCTTACCATCCAGAACAAATGGGGGATGGAAAAAGACTAGTTGAAAATGTAAAAAGATTTAAAGATTCTGGATTCAGCATTGGAATATGGTCTGTTTTATTCCCAAGCCCACAGCAGCTTTCTGCAATTAATCAAATGCAATTTAGGTGCAGAGATTCTGGAATTGATTTTCGGCTGAAGGAATTTACAGGAGAATATAAAGGAGAACTATATGGAGATTACTCTAAATATAAGAATTCTGTTTTGCAGGAAAAAACAGAAGAATGCTTATGCAAAACTTCTGAATTGCTTATAGCACCTAATGGAAATATATATAGGTGCCATAGAGATTTATATGAAGGAGAAAATTCAGTTGGAAGTCTGCTTAGTCCTGAATTTGAAATAGAGAATATCTTCAGGCAATGCAATAAATATGGGCAGTGCCATCCCTGTGATGTAAAAGTAAAAACAAACTACAAGCAGCAGTTCGGGCACACCAGCGTGGAAATAAAGAAAATTGAATGAACTCTCTGTAATTTATCCAATTTTCAATTAAGTTAATAATATAATTAGGTAGAACCTTAATAATATAATTTAGTAAGAGAAATATAAATTTACAATCTATTCAAGGTATTATTAATTCTTCTGCAAGAAATCCGCATAGTTTAGTGTGCGGATGAATTGCGTTACATATTTATTTCTTGAATGATTATGAACAATGAGTTAGTTGTAACTCATTGCAATCAACAATAGTTAGAACTTTCTCACCTAAATAAACTTTTGCATTCGCTTAGCGAATGCTATGGAGAAAAAATGGAAACACAAAATCTAGCAAATGAATATGAACACTATAGCCATTCAGTTGGAACATTAATGCTTCATCTTGAATGGGTAACTAAATACAGATATAAAATGTTTAGAAAAGAAGAGCAGAAAAACCTTGTTACTGCCTGCATCAGAAGAGCTGCAAGTCTGCATGAAATTAAAATTATTGAAATTCAAGTAATGCCCGAGCATGTTCATGTAGCTGTTCAAGTTGCATTAACTTTATCTCCTGCAAAAGTCTTGCAGATTTTAAAAGGAATTAGTGCAAGACTTTTCTTTATGAAAAATCCAAAGGCAAGATTAAGATTGCCCAAAGGAAATTTATGGAGTAAAGGAAAATTCGCAGCTTCTCTTGGTTTTATTCAAGTTGGTGCTGCGAGAGAATATATAAAGAAACAAGC
>CAZWEB010000004.1:0-28187 GCA_964632115.1 Candidatus Woesearchaeota archaeon
GCTCTTTTTAAAATGATTCTTTCGTCATCTTTTATTATTAAGAACTCATCTCCTTCTTTCATATCTCCCCTCATCTCTGAAGGTATAACTATCTGCCCTTTACTGCTAATTCTTGTGACATTAATACTTACCATTTTGTATAGTAAGATATATCTTACTTACTATTTAAATGTTTTGTTTTCAAACTTTAAGAAATAATAATTCTTTTTCCATGTAAATTCCTTCTTTGTCAAGGTTATAGCTGAGTTTCTTGTAATACTCGCGGACACCGACTCCTGAAATTATTTTTAATACTGGAACTTTTTCTTTTTTTGTGATTTTTTCTGCTTCGAGCAAAAGTTGCTTGCCTAATCCTAGGTGTTGTGTTTGTCCTTTTTTTGATTTTTTTCCAATTTCAATGCTTTTGCCATAAACATGCAATTCTCGGATAATTGCATGAGTTTGATTGTTTTCTTTATAAATTCTCAATCTGCATAATGCAAATAAAATATCATCTTTGTTTATGATTTCAAGAAAATATTCATTTCCACCTGAAGCCCGGTATTTTGTTATTTTAAGTTTTAAATTTGTATCTATGTTTTTATTTTCTCTTGAGTGCAATCCAATTTCACGAAATCTTATTTCCTGAATACTTTTTTTGTTTTTTCCTTTTTCATTTTCTTGTTTTTCTGATTTTCTAAGTTCTTCTTCAATATCTTTTCTGAGATTTATTCTTAAAACCCCTGCAATAAGATAATCAGGCGGGATTTCCCTCATTATTCTCATTATTCTGCAGTATCGTGGAGTTAGTTTTAAAAATTTGAGAATTATTTCTTTGAGTTGTTGTTCTGTATATGGCTTGTATTTTCTTTTGTAATATAAATTCTCAAGCTCAGCGCCCTTAATAACCTGGCATGGATAAATTTTTAACTGGTCTGGCTTGAAATTTTCTTCTGAGAATAATTTCTTGAACATTTGAATATCTTTTTTTATATTACTCCCAGGAATTCCAGGCATTATATGATAGCCAATTTTAAAACCAGCATCTCTGAGTTTTTGTGTTGCTTCAATAACATCTTTCACTTTATGTTTTCTTTTGACTAGATTGTAGATTTTATCATCAGGAGCTTGAACACCTAACTCTACTCGTGTGCATCCGAACTTGAGAATTCTTTCAATATCTTTGTCTGAACAAACATCTGGACGAGTTTCTATACAAAGAGCAACACATCTGTGCTTAGCTGTTTGATTTAATTTTTTTGCTTGTTCAAGAGTTTTGCTTATTTTATTGTTTAATGCATCATAGCATGCTTTTACAAAATTATACTGATACTGAATTGGATAACTCAGGAAAGTTCCACCCATTATAATTAGTTCAATTTTATCTGTTGGATGATTCATTAAAGTATATGCCTTGAGGCGGGATTGAACCTGCTCATATGGATTGTAATTTAACATTGCTGCGCGCATAATTGCTGGGCTTTTAGGAGTGTAGCTCTGCGGAGCATTAAGTGTTGGGCAATATAGGCATGTTCCATGCAAGCACGCCCTGGGCTTGATAACAATTGCAAGAGGAGTCACTCCTGCAAGTGTTTTTGTTGGCTTGCGGATTTCATTGGATTTAGGTAATATCATTTTATCATAAAACATATTTTAGTTTATATATATGTTTATAAATCTGAGGTTTTATAAGATAAAATGACTGACTTTGATTTTTTAGAGATATCAGAACCTGGAGAGAATTCTGAAGAACCTTTTGCAAGAGAAGAAGATTTAATTCTTGTTGATAGTGGAGGAGAGAGAAAATTGCTTCCTATTGTTGGAATTTCTGAAATAGAAAGAATTATTTTTTCAAGAGAAGGGGATAAAAGAATAGAAATCCCTTATGATGATGCAATTGTCTTAAAAAAAGGTGTTATGAGGGGGTATTGTGTTGGGAAAAATCTGAGAAGAGGGACTTTTTTAGCACAATTTGAAGATTATGACAGAGTTAAAGTCTTATATTTTAAAAAAGAAGAAACTAAAAAACCTGTTTCAGGAGAATTTAAAGGAAATTATTCTAGTTGGACACTCTTAGGAGTCTTTCCTAGAAAGACAAGAAAAATACTAAAAACACTGGAATCTGGAAAATTTATTATTCATAAAGGGCTTATAATTACTAAGCAAGGGGATAAACGAGATATTGTATATACTGTAAATGAGGATGAAACTGAATTTATTGAAAAAGCATTGAAATCACCTGCTTTAAATGACTATTTGTCAAGATTAGAGTCATTGGCTGGGCAGGAAACAGAGATAGAGAAATTATTTCCTTCAGAAGATGATTTTTTTTTAAGGAATACTCCCCCCAATCAATTCAAGAAGATTAATAGGGAATATTTTCTTAAAGAACAACCTTCTGTTTTTGTTTCTTTTTCAAGTTTCAGAACTCCAGAAGATAATTTTGATATGATGGTGGGGTTAAATAAATGCAGAATCAATATCAGAAGGCAGAGTTATTTCAGAATCAGAGGCTCTAGAATTTATAAAGATTTTCTTTATCTTGAACGTCTAGCTAATTTAACTTTAGAACCGGTTAAATGATATTTAGATGATATTAAAGTTTATTAATTGATTTTTCTTTAAAAAATTATGAAAACATCAAATCAGCAGGAAGTCTGGGAAAATATTGCAGAAAAATGGAGCGAGTTTAGGCAAAAGCCCTCGCCAAGTGTTTCTGGATTTTTGAAAGACAAAAAAGGAAAAATACTTGATTTGGGATGTGGAAGTGGAAGAAATTTTCCTTGTTTTACTGAGGGTTCTGTAATTTATGGTGTTGATTTTTCTAAGAATATGCTGAAATATGCTGGGAAAAATGCTGGCAAGGGAAAGATTAAGGCAATTTTAAAAATCATGGAAAAAGAAAAAATTCCTTATGAAGATGAATTTTTTGATTATGCAATTTGCATTGCCTTATTGCATTGTGTTCCTAGAAAAAAGCAAAGGCAAAAGATAATTAATGAATTATTTCGTGTTTTAAAACCTCAGGGAGAGGCATTGATTTCTGTTTGGAGCAGAAACTCCCCAAGATTGAAAAACAAGGCAAAAGAGTGTTTTATTCCTTGGACAATTCAAAACAGAGAAGAAGGAAAAGAAAAACAAGAGAGATATACTTATATTTATGACAAAGAAGAGATTGAAAAGAGCCTGAAAAAAGCGGGATTTAAGGTTTTAAAAATATGGGAAGAAAGAAACCTGAATGCGATTGTTAAGAAAGGAGAATAAAATTAAAGAATATTTAAGATAAAAGATAAACAATTCAAAAACCTGCGATAAAAGATTTGTTAACGATAAATTCAAATTGCAAGAAAACCTTGCTAATCAGAACATTTCAATTTTCTGGTTATTTTATCCAAAAATTCTTTTCCAGAAACTTTTCTTTTCTTCAGTTACATGAGGCATATTGAAGGTAGTGTTTGTGAAAATATTTCTTGGTTTGGGTTTTTGAGCCTGTTCAAGCGCTTCAACATATTTTATTGCTTTTTCTACTTGTGTTCTTGTATGCCCTTGATTTATTAAAACCCACTTTAAATCCTCAGGCTTATAGCCTTTTGCAATGTTCTTCTTAAGATATTCTACTAAAGGATGAAGATTATCAATCTCTCTTATGCTTCTTTGATTATACATGAAAAATATTACTTTTATTGAGTATTTAAATCTATTTTATATATACTTTTTAATTTAAAAATAGAATTAAATAATTGATTATTGAAAAAAAGATATTTATTTCACTTTTTTTATAAACTCAAACATGTTTTTCTTTTCAAACTTCAAAATATCGCCTGACTCAGAATTTATGTGAATCTGAATCATTTCAAAACCTGCAAGCATGCAAGTTAGGTTCCAAATTTCTCTGTTTTCATAGTTTTGCAAAATTGCTATTATCTTATTGAGTTTTTTTGAAATCCCTCGGACTTGAAATTCAGATTTTAAAATTAGCAGAATGTCATCTAAATCAATTTTTATGTTTTGCTTGTTTAGAGGTTGTAATTTTTTTGATTCATCCTCTTTCTGTTCCTTTGTTTGCTCAAGTGTTTCAGCTTCTTTTATTGTAATTTCATTAGTTGCCTGATTAATGATAAATGTGAAGATTTTATTGTCTGGAAGACAGTAGTCTAGTTGTTTTTGCGTTGTTTCATTAGTTGCTCCTTGTAACTCGCCAGATTCTAAATTAATTACAAAAAATCCCGCACATAATTTTGCATCTGGATTTTGCTTTTTAAAATTAGCAAAAGCAGGGCTTTTTTCAATTTGTTCTAGTGTTGATTGGAATGCTTGAGGCATGATTTTTTAAGGGATTAAGGGATTAAAAATGTTTTCAAAATTTGTGCAGTCATATTTTCAGGACTTTTGCTAAATTTATAAAGAAACTTATTCACAAAAGTCATGCTATTGCAATAGAACATTCAATAGATTCAAAGGCTGACTCCATTAATTGAAGGATATGTTTCATGATATTCTAATCTGACTATATAGTCAAAACGAGAACATTCTGAAAGGTCATTAGGGCATTCATTTGTGCCTTGATAATCACAGTACTCACAAAGTTTCTCAAGCTGTTTTGGGTCTGGCCTCATTTCTTTTTATAAAATTTAATCTGCTCTTTTTTTCTGTTTTTCAAGGGGACTTGGATATTTAAGTGTTTTTAAAAATATTTATTAAAGAGGAGTGGTGAAAATATAGAAGAAAGTTTTTTAAAGTATAAGGGTGTGTTAGTCCTATGGCTAAGAAAATGATGAGTTCTTCTGAATTCCGCACAGAGTATCAGAGAAGAATCCTAAACAGAGGAAAACCTGATAGAGCAGACTCTCATTTAAAAGGTATAACTCCTGAACAAGCAGCAGCGCAATATTGCGGGATAGCACTTGATTCAGAAAGAGAAGGAAGAGCAGAACTTGAGAGATATAGATTTAGGAGAGGTTAAATTATTTCTTTTTGTCAATTTTTTTCTTAAGCGAAAGATTTATATAGTTTTAATTTATAACTTATGTTATATGAAGAAACCGATTGTTCCTAAAAAATATCTCAAGTTATATGGGGAAACTGCTAAAAATAAGATAATTGGAATTCTGTTCAAATATCCTGAAAAAGAGTTTAGTTTGAGTGATTTAGCAAAAGAAGCAGAAGTATCTAAAGCAAATATTGGAGGTATTCTAGAAGAATTTCAAGAGGCAGGGCTTATCTCTATTGAGAAATTAAGCAAGATATGGAGAATAAAGGCAAATCAAACAAATTGGTTTTATATAAGAAGCAAAATAATTTACAATCTAAGTTTTGTTTATAATAGTGGTTTAGTTGAATTTCTTATTGATTATTTCAAAAATCCCCAAGCAATAATTTTATTTGGAAGTTTTAGAAAAGGAGAAGATTTGTCTAATTCTGATATTGATATAGCTATAGAGTCTAATGAATTTAAAGAATATCAGATTATGGGACTCAGAGAGCTTTCAGAATTTGAAAAAGGGATTAATAGAAAAATACAAATACATTTATTTAATCGGGAAAAAATAGATATTAATTTATTTAATAATGTAGCAAATGGCATTTCATTATGGGGGTTTTTAGAAGTAAAAAAATGAAAGAGGAATTTATTAAAATTTGGCTTAAAACCAGAATAATAAGGAACAGACAGAAAGATCTTGAAAAAATAAATTCTATGATAACTTCTGCTGAGATTAATGCAAGGGTTACAAAGGAAATTAAATTGAATGAAGACACAGCAACTCTTATTTTTAGGGAGATTTATGAATCAGTCAGACAACTTGGAGATGCTAGATGGTGGTTGGATGGATATGAACCTTCTAGTCATGAAATAAGCCTAGAGGCACTAAAAGATTTGGATATAAAAGCAAAAATAAAATTAAATTCTCTTGACAGGTTCAAAAAAATAAGGCATGATATTAATTACAGGGGATTTAGGGCATTAGTTTCCCAGGCAGAAGAAATTCTTGACTTTTGGAAAATCTGCTGTGAAGAGATTGTCAAGATTTTAAGAAAAGAGGCAAAAGCCTAAAAAAGACAGATCAGAATTAAATTTAAACTAATTATCTTCTCTCATTAATTTCTTTCTTGATTTCATCTATAAATTTATCTGGTTTAACTCCAAACTGGGGTTTTTCTCCGCGTTTTTTTACAGCAATTGTCTTTGCTTTTTCTTCTTTGTCTCCGATTGTTATTAAATAAGGAATTTTCTGAATTTCTGAATTACGGACTTTTTCATTTACTGTTGATGATGAAAAATCGCTGTCTGCTCGGATTCCTTGTTCTTTTAATTGCTCGAAGATCTTTTCAGCTGATTTTATGTTTCTGTCTGTGAAGGAAATAACTCGACATTGGACTGGAGAAAGCCATGTTGGGAGATTTCCTTGTGTTTTCTCAAGAAGATAGGCAAGTGTTCTTTCAAAACAGCCAATACTTGAGCGGTGAATTATCATCGGTCTTCTGGATTTATTATCTTTATCTGTGTAAGTCAAGTCAAATCTTTCTGGAAGAGCAAAATCAATTTGTATGGTTATTAATGTATCTTCCTTGCCAAAAATATTTTTATATTGTATATCTAGCTTAGGGCCGTAAAAAGCAGCTTCATTTTCTGCTTCAACATACTTTAATTTCAGCTTGTCAAGAATTTTTTTCATTGATTTTTGAGAATCTTCCCATGCTTGGGGATTATTAATATATTTTTCTTTATTTTTTTTATCCCATTTTGAAAATCTGTACCATACATCATCTATTCCAAAAGCCT
Source organism: Candidatus Woesearchaeota archaeon (assembly GCA_964632115.1). Classification (GTDB taxonomy): domain Archaea; phylum Nanobdellota; class Nanobdellia; order Pacearchaeales; family GW2011-AR1; genus CAZWEB01. Next base: position 6,761 of record CAZWEB010000004.1, read on the forward strand.
TCATAGTATATTTAACTAATTCAAGCACTTCTGCAAACTGCTCTTCTAATTGTTCAGGTGTACAGATTATATGCGCATCTGAAAGAGTAAATTGCCTTAGGCGTGTAAGCCCCATTAATTCCCCTGATTTTTCATTTCTAAATAATTGGGAAATTTCAGCGTATTTTACAGGCAGTTCCTTATAGCTTTTTGGTTTGCTTTTGTATATTATAAATTGAAAAGGGCATGTCATTGGGCGGAGAGCAAATGTTTCTCCCCCAATCTCAAGAGAGAACATTGAGTCTCTATAGTGCTGCCAGTGTCCTGATATTTTGTATAAATCTGATTTTGCCAGAACAGGGGTTCGCGTATGCCCATATCCTCTTTTTAATTCTGTATCAATAATAAATTTCTCCATTTCTCTAAGTATTGTTGCGCCTTTTGGGGTCATTAAAGGAAGCCCTGAACCAATTATTTCACTTGCAACATATAAGTCAAGTTCTCTTCCTATTTCTGCATTGCTCTTTTTTCCGTCTTTGCTCTTTTCAAAACTTGCTCTTGTTTTTGTCATCATTTTCAGCAAGTTTTGCCTTTCATTCTCACTTAGTTCTTTTTCTTCAGTTTTTATCTGATTTTCTTCCTGTCTTATTTCTCTTGAAAGTTCTGCAAGAGGATGCCCTTTGCATTTTAGTTCAAATTCTTTGTAATAGCCAAAAGGGGCGCGGACAACTTGAAACTTCTTTTCAAGCTGTTTTTCAGCTTCTTTTAATACAGAAATTGCAGTATCTGGCGGGGCAAGTTGAGAAGAAAGATGAGCATATGGATATAAAACCACTCGCTTAGCTTTGACTTGAGAGGCAATGTCTTCTATGTTCTCAACTAATTTTGAAACTAACTCGAGGCTATCTCCTTTTTCTACAGCTGTAAAAACAACCAAACATTCAGAAATTTTCTTTTCTTTTTCCTCAGCTTTGCTCAAGGGCTCAGGCTGTTTAAGCGCTTTTTTAACTGGCTTAAATTTGATATAATCACAGTGCAAACTTAGGATTTTCATTTTATGTTATATTATTTATTAATTAATTCTCTTTTTAGTTGATAGTTAACTAAAAAACAAGAGATTTATAAAATTATCATTTTACAATCTGCTTGAAAATCGAAAGATTTAAATATAGTAGTTACTATAGGATAGTAACAGAATAAGCCTTTAAAAGAGGTTTATTGGATATACCAAAATGGAAGGAAATTTAACAGAATTATGCAGGAAAAAAGAAATAGTAGAAAATCTAATCAAAGATGCCTTTAGACTGGGCTTTCCAGGAGCCTTAAGCATGAGATATTCAGAGAGATTTCCTAAAGAATTTGACAATTGCCTAAGATGTGATGGCCGCATGAGAAATACGGCTACTCAAGAATCAATAAATTGCAATGGAATGTATGATCCTGAAGGTGCAAGATGAAAAATAAACAAGAAAGAGCATTTATACCTTATTGGAGAAAACCTGTATTTGCCTTAGGAGTATGGCTGGCTTTAGGCGGGCCTTTAAATTCTGGAATTAATGCAGAAATTAATTCAAGGGTTGCTGAAGAGCAAAGAGTTCAGATTGAAAAATCATGTTATGTTGGTGCAAGTTATAATGAATCATTAAAAAATGAATTTGCTCCTGCTAATAAAAAATTTAATGAAGGATATATTCAGGGGATGGAAAAATAAAATGCAAGAAACAAACTCAGAACCAAGCAAAATGAACAGAAGAAAGTTTCTAAAAGCAGGAACTATATCTGCTCTTGGGGCATTATATGGGCTTTGTTTAGGAGGATATTCTCAGGCAAGAAATGCTGATACTTTTGACAGTTATATTCCTGTTGAATTAAAAACAGATGAGAGGATTATTGTGGTAAGAGTTCCAAAATATAATCCTCTTAAGGTCTTTCCTGGAAATTGTTCAGGTTATGTAAGAAGGGCTGCATGGGATTTATTTAGAAAAGAGTTTTCAGCTTCAAATGCATGGGACAGAAGATTTAAAGACACCCTAGTTGGAAGAGTTTGTGACAATGAGGGTTTAGAAACTGCTGAACAAAAAGGTGTTTTAAAACCTGGAATGATTATTGGAGTTTATTATCCTCATAGTTTGCATTTAAATTCCGAGAATATGTATGAAGAGAAAGTTCCTTATACACATAATATGATTTATTTGGGGAGGAATAAGGAAAATGGGATGGTTTTTGCAGAACAATTTGGAACAAGAACAAGAGTAAGAACTTTAGAAGAATTTGCAGAAGATAATTTAGAACCAAGAGAGATAATTGATTCTAAGTAAAATCTGAAAAAGACAAACCATTAAAACAATTCAAAGAATACACGCAAGAAAGAATTTGTTAATTGAAAAATTCAAATAAGATTAACAAAGAGAAATTTGTTAATTAGGGATTCAAAATATTATCGTTATGGTATTGGTAACTCAAAAACATTAAGTTAATTCAAAATATTCTAGTTTTGTTAGTTCAGCAAGAGTTATAATGATTCATTCTCTCAAATAAAAACCTCCGGTTATAAAAATTCTAGATAAAAAGAAAAAATTATAAAAAAATAAAAATTAAGTTTTAAGCAACCTTGCCGGTTATAGTTCCAGTAGTTTCTTGTGCAATTGTACCGCCAGATTTCATGTAAGTTATTGTAACTTCTCCACTAAACTTGTCATCTGCTGATAAAGCAGGGTTATCACAAGCAATTGTTATATCTTCTGTATCTCCATTAGCAATTGTCCACCCAGTAGAATCTGAACCGCAATTTGTAATATTTATTGCACTTAAAGTTATACTATCACCTGCACCATTTCTAACAATCATTCTAACTCCGTCTGCTGCAGTTACTGAATGTTCATCACAACCTAATGGACTATTTATAACACAAGTACTTGGCATGTATTTTCCTGGTGAGAAAACACCAAAATATGCAAGAACTCCAATTGCAATCACTGCTGCTAAAATCGCCCAGCCATAAGTCATCAAAAACTCCATAGCTGCTTGTCCTTTTTTTTGCATTTTTACCTCCTTTTATTTTATATTAATATAGCGAATATAAGTTTGTTTATAAAGATTTCTGTTGTGGGCTCTGTTGATGTCAGAAAAGTAAACTGCGGACTTTAGTCCGCAGATAGTTGCTTTGCAACTATCCTTTTCTAAACATCCCAAAAACAAATGGCTTCACAAACCGCACCTTTTAAGGTGCGGTGCCCTTTGTTTTTCTGATATAGCCAGAGATGGCACAATATATTACAAAAGAAATAAATCTTTCTTGAGAAAAGTTTATAAGATTTGAAATATATGGATAAATGGGAAAAATGAAAAGAGGTTTACTTATTGTTGTTTTTATTGTAATTCTTGTAATTGCTATTCTTTATTTTGGAATTTTATTTTCAGATAAAGAAATAAGGGATAAATTAAACAGTAATAAAAATAGTGAAATCAATAATGTTGTTTCTGATGAAAATACTCAAAATACAGATAATGATATAATTAATGGAGAAGCCTCAGAAAATTCTGACGGTTCTGACAACTCTGCTGGCGGAGGAGGTTCTGGTTCTGATAGTTCTGGAACAGAGAGTTCTAGTGGGGGCTCTGAAAATAATCCAGATTTAAATGAAAATTCTGAGAGTTCATGCGTTCTGGTTCGCCCAGGAAATCTTCCTGACATTGAATGCTCTGTAAATTATATTAAAAATGAAGGTGTTTCCCTGAATATCAAAAATGAGCTTGGGGAAAAAATTGATATTATTATAAATCTTGATACTTGTTCTCCTGAATTGCAAGAAACCCTGGAGAATCTTGATGAAAAAGAATTTGCATTTTCCTGCGAGAACTCTGGTTATTTTAACAAAGATATTTCTGTGACTTATATTCTTTCAGGAGATAAAAGAATTGAAATCGGTGGTTTTGTTGCAGGACCTCTGGCATAAGATTTGCGATTTCTATTAAACCTTATGAATTAGGAGGTATAGAAGAATTATTTGCACAATTACCTATCATCTTAAAATTTTTGCTACTTGATTATATGTTTTTTGTTGATTAATTATTAAGGCTGTAAGTTAAGATTCAAGATATTATCCTCAATTTGAGATTACAATTAACTCACTAATCCAGAAACTTGATAAATATCAAGATGCGCATCATCAATCTTAAACCAGGAGGGCATTCCCTGAATATTATGCGCTGAGGGATTATTTGCTGAAAAATAAATATAGTCTACAACAGATTTATCTTTAATTGCAATGCCCTGCCCTGAGAGTTTTGGAAGATAAACTAATGATTCTATTCCATTTCCTTCTGGATTAGCAGAAATTTTTCCTTCTAGTCTGTCAAGATAACTTGGCGCATCAATTGAATCTATGTAACTGGAATTTCCAACATGCAAAATTAAATTTGAAACATCAGTTCCTGTTACAAAAGGCTCATAAACAGTTTTATTAATTTTATTCACAACTTTCCCGTTTGTGCTAATCAGATATAAGGGGTCCTCAAAATCAAGAATGCTTATCTTTGAAGATATATTCTGGGTTCTATTCCATGAAGCAAGCCCTGATTTATCCTGAATAAAAATATTAATACTCATTTCTATTTTTACATTCCATGGGTCTTCCTGAAAAACCCTGACATCTTTTAAAGAATAGTTTATAAGAAGATTTGTTTGTTCTCCAAACTCCGATATTCTTGAACTCCAGTCTTCTAATTTATAGCCTTCCATTAAGCTTATATTTTGAGTTTCTATTGTGCCATTTAAAAGGACTTCTTTTATTGATTCTTCAGAGCTATCAAGAAACTGTCCCTGTTCTGTTATATGGGTTTGAAGGGAAAGCAGGGCCCTGTATCCTGAAATGTAAATTTGCCTGGACATATCCTGTTCAAGGGAGAATACAAAATTATTCATTGTTTTTATTCTTTTGTTGATTGAACTTCTATCTTGAATAAATGAATACATAGTATATGAGATCAAAAATAAGGAAAGAATGGCAATTACCAGTATTGTGAAAAATATACCTTTTTTGTTCATAATACATCTATTTATTTTAGATTTAAATAGTTTGTTAAAAGGATTCTGATAAATTTTATTTGTAGTAATACCCCATAGCTTGCTGTGGGGAAGTGGTGGTTCGGTGTCCAGAGCTTGCTCTGGGGTCAATACCTGTTTATTTTTTAATATTAGGTATAGTATACTTAAGAATATAAAACCTTAAATATCTTTTTATCTGAGGTTTATAAAAGGAGGTGGAAAATGAGAACTATTTTATTGATAGGGGCTATATTGGCATCTTTAATGCTATTGATGACAATTATTTCTGCAGGAGCATCTGCTCCTCCTGTTGGCGACGAAGATAATGATGGTGTTCTAGATACAAATGATTTATGCCCAGGAACTGCAGAAGGACAAACAATAAATTCAGATGGCTGTTCTGTAAATCAGATTTGCAGTCCAGAAATGAACTGGAAAAATCACGGGCAATATGTTAGTTGCGTGACACATTTATCTAAAGAATTTCTTTTACAAGGACTAATAGCGCAAGATGACAGGAAAACACTAATAACAGAAGCAGCTCAATCTGATATTGGAAAGAAATAAATTATTTTTATTCTTGTTTTTTTCTTTTTTTAGCTCCATCTTCTTACTTGAATTTCTGTACTCCAGATATAAGGAACTCCAGAAATATCAAGACTATCTATATCAAAACTGCTCTGGTCTATGATTAAGTCTATTTTTGAATTATTATTTGAGTCAAGTTGTGAAAGGAGTCTTTCAACAGCATCATCTATGGCATCGATATCTGGGTCCCATGGATCAGCGGAATTTCCAATATGAAATATTCCTGGCGAACCGCTTTCAAATTCAATTGTTCTTGTGCCCCCCTTTGCTTTTTCTTTTGCTTCCCCATAATTAACATAACTTTTTATAAAATATAAAACATAACCGTTTGAGGCTTCATTTGAAACACTGTATGAATTTCCAAAATCTAATGTAAAATTATTCTCTCCTTCTTGAAAAACTCCTGTTGCCCTTGAAGGAGTATATCCAAATCTGCTAAAAACTTCGATAAATGGGTCTGGAGGAGAACTGTAAAGTGAAACTCCATTAGCAGTTGCTTTTTGTCCAGATACTCCTGATTCTACAAACCATCCAAACTGCCAGTCTGCAACAAGGGGTATGGAATCTTTTGGAAGATAAAATTTCCATGTCAAATTTCTATAGAACGTATGGGTTACGCGAGTTAAATAAGAGGTTATTGGAATCTCCTGAGAGATGTCAATTGCACCATAGGGGATAGTTATTTCAGAAGAATCAACATAAACATAGGAGTTTTCCCCTAAAATTGTTTTTACTCCAAGATTATCTTTTCCTATATCTAAAATAAAAAAGAAATATTCATTGCTTAAATCAGAATAAGAAAGCCCATTTGAATTTAATGCATTTTGTATTTCAGCATTTGAAAAAACTACCTGGTTATTCACAGGATTTTTCTTGGCTATCTGAAAACTATTGGCTCCTTTTCTGAATGACAATGTTGTGTCTAATGAAGAATTTATTGAAATGTTTATTTCAGATATTTCTGTGGGTATAAATACTGATTTTTCATAATGCAGGAGAGAGGTTGTATTAAGAGTATTAAAAGGAAATTTTTTTTGATAAGAAAATGTTTGCATATCTGGTGTTTCATAAGTTACTGTGATGTGTGATGCACCATCTTCTGCACCAATTGCTCCATAAATTGTCGCAGTATTATTTCCTGGCAGAAGATAATCTGTTATATTTAAGATAGAATAATAATTTATATTTCCTTCAAATATTTTATTCCCATTTATATAGAGTTTTGTGAATTGGGGTGTCCAGGCTGGCTCTGCGAGCCATGATGCTTCTTTTATAACAGCATTTTCAGGAATATTAACTTGATATGTTGCAGTTGCTTCAGGATTTCCGCAATAATCTCCCCAAGAATAATGCTTCCAACCCCCACACATTAAATCTCCTCTTATAAATATTGTATTTTGTTTTTGATTTATTTTTTTCAACCAGGCTTTGGCAACAAAACCTTTTGATGCTTTTCCTTTTTCTATTCCACTGATAATTTGTCTTTCTACTTCAACATTTGTCGATGTCTCGTATGAACTATGATTTTTAGAAGCAAGCAGTTCATTCCCATACCAAATTCCTATGTTTTCACTAGTATTTAATGTTGAAAGAAGTTCATATGATAATTCTTTTGCTTTGGGATTTTCATTCACATAAAAATCTCCAATCTGTTCCAAAACAGATTTATTCAAGTCAGTTATTTCTCCTGAAGCAATAAGAGACTGAATGTAGGGAGTGTTTATTTCACCTACTTTCAAGGATGAAAAAACCTGGATAATGTCTCCGGGAAGTTCTGATTCAGGGTGGGAATATTTTAGCAAAGGATAAATAATTAAAATTGAAATAAAAATTATAATCAGGGCTATGAGCGCGTCTGTGCTGAAAAAAACTGCTTTTTTATTCATTGTATCAGCCTGGAAGTTTTGCTTTCTTCAATATTTAAGTTACCTAATTTTGAATGAGCCATATTATAACTATACTCTTTTGAATTTTCAATTAAAAAATTCTTTTTTACTGATATTTTTTTGAATTGTGCTGGCATTTTATTGAGTTGTACTCTATTATTTGTAGGGCAGTTCTTCATTCCTCCCAGATATACAAATAAGCAGTAACTGGTTTATTTTTATATACTGTAAATCTCGTAATTTTAATCAGGTTTTCTGCCTGAGAAGGAATATTCTCAGGAGTTGCTCCTGGCTTGCCGATTCCCCTGACTTCAGCAGAATTTATAATGAAATTTTCATCAAGGAAAAAATAATAATCATATTTTGTGTTAAAAAGAGATTTTGTTTTTTGATAGTTTGTTGAAGCAAAGTTGTAAAATTCCTCGAGTTTTGCATCATCAATCTTATTTTCATAAAGGATTCCAATGCTGACTGCTGTTTCCTGGGTCCAGTTGTAAGGATATCCTCCAGAAAGAATTGTGTCTGATATAATTGCCCCCTCATAATTGAGGGAATTTATTACTTCTTCTGCTTCTCCTGATTGGTTTATGGAAAATAAATAAAAAACTACTATTCCTATTGTGAATATTACAAGGGCAACCATTAAATCAGTTCCCCATGCCTGCGCTTTTTTTTGAATTAATTTTTTATAGGTCATTCTTATGAATTTAAAAAAATCTCTCCCTCTTTTTTCTCTATTTTATTTGTTCCTTTTTGCACTTGCCCATTAATCTTTGCAACAGGAAGTGCAATTGCATTTTTATTGTCAGAGGTTTTTAGGTAAACCATATCATTTACTATTTCTATATCATAATCCTGATTTCCTATTTTATCCTCAATTTTAAAAAATCTAAGATACCCGTCGTTGGATCCAAGGGCAAGATTTATTTCATTTTGCACTGTCAAGGCAGTTTCTTTAAGGAGAATATTTTTTCTTTCATTTATCTTATCTAACATATTTTCCTGGATAAGCAGGAAAAAAACAGTAAAGAAAAATAAAACTGCGCCAACAAGTATAACAAACTCTATTGAGCTTTGCGCAGATTTGCTAAGATTTGCATGAAATAATTTTAATCTCTTTTTTTTTAACATTTTTTATTTATCTATAAGTTTAAATCTTATCTCAACTTATAACAACAATATCCTGTTCAGCAACTATCTGAAGTTTTTTCAGTCCAGGAGAACTTGTTATTGCTCCAGAGATAGGAACATTGCTTGAAAAACTAACCCTGTTTATTCCTGAGCTGGTTTGCACTGTAAAAACAATGCTATTATCTATAATTTCTACTTCATTAACTCCGTCAGGGAGGTATGCAGAGATTGTTGATTTTGAAGGGGTTCCTGAATAAAAAACAGATTCTGAAGCAGAAATAACTTTATTTGCAAAAGTGTTTATCTGACTTAGTCTTATTCTGTCATTGATATTTCCGCTGTAAAAAAACGCAACTCCCATTATTCCAAGAATCACAAAAGTCACAAATCCTATGATAATTAGATATTCAATGCCTATCTGCCCCTTTTTTTTATGCAACCTCATTTTACCTTTTTTTAGCAAGATTTATAAAATAACCATTCAATATAAATATGCAAGAACGCGTTTAAATACCTTATGAAAATAACCCCTCCATAAAGGGTGCAGTTTTCATGCGAAATTTAAATAAACATCAAGGAGTTTAGGGCATAAAAATAATATGAGCATAATAAAAGAGGAAAAACCAATCTTTTCGAAAGTAATGGTAGTTTTAGGAGCTATATTCTTAGTAAATATATTTTCATTTTTTTATAAATATGGAAATTTTAATAAGGGGTTTACTGGGTTTTCTATAGCAGAAACCCTCACAAAAGTATTAGACATACCTCTCAGTTCAAAGATTTTTTTGCTGGTTCAGTGGGCAGCTCTTATTTTCCTTTTGTTTTTCACTATTATAAAAGATAAGGGGATGAAAAGCAGAAAAAATGAACTTAGCGGAATAGATTTAAAAAAAGTTTCCAAGACCTCAGGAACTGATTTAGATGCACTTTATAAGATACTTCAGGAAAAAAAGGAACTGAGAATATCCACTATCTCAAAGCTTTTTCATGTAGATAAAGATATTGCTACAGAATGGTGCAAGATTCTCGAATCATCTAATTTAGTAGAAATAGATTACCCAAGAATGAGCGAGCCTGTTGTAAAAATAGCTGCGTAAAAAAGGGAATAAAGAATAAGAAAATAATGGGCAATTAGTTATCCTTGCCTAAATAAATTTAAAAAAAAGAGGAAAAAATAATGATGAGAATAAAAACCAAGGTTTTTGATCCTGTATGGATCTTCTCATTAAATAAAATTTAAAAAGAGGAAAAAATAATAGCAAGATTAAACCTAATTTATCTTGCTAAATAAATTGAAAAAGAGGTTTAAATGGTTAATAAAAAATTTAAAAAAAAGAAATCTGGAAAATTTAAAAAAACTGCAGGCATAAATAAGATTATTAAAAAATCTGAAAAAGGAGGGGAAAAAGAAAAACCTAGAGGAAAAAAAGAGGAAAAAAAGAAAGAAACGCAAGGAGGAAAAAATATTTTTGAGAATTATAATATAGAGATTGACAAGACAAAAGTCAAGGTAGAAATTAAAAAAAACGAGCTTGGCATGATTTATGAGGTACATGTTCCTGAAATTGGAATAGCAACAGCATCTCTTCTGAGCGAGATAAGAAATGAACTTGTTTCTGTTACTACGGTCAGCATGAAGGAAATTCTTGACCCTAATGCATTTAATGACATCAAGAAAAGATTTATGCAGGAAGCAAGAACTCTCCTGAACGCAAAACTTCCGAATGTGGATACAGGAACTCAGGAATTTTTAGTTGGAAAACTAATGCAGGACATGCTTGGACTTGGAGAAATAGAATTTTTAGTTAATGACCCTAATCTTGAGGAGATTGTTATTCCCTCTTCAAAGGAACCTATTCGCGTTTATCATAAAAAATACGGGTGGCTCAAAACAAACATAAGAATTGCGAGAGAAGAAGAGATAGTTAATTATTCAAATATTATTGCAAGAAGAGTAGGAAGGCAAATCACAGTTCTAACTCCTCTTCTTGATGCGCATCTGATCACCGGAGACAGAGTAAATTCAATCCTTTATCCTATTTCAACTAAAGGGAATACTATTACTATCAGAAAATTTGCAAGAGACCCTTATACTATTGTGGATTTTATAAACAGCAAAACCTGCGATTTAGAAACAGCTGCACTTCTATGGCTTGCTATTGAATATGAAATGAATATTCTTATTTCAGGAGGCACTGCTTCTGGAAAAACCTCTTTGCTAAATTCTCTCATGCCGTTTATCCCTCCAAATCACAGGATAGTAAGTGTTGAAGATACCAGAGAATTAATGCTTCCTGATTTTCTATATTGGGTTCCTTTAGTTACAAGAACCCCAAATCCTGAAGGAAAAGGAGAAGTTTCAATGCTTGACTTGCTTGTAAACTCATTGAGAATGAGGCCTGACAGAATTGTTCTTGGAGAAATGAGAAGACAGAGAGAAGCAGAAGTTCTCTTTGAAGCAATGCACACAGGGCACAGTGTCTATTCAACTGTTCATGCAGACACTGCTTCTGAAACTGTTGCAAGACTTACTAATCCTCCTCTAAATGTTCCTCCGAATCTGCTAAAGGCAGTTAATCTTAATGTTGTTATGTTCAGAGACAGAAGAAAAGGAATAAGAAGAATTCTTCAGATAGCAGAATTTGAGTCCAGCAAAGACAGTGCTTCTGCAAATATTCTTTACAGATGGATTCCTGAAGAAGATAAAATAGTAAAGCACAGCGAAAGCTCCAGATTTTTTGAAGATTTAAGCAGAAACACAGGGATGTCACAGGCAGAAATAAACAAGGCTCTTGAAACCAAGAAAAAAATTATTTCCTGGCTTATTAAAAATAATATAAGGGATTTGAATGATTTTGGAAAAGTTATGAATCTTTATTATATAAACTCAGAGGCTTTAATGGATTCTATACAAAAAAATGATATCAAGAAGATTCTTGGAAGGGGAGATGTCCCTACTAAAAAACAAGATGCTGAAAACAAAATGCAAGAATAATCTAAATAAAAAGAAAAATTTTCAGAGATTATTAAAATGATATGTCTAAAACAATTCAAACAAATGCAGACAAAAAGAGAATAAAAATTGCCAGTAAATAAAATGCAAAAACAATTCAAAAAACTCACAATAACAGATTTGTTAATTAGAAAACCAAACTATTATGGTACTGTTAGTTTGAAAGGGTTTTGTAAATTAAAAGATTTTGATTTTATTGTTAATTCGTTGGAATTCAGTAAATTAAATATTGAATCCTGGCTGATGCAATGAAATTTCATATCCCTCTTACACTTGCAGGCATAGAAAGATTAAAACGCAGGGCAAAATTTTTTATATCAAAAGTAAAATATAAAAAGAACTCAAAATTAAGAAATTTCTTAAAAAATGTTGATGTGGATTTATCCAGGGAAGAGTATATTGGAATCTGCCTGAGAACTCTTCTTTTTTCATTTATTTTATTGTTTGTAGTTTCAACAACAGTTCTTGCTTTGCTCAGGGTAAACTTATTTTATCTTTTCAGTTTTTTGATTGCTTTTCTTTTTTCCATGTTTATTTTTTTCAGCCAGATGATTTATCCGCAGATTTATGTCTCAAGAAGGCAGAGAGATATAGAAAGAAATCTTATTTCTGCTCTTCAGGATATTCTTGTTCAGTTAAACTCAGGAGTTCCTCTTTTTGGAATACTTGTAAATATCTCCTCTGCAAATTATGGGGAACTTAGTGTGGAATTTAAAAAAGCTGTCAAAAGAATAAATGCAGGAGAACCTGAAACAGAAGTTTTGGATGACCTTGCAAAGAAAAATCTATCTCCTTTTTTCAGAAGAACTTTGTGGCAGATAAGTAATGGAATGAAAGCTGGAAGCGATTTGGGCATTGTCATTGAGGATAGCATAAAAGCATTAAATGAAGAACAAATAATCCAGATACAAAATTACGGGAATAAATTAAATCCTCTGATTGTTTTTTACATGCTGATATCTGTTATAATCCCTTCACTTTCAATAACTTTTTTGACAATTATTTCTTCTATGGTGGATCTTGACAAAAATATGACTATGATGCTCTTCATAGGGTTGTTTGTTTTTGTGATTCTAATCCAGATAATGTTTCTCGGAGTAATAAAATCAAGGAGGCCAAGTTTATTATAAAAATGTCAAACAAAAAATTACCCTGTCCTAAATCTGGGCAACCGATAAATAAAATTGAAAAATATAATGACCAAGAGAGAATCCTTGCTAAATAAAATGGAAAAACAATTCAGACTTATACCATTAAGAAAGAAATCATCCATTAGAAATTCAAAAGATTATAGTTATGATATTTGTAATTCCGCAGAGTTATGTAAACTCAATATTGGAGAGATGAAATGAAACATCAAAAAAAGAAAACACTTCCTGTAAAGAAAGCAGAAAAAGCTGAAGAGAAAAAAATAGATGTGAAGACAAAAGAAAAAGTTTCAGTAGAAAAAATAGAGGAAAAAGTCAGAAGAATACCTAAAAAAGAAGAGGAAAAGTCAAAAATCAAAAGAGACATTATTATTGGAATTATCCTTGGGCTGATTATAGGGGTGGGAATATTTATTTTTTACAGAAACTGGATTAGTTCTGCTATTGCCTTTGGAGTTGTATTTGTTTTTTCTATTTTATACTCTTATTTTTACAAAATTTTAAAAGAATCAGCAAGGATAAGAAAAATTGAATCTGTTTTTCCTGATTTTTTGCAGTTAATGTCATCTAATCTGAGAGCTGGAATGACTATTGACAGAGCAATGCTCCTGAGTTCAAGAGAGGAATTTGCCCCTCTTGACAAGGAAATTTTAAACACAGGAAAAGACATAGCTACTGGGAAAAGCATAGAAACAGCCCTGATGGACATGTCAAAAAGAATAGGTTCTGAAAAAATAGAAAAAACAATTTTATTGATTATCTCAGGAATAAGGGCTGGGGGAAATTTAGCTGTTTTGCTGGAACAAACTTCTGTTAATGTCAGAGAAAGGCAGTTTGTTGAAAAAAAAGCAGCAAGCAATGTCTTAATGTATGTTATTTTTATATTTATTGCAGTTTCAGTCGGGGCTCCTGTTTTATTTTCACTTTCAGGAATTTTAGTTGAAACATTAACTAATCTTATAGGCAGCATGCCCACCATGGAAACTACTGCTCAGATGAGCCTTCCATTTACTCTTTCAAGTGTCAATATTTCAACTACTTTTGTGAAATATTTTTCTTTAGTTTTTATTCTGTTTCTTGATATTCTTGCAGCTCTTATCATGGGCTTAGTGAATAAAGGGGAAGAAAAAGAGGGCTTGAAGTATCTGATTCCCCTGCTTCTCATAAGTTTTGGAATTTTCTTTTTAGTCAGAATTCTTCTTTCCGGATTTATTTCAGGGCTGATTGGATAAAAAGAGCATCAAAGAGACTTTGTCAGGTTCCTAGAACTTTTGCCAAATTTATAAAGAAACTTATCTGTAAAAGTCCTGCTATTGCAACAGAACATATTAAAGATAGATTTTTATACTTATTTTTTCTTAAATAACTATGAAGAAAAAGAGTGTTAAGAAAAAAATAAAAATTTCTAAGGAAAAATGCATTGTTAAAAAGGAATCTGGAATTAAAAAAGTTAAAGGGATGAGAATTTCTACAGGCATCTCTAATTTTGACAAACTTTCTGAAGGCGGTTTTGAAAAAAATTCTACAAATCTTCTTGTTGGAAGCAGTGGTTCTGGGAAAACTATTTTTGCTGTCCAATTTTTAATTGAAGGAATGAAAAAAGGAGAAAAATGCCTTTATATTACATTTGAAGAAAAAAAAGGAGAGTTTTACAATAACATGGAAGATTTTAGATGGGACCTGGAACAATATGAAAAGCAGGGGAAATTTACATTTCTTGAATATACCCCTGAAAAAGTCAAGACAATGCTTGAAGAAGGGGGAGGAGCAATAGAAAGCATTATCCTTAGAGAGAAAATAACAAGAGTTGTTATTGACAGCATCACCTCTTTTGAATTGCTGTTTGATGAGGACATTAAAAAAAGAGAGGCTGCGCTTTCATTATTCAATATGCTTAGAAAATGGAACTGCACATCTCTTCTTACATATGAAAGAGATCCTTCCAGAAGCAAAAAAATTTCTTCCCAGACACTTGAATTTGAATCTGATTCTATAATTCTTTTGTATTTTCCGAGAATTGGGAAAAAAAGAGAAAGATTTATTGAAATCCTGAAAATGAGAGGAACAAAACACTCTCTTGAGATTTATCCATTTAGCATAGATAAGGGCGGAATTATTATTTCAGCAAAACCCAGCAGTGTGAAGATTTGATTAAGGTGTGTCTGGCATTATTTCTATTAACTTTTAAATAGTAAATGGACAAAAGGTTTATAAAGGTTTAATTTATTCTTTTATGCATGGCAGATGGATTGAGGTATGTAATTGGAACATTATCAGCTGGAGCAGCAGGATTTAATCTTTTTGGAGCCAGTGAAAGATTAGCAGATTATATAACTCATATTGATTCTATTAGATCTGCTGTTTATTCAAGAGCAACAGAAATAACACCTGAATTAATCCAGCAAGCTTCAGTTATTGCAGACCATGTAAATAGGTCAGAGTTATCCATAGGACTTGCACAAATGGTTCTTGCTGGGGTTATGGGGGGAGGAGCATATTATCTGCTAAGAGGAGAGTCCAATCCTACTAATTCTGCTAAAGATTAAATCTTTAGATTTTTATAATAATATTTTTAGTCAGAGTTCTCTCAAGAGGGGGAAATAAATATCTAGAATTATTTATGCTCTTTGAGCTGCGCCACTTTTTATATCAATAAGCCATAAATCATAACCCTCTCTGAATCTTCCAATACCCAAACCAATTTCTACTCCTTGAGGAGTTTTAGTTTTGTATAAATCAACTTCTTTATTATGAGGCCAGCCTATCTGCGTAGGTTCGGGCTTTGATTCAGTTAATCGTTTTAGTTTTTCTTGTCTTAATTCAGCATCTCCAAAACCTGCATAACGTAAACCTTCTTCTAGGGCGATTTCCTTTGAATTAAATTTGCTTGTCATAATTCTCAAAATAAAAAGGGTTATTTAAATCTTTCGGTTAGTTGCATCTTTTTAGTAGTTACAGATAGAAAGATTTAAATATGCTAATTTATTGATTTAAATATGGAAAATAATATTCAAGAGTATACAGTAATCCCTGATGGGGAAAGGGTTAGGGATAGTGAACGAGACCGCTTTGTTACAGGAGTTATGAGGGGGCAAGTTACAGAAAGAGGGTATAGGCAATTAGTTGCGTGTTTGGGAGGATGGGGATATAAAGATGATGATTTTTCCAATCATCCGGTTTCTATTTTAAAATATGAAACAATGCCTAACTTGAGGTGGCCAGGACAAATTAATCCGTGTTTTCAAAAGTTAGTATTTAGAAATCAAGATAACACACTTGGTGATATGGTGGTTCGGATGTGGGATGTAACACAGAATCCTTCTATTGCCGGGCAGGATGGTTTGCTTATAGACAAAGGAATTCTAGTTAAGAAAAAAGCTAGCCTTTAAAAATAAACTTCTCAATTTGCTTAAGGTGCGTCTGGCATTATCTCTATTAACTTTTAAGTAGTAATAAACGAAAGATTTATAAATCCCGTTTTTCTTAGAAAATTACAATGGATCTGGGAGACAAAATTTTTGGAATAGGAATGTTATCTATATTAGGAGGAGCGATATTTTCCATTTTTTGTGCAAATGGGACTTGGGGTTCTCGTGGAACAAAAGATGTATATTCTTTTGAATACAAGGGAATGCCTGCTGTAGTCCAATATGAAGACATAAGATGGGGGACTGATAGATATCAGGTTTTAATAGGTGGAAGAGACAAGGTTACTGGAAAATTAATTAGTGATGATGGAAAGATTATAGACTGCAATAAACAGAATTATTCTGTGAGTGATTGCCCTGCAAGGGATTTTCCTGCAAGAGACTCTTTAGAAATGTTTAGAGGGAAATAAGTTTTTATTAATAACCTTAATTTTTTAATATTATTTTATCACAAATCTCTCAATCTGCTTTTCTGCTTTTTTTCTTGCAAGCTGATGCTCTTTGAGAAATTTATTTATCTTGCTGATTAAAATTTCTTTTAATTCTCCTGTAAGCAATTTTCCAGAGCAATAATCCTGCTCGATTTTTGCAAGTTTCTTGTCATCTGGCTCGAAAAACATTTTAAGATACTGAAAGCTGACATCTATATCTGGATTTCCTCCGTGTTTTCTATGAAGCTCAAGAGTTGATTTTCCTCCTGAAAATGCATATTTTTTAATTTTTGTTTCAACTTGTTTTTCAGTATCTGACAAGAAGATTATACTGTTCTCCTGATTGTCTGAAGAAGACATTTTAACTCCCCCATAAAGAGATGGAATGAATTTTGCATGCAAAGCAGATGGTTTCTCAAACTTGAAATCAGGATGTTCTGCTATATCTCTAGTTAATCTGATAAAAGGGTCCTGGTCTATTCCGACTGGAACGACACTTAAATGCCTGCCTCTATGAAACTGAGGAAATAAAATATGTGCTGCCTGCATTGCAGGATAAAAACTCCATCCAATATTATTTTCAGGCGCTAGTCCAAAAGCAGCTTTTGCTGTTGAATAAGTAATTCTTTTTGCTATCTGCGCTGCATATTTGTAAATGTCTGTATAAACAAAATCCTGAAAAATAAATGTTTTTCCTGGCTTGAAACCAAGTGCAATTAAATCAATTATATTATCTTTTGAATATTCAAGAGAATCTTTGAAAGAAAGATTGTCTTTTATAAAGAATTTTTCATCATCTGAAATTGGAATAAAAACCTCGCAATTAAAAGCATCTTGCAAAGATTTAGCAACTAAAAAAGGAACCAGATGTCCTAGGTGCATTTTTTCACTTGGGCCTCTGCCTGTTATTACTGAAACTCTCTTTCCAGCATCATGAGCATCAATCCATTTGTCAAAGTCTCTGTGAGAAAAATAAATTCCTCGCCTGAGAAGAGGATGGCATTTTTCAATTTTATTTTTTATTTTTTCACTTATAAGAGAAGTTCCAAATTGTTTCACAAGCTTTTCATAATCAACCTTGCCTGAAACTTCCCAAGGGGTAACTTTCATTGTCTCTTTTTTCTGCTTATTCATATATAATATGGGGAAAAGGGATTTATAAAATTAACTTAGATGTTCTTGATGCTTTTGAGAATAGAAGAACAATAATCAAAAAAAGTTTATGGAAGTCCTCGGATATATTTTCACTAAATATTTTAGCTAAAAGAAAAGCTAACAGCAGTCTCAAGAGCCTTGACTAATTCATGTTTTTTAGAACTAGGAACTGCAAAAAGCGAATTAGCTAAAAGCATCTCAAATCTCAATCTATCAACTTCTCCTGTTTGTTTATTCTTAGAGCGATATAAAATAGAATTAGCAATAGCTCTTACTGATGTTTCATCACAAAGTCTTTGTGCTTCTTCTGTTGAAACTCCTTCGGCTATTATTCTTTCTCTTTTTAATATTCCAGGAGTTTTCTTGGCTTCAAAATCTTGTTTGTCTTTAAAAGAAGTTATTGTTCTGATTCCTGCATATCCTTCTACTTGTTCTCTGTACTCAAAAACCACGTTGTAATTAGGTTCCATATTTTTTTTAGATTCTTAAAGTATTTAAAGATTTATATTCAAAGATACAACAATAATATTTAAATATGGGGTTTCATTGTTTTCCTTGAGAAAAAATGAGGAGTAGATTATTATTAACAGGTGTTATCCCTTTAGTGTTTATTGTATTTGTAATCTCACTGGCTTCTGCTGAGATTATTATAAGCCAGCCGTCTAAATTTACATATAATGTTGGAGAGCAGTTAAAAATTTCTGTTTCTGTGCTTCAAGGCGGCTCTGCTCTTGAAGCAAATCTTATTTGCGAGAATTCAAGCGAGAGCAAACTTGTTTTTTTTAAGAATCTTGAAGCAAGTGAAAAAAAAGTTGAAATAAGCCAACCATTGACAAAATCTTTTCTTGGAAATATGAATGGAGACTGTCATATTATTACAAAATATAATGGGGAAACAGAAAAAAGCCAGATATTTAAAATCAGCAATAGAATTGATATTGCCCTTAGTGTGTCCCGCAGCAATTATAATGCAGGAGAGCAAGTTAAGGTAAGCGGAGAAGCAACAAAAGGAAATTCAGAGCCAGTAAATGGTTTTGTTGAAATTACTCTTGAGAACACAGATATTAAAATAATAAAGGAATTTAAAAACAGCAAATTCAGCGCTAATTTTACACTTATGGATAATATTGCTGCGGGAAGTTATTATGTAAATGCTTATGTTTATGAAAAAACTTCTGATGGGCAAATAAGCAACCAGGGAAGCTCAACTGCAGTTATAAGAGTTAATCAGGAAATAAAAAAATTAGAAATAGCAATAAATGACCAGGCAATAAGTCCTGGAAATGATATTAGTTTTAAGGTTTTATTATATGACCAAGCCAACTATGAAGTTCCTGGAGATACAACTGTTTCTGTTAAAGACTCTGATGAAAAAGAACTTCTGAAAAGACTTGTTAAAACAAATGAAGAAATTATTCTGCCAATAGCAACTAATGCTTCTTCAGGCTATTGGAAAATAGAAGCATCATCCATGGGAATAAAAGGAGACAGATTATTTTTTGTAGAAGAAGATGAAAAAGCAAGTTTTGAAATTATTAATGATACTCTTATTATAATTAATATAGGAAATGTTATTTACAGAAAAGCAGTTCAAATAGCTATTGGTTCTGATGTGGAGATAAAAGAGATGGATTTGGATATCGGTGAAAGCAAAAGATTCAGGCTGCTTGCTCCTGATGGAGATTATCAGATAAGTGTTACAGACGGCGCAGAAACATTTTCACAATCTGGTGTTTCTCTGACTGGAAATGCAATTGGTGTGCAGGATATAAGAAAACAACTAAGCATATGGAGTAAATATCCAATTGTGTGGATTTTCTTAATTCTTGTCATGGGGTTGTTTGCAATGCTGCTGTTCCAAAGAACTATTAAGAAACGGGCATATGCATATCCTGTTGAAGAAAAAAAAGAAAAACACGGGCAAGGCATTCTTAGAACAATTGGTATAAATAAAGGGGAAAAAGATATTTCATCTTCAAAGGCTCAAAGAGCAGAACACTCTCTTGTTTTAAATGGTGAAAAGCAGGAAGTTGGAATTATCTGCTTAAAAATTAAAAACAAACTTGAGAAACAAGCAGAATTAAATTTAAAACAGGCATTTAGCCAGGCATATGAAGTTAAGGCTGTTGATTATAAATCAGGAGATTTTGTTTTCCTTATATTCTCCCCTATGATAACAAGAAAAACAAGAAACCAGACAGACACTATAAGAACTGCAATATCTTTGGCTAAAGCACTTGAAGAGCATAACCATAAATTCAAAGATAAAATTGAATTTGGAATTGCTGTTCATACTGGAAATTTAATTAATAAGCTTGAAAACGGGGTTTTAAAGTTTACAGGTGTTGGAAACACATTAGGTATTGCCAAAAGACTTGCCGAGGTTTCAAAAGGAGAAGTTTTGCTGAGCAAGGAGATACATGAAAAAACAATTTCAGAAGTCAAAGCAGATAAAGTGACTAAAGAAGGATTTGAAGTTTTTACAGTCAACAAAATAGTTGAAGGAGAGAAAAACAGAAAGTTTGTGCAGGATTTCTTAAAAAGATTAGATGAACAAGGGAAGGGGAAATAAAAGCAATCTTTATACTTCCATTTAAAATTTAATTGACTTAATTCTAATGAATTAACAATACCCTTACTGCAATATTTTGAATTTTTGATTAACAAATTATTCTTTGTTTATAGGGGGTTTGAATTGGTTTAATATTTTTTATCAAAAAACAACAGCAAAGAAATAATTATTGATAAGTTATATTCAATTTTTCTAAAAGTATTCTTTTGTATGCTTCTTCAGGCAGATTTTGCGCAGAACTAAAAGTCCCATCTGATTTGCCATATTTTACTACATCTGTAGTATCTGTGTCTGAATCTCCAACATAGTCTCTGTTGCCTACAATATCTTTTGCTCCATCCCTATTGATATCTACTAATAAAGCCCAGGGGGCGTGGTTTTCTTTAGAAAAGTCTATTTTTTCTGCTAATTCTCTGATAGAGTATTTCTCTGCGGTTTCATAGAAATCTTTTGATTTTGAGCTTATTTCTTTGGAAGTTCCTTTTAAGAGCACTAATTCCACATCAGGAGAATTTCTTATAATATCAAGATATATTTCTAATGTTTCCAAATCTCTATGTTTTAACTGCTTTTCTAATAGATAAACCGCAGATTTTAGCTGTTCTATTGTTTTTTGCTGTGATGCTCTCTGCTTTTCATAATCGCGGGTATTTTGGCTTGAGCATCCAGAAAGGGCAATGCTTGTTCCTAAAACAATTGATGCTAGTCCTTGATAAAATTTTTTCAATGCCATGAATTTATGTGAAAATAATAGTATTTAAGGATTATTGTATAGGGGAATATGTTTTTAAGTTCCAGGCAAAAACAAATAATTGAATAAGGCACTTAATTTACATAACCTTGAGGAGTTACCAATACTCCAACTAAAATGGTTTGAATTTTTTGATTAGCAAATCTTTTATTGTTAGTGTTAATTGTATCTGGTTTGTTTTTAGCATTTTTTATCTGCTTAGGTTAGATTTAGAGCGAGGTTGCTTATGTCCATAGATTTAAAACCACATCCTTTAGGATGTGGTAGTGACTTTAGGGTTTTAAATCTTGGATCATCC
>CAZWEB010000005.1:0-18297 GCA_964632115.1 Candidatus Woesearchaeota archaeon
CTAAAAACTGCAGTCATAGTATTATTGTTAATGAGGGGGATGATGAAGATGGAGACGGCATTCCAGATGAGATTGATAAGTGTCCTGGAACTAAATGGAATATTATCTCCAATGTGAATAAATATGGGTGTCCTCTTCCTGTTTCGAATAAGTTTGATATAATCACTAATTTAACTAATCTTGACTTGTGGAATGTTTCTAATTTTGAGATTGGAATAAAAAATTATGGAGAGATTAGGTATCCTGGAAAGAATTTGTCATTAATTGTACCTCCAACTGGCGGAGGGGGAGGAGGTTCTGGTGGTGGCGGGAATTACAATGGCTCTAACTACAGCAGAATGGATTTTGATTCAGGAATAAATATTTCGCAGTATAAAATTGAATTAGATTCAAGCAGTCTGCCTCAAATGAATAAATCTGCTGAAATAATATTTTTTAATATTAGTTTTATCTCTCCTAAGATTTTGAGAAACAGAGAAAATTGTTCTGAGTGTGTGATTAATTTATGGAACAGCACCCTGAAGAGATTTGAATTCAGTGTTCTTCATTTTACATCTTATGAAGTTGTTGAAGGATATAGTTCCTGTGGAAACTTGAGTTGTGATTCTGGGGAAAGTTGCTCAAATTGCCCTTCTGATTGTGGAAATTGCCCGACATCTCCCCCTTCAAATCAGGGAAATAATGGTGGTGGGGGCGGAGGCGGAGGAACTCCTTCAACAAAACCTGGATGTGTTGAAAACTGGACTTGTGGAGAGTGGGCAGAATGTTCTGATGGAAAACAATTAAGAGTTTGCGAAGATAAAAACAAGTGCGGAACTGAAAATATCAAGCTTGCAGGTTCAAAAGAGTGCGAACAGGATATAATTGGAGAAGAAAAACCCAAAACAACAAATGCACTTACAAATATTACAAGCAGACTTAATTTAAAATTAGTTCTCATTATTTTAGGGGTTGTTATTGTTGTTGCAGTGATCTTAATAATTCTGATATTAAGAAGAATTAAAAGCAGAAGAATTCAGGAACTAAAGAAAGAGATAAGGAAGAAGAAATAAATTTATCTATACTTCCCAGTCAAATCATAAATTATTTCTTCATCTACAATTTCATTGCAACCACTTGATTTTTCAGCATACATTATGCTTTCTGGATTTTCAGAATGTTCATAGCCGAGAGTATGGATAATTTCGTGGAGGATAATTTCAGAGCAATTACCTTCTGATTCTGAAGCTGAAAAAAGATTTATTTTTGCATTTAGTATTTTATTGCCTCTGATTTTTGTCATTTGTGCTGTTCCTGATTCATGCTCGCAGATTGCTTCTGTTGTAATTATCCAGAACCAAAATCTTTGCTCGTTTTTCTCATAGCAGTTTTCAAGCTCAGAACAGGAAAGAGCTATATCTGCATTATTTTCCATTTCTTTAAACTGAATTGAATTATCTGTTGAAGTTTCAAGTATTAAGAGAGCCTTTTTTATTGAGTTTATATTATTTTCACAGGTTTTGTCGACGCTGTATGTTAATGGCATGTGGGCCCAGTGCAAACTTTTTACATCTGAAAATGAATCTTCTTCAATGATAGCGTAGCCTGACAGGCTGCTGAAGAAATAAATCAGAAATACCGTTATAATGGAAATTACTGAAATGACTATTAATTCTCTTTTTTCCATGATATTTCAGGATTTGTTGCAATTTAAATTTTGTTGTTTTTCTGATTAGTTAATATTTTTATACTTACTTCTCTTTGCTTATTTATGGGACTTGAAGATTACACCGGCAATAAAGATAATCTCTCAGATGAACAAAGAAGGAGTGAAGATGAAATATGTCAGTTTAAATCTCAGGGAAATGAGGACATTCAGTTTCCAAAATGCAAAGATTGCACTGGTTATAATCAATCTTGCGAGGATTATATTATTATACCTCATTAAAAATAATTAAGACTATAATCCTAACTGTTTAATGAATTTATCTTTGTTGAAAATTTCCAAATCTTTATATTCCTGCCCTGTTCCTAAGAAAAGGATTGGTTTTTGAGTTATATAGGAAATAGAGATTGCTGTGCCACCTTTTTCATCAACATCTGCTTTTGTTAAAATAGAAGCATCTATGCCAATTTTTTCATTGAAGGATTTTGCCTGTTCAATTGCATCATTTCCTGCAATTGATTCTGCTATAAATATTTTTAAATCAGGATCTGCAACTCTGCATATTTTTTTCATTTCATCCAGCAGATTGCTTGAGGTGTGCATTCTTCCGGCTGTATCTGCAAGAACAACTTGAGTTCCATGGGCTTTGGCATGTTTAATTGCATCAAAAACAACTGCTGCAGGGTCAGAGCCATAATCATGTTTTATTATTTTTACCTTAAGATTATCTGCATGTTTTTCAAGCTGCTCAATTGAAGCAGCCCTGAAAGTATCTGCTGCTGCAAGAACACATGAAATTTTATTTTTTAAAAGCAAGTTAGCTACCTTGGCTATTGTTGTTGTTTTTCCTGTGCCGTTTATTCCAAAAAATAAAATAACAAACGGCTGCTTTTCTTTTACAAGAGAGATGATGTCATCTGGTTCAATAAGAATATTTGAAATTGCGTTTTTTAATGCTTCTTTAATTCTTGTTTCAAGTTCTGATTTTTTAATTTCTTCTCCAACAAGTTCTTTTTTTAACTGCGATTTAATTGCTTCAACAGCCTCGAGGGCAACATTATTTTCAAGCAAGAGCATTTCGAGCTGCTCAAAAATAGATTCAAAATCTTCTTCAGATAATTTGTATGAAAATTTTTCTTTTAATCTACTGAAAATTCCTTGTTTTTTTTCTAACCTCTTCCCTGTTTCTTCTTCAAGTTCTTCAATTGTCGGAGCTGTTCTTATATCTGAGATATCTAAGGTTTCTTCAGATTTTTCTTTTTTTTCTTTTTCTTTTGTTTTTCCAGGTTCTTTTTTCTCTTCTTTAACTGGTTTTTCTTCATGCTTTTCCTTTGGAAGTTTTTCTATCTTCTCTTTCTTTTTTGTTTCAACTTTTTCTTTTTTAATTGTTTCTGCTCTTGGTTTTGGTTGTTCCTCTATCTTTTCTGCCTTTTCTTCAATTTTTTCAGCTTTTTCCTCTATTTTTTCCTTGCTTTTTCCAAGCCAGGATTTGATTTTATCTTTAAAAAAATTAAACATAATAAAAAGAACATGGGAGAGTTTATAATATTTACTAATATAGGCGTTCCAATTAACTTTATAAATTCTTATTTCTTATTTAATCTAGAAGAAGATAAATAAAAAAGAGGCAATGAAAATCTAAGATGAAATGCAAAATTTACTTATTTAGGCATGGTATGACTTCTGACAATACAGAAGGAGTATTTTCTGGCTGGAGAGATGTTGCTCTTAATTCTCGTGGAATCAGAGATGCAAAAATTGTTGCTCTTAGGCTCAGAGATAAAAAATTTACTTTGGCTTTTCAGTCTGATCTGTTGAGGAGCAAACAGACATTAAAGGAAGTCTTAAAATTTCATAAACATGTTGGAATTATGACTGATGCCAGAATCAAGGAAAGAAATTATGGAAATTTGCAGGGAAAAACCCATCTTGAAATTGTCAAGAAATTTGGCTCTAAAAAATACGATGAATTTCATAGAGGTTATGAGAACAAGCCTCCAAAAGGAGAGAGCCTGAAAGATGTTGAAAAAAGGGTTCTTGCGTTTATTAGGGATTTGCTTGAAACGATGAAAGAGGAAAAAATTAGTGTGGCAATTTCTGCTCATGGAAATTCAATGCGGGCATTTAGAAGATATTTTGAAAAATTAACAATTCATGAGATGTGCACCTTGTATAATGACTATGAGTTCGTTTATGAGTATGAGGTTGAGATTTGAACTCGTTAGTTTATTTTAGAGTATAATAATGCTTAAAAACAAAACACTCATTGTTTTTTTATGATAACTTATAATGAGATTTATGAGGCTTTGAGAAAAGAGAGATATTCAGAACAGCTGCAGCCGCTTCCTAAAAGTTTTATTAAGGAAGTGTCTGATTATTTTAAGGAAAAAAAGATTATTTCTGAAAAATCAGGAGATATTTTTTCTGATGCTATTTCAAAAACAAAAAAACAATTTGAAAATGCTGTTTCTTTATTTAAGGAGTTGATGCTCCGAAGAAAGAAAAAATTGCTTAATCTTTCATTTGTTGCAACTGAAACAGGAATTTCAAAAAGAGATTATGAAAATATGCTTAGTTTTGAAAAAGAGATTTTTGACAGTATTATGAAATCAATGGAAAATGGAGATAAAACTCTTGGAAGTTTATTAAATGGCAGGGAAGAAGAAAAAAAGAAAAACAAGCTTTTGGTTTTTTTAAAAGATACTGAAGAGTTTTTGAGCATGGATGGCGAAAAACTCGGGCCATTTAAAAGCGGTGAGATAGCAAATCTGCCTGTTGAAATTGCAGGCATATTGATTTCTGATGGAAAAGCAGAGGCTGTTGAAGATGAAGAATAAAATAGATTTTGAAGATTTAGATAAATTTTTTATAATACCTGCTGAAAGACCCTACAATATTTCTTTAAGGGAGTTAAGAAACGATATATCTCTGATTTATGAATTATGCCTAAGGGAGAGAGATTCTAAAAAACTAAGAGAATATCGCGGGCAGATACTTTCTTGTTTTGTAATAATCAAAGGCATTTACAGAGAAGAGTTAAAATGGATATCTGGATTAGAAAAACAAATCAAAAAAATGCTTCCAAGAAAATAATTTTATTCTACTTTTTTGATTGTGTACCATACAAGGAAGAAACCAAAGACAATCATGATTACATCAAAAAAAGTTACTGAGTTTAAAATCCCCATTATTCCGCGATTAGCAAGACTGTCAAGAATATTAGTTATTCTACTGATTACAAAATTAGCCAGCATTCCACCGATTATTGACATAAAAAATAAATTCTTTCTTCCAAGCCCTCTTTTTTTCATGGTTTAATAAAGCGATTTGATATTTTAAATGTTTTCATCTGTTTATAAATTTTGTTACAAGAAAAAACAAACAGGGTCAGAAATTGCAGGCAAAACCTGCAATTAAGCCTCTAGAGGGACTTTCATGCCTTAAAATTTTTTAAGGCTTTTGAACCCCCGACCCCCGGTTTACAAAACCGATGCTCTACCACTGAGCTATAGAGGCATAAAACAATTAGAAATAGATTGTTTTTAAGGTTTATGGGTATGTAGGAAAGGGGCTATTTTAAAATTAGTTTTGAATAAGGTTTTAACTTGATTTATTCCCATTCTAAAACTTCTAGGTTTTCTTTTGTGAGTTTTTTTACAGGAAAGATTATTTCAACTAACTCGTCTGGTTTGAACCAGAGTTTTATTTCTCTTTCTGCTGATTCTTTACTATCTGAGGCATGCATGCAGTTTTCCAGAACTCCTGTTTTTGAGTTTATTCTTCCGTATTTTCCTCGAATTGAAACAGGATTAGCTTCTTCAGGATTTGTTGGACCAACTATTTCCCTTACTTTTTTTATTGAATCTTCTCCTGAGTACACTAGGGCTAAAACTCTGTCTGTGTGGAATTTTCCCATCATATAGTTTATTGTTGCTTCAAACACTTCTGGTTTTTTGATTTTTAATTCTCCATAATGCTTCTCAGCAAGTTCCCTTGAAACTTTGACAATTTTGGCTCCAACAATTTTGAGTTTTGTTTCAGAAAGAGAAGTGATTATATTGCCTGTCAAAGATTTTACTAATCCATCTGGCTTAATTAGAATTAAACATTGTTCATTAGGCATCTTAATTTAGTCCTCACTTTTTTCTTCTGTTTCTTTAACTTTTTTCTTTTCTTTTTTCGGTTTTTTTTCTGTTAGTTCTTCAGTATTTTCTTCTTCAATTTCTCCAAATTTTTCTGTTGTTTTTTCTTCAACTTCCTCTTTATTTTCTTTTTCAATTTCTTTTTTTGGTTTTTCCTCTTCTTCTTGCTCTTCACTTGTTTTTTCTTCAGATTTTTTTATTTTTTCTATTTTAACTTTAAGTTCTTCTTGTTCTTTGATACTCTCTATATTTAAGACACGTATTTCACAGAGTGCAAGAGGATAAATCTTTTTTAGTTTTACAGAAAGGGGCTTTTGAAGCCTGTTGGAGATTATATCTGAAAAAACATCTATTGCTTTTTTGTTTTTAACATAATCTTTTAGCCATTCTTGTGTTAGTTCTCTCAGGGCTTTTCTAACTTTTCTTGAAACTTTTTTTCTAGTTATCATAAAAGGCTTTATTCTTAAAAAAGAGTCTTCGCATTCAGCTGAAAAAGAATCTTCAACATAACTTATATTTTTTCTTATCATCCTTCTTATAAAATAAGACATAAGTTTGAGTTTTCTTGGCTCTCCAATTGCTTCTCCTTCTTTTAATTTAACCAAGAAAACAATTTCTATGCTTTTGCCTCTTAATTGCCTTGTTAAGTCTAGTTTTATTGTTCTGTTTTCCAGTTCTTCTTTAGAGTATGCAAGAACATCTACTTTTGAATCTGTTAATGGAATTTCTATTTCAAAAAATTTCTTTTTTATTGGGCCTGCCATTTTTCAGTTTATTTATAGTAATACCTCCTCAGCTTGCTCTGGGTTAATACCTGTTTATTTTTGTTTTTTTCCTCCTTCTTCTTTTGCTTCTATCTGGATTTTTCCTGCCCTTATTCCTTGGCGGATTTGTTTTGATTTTTTGCATTCCTGGCAAGTATACATTATTACAAGTCTTTTTGTTGATTTTGATTTTCTTTTCCACTTAGTTGCTGCGGGTTTGCTCCCCCATTTTCCTTTATTGCCAAAACCGCGAGCTAATCCTCTTTTCTTTGCTCTTAATAATGAACCCCTCTTAAGAGAACCTCTTTTATGCCCTGAAGAGACAAGGCTAATTTTCTGAGTAGTATGTTTTCTGCAATAAGGGCAGTGCCTTTTTGTTGTTTTAGGAATCTTCATGGAAAAACATCATAAAGAAGGTTTATAAAGTTTTTTATACTATGGTTGCGCTGTGAAATATAAAATAAGAGATATAAAATAGATAAAATGAGAATCAAATTCAGGAAAGGAGGACAGAGGAAATTTTTAGATTTAGTTCTGGAAAAACTTATGTCTCCATCACTCAGAGCTTTGGGGCAATATGGGATTTCTGTTAAATATCAAACCTTGAAAAGTTATTATGCTGAAAACAGAACACTTCCTGAAGAATTATTTGAAGAGCTTTGCAGGCTTGCAGGAATTGATAAAAACAAACTAAAAATAAAACTTCTTGAGGAGAATTGGGGAAAAATAAAGGGTGGGAAGAGATAGAAAAGAAAATTGAAAAAATAAATTCTCTAAGAATGGTCCTGCCAATAAGCAGAACCTAACGGTTCTTCCTTAGACCTTCTCCCTAGATAGACTGAATTTTACTTTCCGTAAAATTCTAAATGGTCCTGCCAAGAATTGAACCTACAAACCTCCGGCGGGTTTCTAGGAGTTCCAGCATCCAGAACCTAGGTTCTTAAACTCCTCAGTTCAATTCTCTAAGAATGGTCCTGCCAAGAATTGAACTTGGGTTTCATCCACGTCAAGGATGTGTCTTAGCCATTGGACTACAGGGCCTTAATATGTTTTAGAAAGATGTTATTATAAATTTTATTGTTTTGTTTAACAGATACTTACTAACTTACTTAGTAAGTTAATAAGAAAACTTTAAATATCTAGATATTTTATGAATTCTATTAAAAAAGAAGCGTAAAAAAGAGACAATTATGAAAAAGTATCTGCTTTTAATTGAAGATGAGAAGTCTTGGGAAGAATTTAAGAAAACTCTGGACAAAGATATTAATACTGAGATTATTGAATTAATTAAAAGAAAAATAAAAAGGGGAAAGGGAAAAAATGAATAAAAAAAGAGGAAGATTAGATTCTAACAAAAAGGCGCAGGTTACTGTTTTTATAATAATAGCAATTATTATTATTGTAGGAATTGTGGTTTATTTTGCATTGCGCGGGCAGATTTTTGTCAAGGAAGTTCCAAAGGAACTGCTTCCGGCTTATAATTATTTTTTAGATTGTGTTAAGGAAGAAACAAAGCAGGCAAGCTCGCTGATGGGCAGCCAAGCAGGTTATATTGAAACTCCTGATTTTGAACCTGGAAGCGCATATATGCCTTTTTCATCTCAACTTGACTTTTTCAGTACTTCTGTTCCTTATTGGTATTATATTTCTGGAAATGGTTTGGTTAAAGAGCAAATACCAAGCAAGCAGGAAATGGAAAATCAATTATCTGATTATCTTGCGGAGAGGATTTTGGAATGCAATTTTAATAGTTTTGAATCTCAGGGTTTTGAAATTGAATTTGGAGATATAAATAATTTAGATGTCTCAATTAAAGACAATGAAGTTGATGTAAATATTGATATGCCTATGACAATTAGCTTTGGAGAAGTGACTTCTGTTATAAACAATCATAAAATAATTGCAGATACAAGACTTGGAAAATTCTATAATCTTGCAAGGAAAATTTATGACAAGGAACAGGAAAATTTATTTTTAGAGAATTATGGAATTGATGTTCTAAGATTATATGCTCCTGTTGATGGCGTTGAGATTAGTTGTGCTCCAAAAATCTGGTTGCAAAGTGAAATAAAAAGCGAGTTCAAGCAAGCCCTTGAATCTAATGTTCAAGCAATTAAAATTAAAGGAAGTTATTATTCTTTGGGCAAAAAACAAAATAGTTATTTTGTTCAGGATATTGGAGAGCAAATCGGAGCTACTGGAGAAAATATAAATTTAATTTATTCGCAAAACTGGCCAACTAAAATAAGTGTTTATCCAGATGAAGAGCCATTAATTGCAGAACCTGTTGGAATGCAGGAAGGACTTGGCATTTTAGGATTTTGCTATGTGCCTTATCATTTTGTTTATGATGTTGCTTATCCTGTTTTAATACAGATATATGATTTAGAAGAGGTTTTTCAGTTCCCAATAGGAGTTGTTATTGACAAGAACAAGCCAAGAGAGGGTTTGAAAGGAGCAGCTGTTTTAGATGCAGAACCTGAAATATGCAAATACAAGAATCAGGAAATAGGAGTTTATACTTATAATACAGAACTTGAACCTGTAGAATCTGATATTGGTTTTGAGTGTATTGGGCAAAGATGCAGTATTGGCAAAACAGAAATTACAGGCGATGGAAGCGACAATGACGCCTATCTTGCTGGTTTGTTTCCTCAGTGTGTAAATGGATATATTACTGCAAGAGCAGAAGGTTATGCTAAGAAAAGAACCTTGGTTTCAACTAATGCAGAATCTGAGATAAATATTATTTTAGATAAATTATATAATAATACAGTAGAACTTCAGATTGATGGTGCTCTGGCATCTGAGCAAAATAATTATGCTGTTATTAGTTTTATTTCTGAGGATAACAGCCAGACAATTGCGTGGCCTCAGCAGAAAGAAATAATGCTGAGCGAGGGGCAGTATGATATTAGTGTTTATGTTTACAGAGACTCAAAAATTACAATCCCCGGAATTAAAAAACAGCAATGCTCGGAAGTTCCTAAGTCTGGATTGCTCGGCTTGTTAGGCGGGACAGAAGAAAAATGCTTTAATGTTGATATTCCAAGTTATGAACTTACAAATGTTATTTCAGGCGGAGGAAAAAACAAAGATTATCTCACAGAAGGGCAGATTGAAAATGGAAAATTAAAAATTAATGTGGGCTCTTTACCATTGCCCCAGAATTTAGAGCAATTGCAGGATAATTATAATTTGTTGGAAACTCAGACAGTTGATTTGGAGTTTGGATAAATTTGCAAACAAGAAAAAGAAAAATAATAAACTAAAAAAACAAAAAATAAAAGAAAAAGTAAGATGAACAAAAAATAAAATGAACACACGAACAAAATCAAGACAGACAATGCAAACAAAAAAGAATTTGTTAATTGGTAATCTAGAACATCATAGTTATGGTATTGTTAATTCAATAAATTTGTTAATTGGAAATCCAAAACATTATGGTTATAGGATTGGTGGTTCAAAAAGATTAGGTAATAAACTATTAATAAAAAAATGAATAAAAAAGAACGCAAAAAGATAGTAGAAGTGAATGTTCCTGGAATGATGTTTGTAGTTGGGATATTCTTATTTACAATTTTGCTGATGTTTGAAATTAATCTTGGAATTGTTTCTGCTGCTGCAAGTGATTTTTCTGCAACAACCTGGAGATATAGTGCAAATGCTCAGTTCTACAGGCCAGGAGCATATCAGACTTTTTCCCAGTCACAGGCATCTATTTATTGGCCAATTTTATCTACTCCTGATAAGTGCGAGGCTACAACTGATTTTTTAATGTTTATACGCCCTAGAAGCTGTAGTCCAATGGTTGTGAGAAGTGATTTGCTTGAAGAGCAAAATGTTCCTGTTTTCTGCAAAGTAGATGTTGTTAAAATCAATCCTTTGGTAGATATAACCAAACTCAAGTCTGTTAAATTTACAGGAGATTATGGACAATATGTTTCAGGAGTTAGTTTTCATCCAAATAACGATGCTATTTATTCAAACAGGGTTTATTTAGATAATCCATTAATTAATGATGCTGGTTATGTTGTTGTTGTTTTAAAGAGAATTCAGGCTGAAAAAGACATGCCCGATGAAGTGAAAATTAATCTAACAGGAGTTTTAAGATATGATTCAGAAGGAATTTATGGACCTGGGCAGAATACTTATTATCTTGAAACTGAAGATGATGATACTAAGTGGGAACTTGGAGATAATTACAAGGAAAATTCAATTTTTAAAGGGGAAGCATATTTAAGAGCAGAATGGATTGAGCCAGATTCTGCAAGAATTTCAATTTATAGAGATAAAGACACAAGGTTAAATACATTTAATCTGAAAAAAGGAGAAACCTCAGGAACATATTATATGCCGGGATTTTACTGCAAGGCAAGAGTCAAAGTAAGATTAGATGATGTTGTTGCAGGAGTTAAGAAAGTTCTGCTTGAAGTTGATGATAATCAGATTTGGCTTGTAGAAGGACAGAAATTCTTAGATAATAAATGCAAGGTGGACAGCATAAGTGTTAATGACAAAACAATGGAAAAATCTGTTAAGATTTCCTGCACAGGCGGGAAATCAACTATCCTGAGATACAAAGGCACTAATGGGACAAAAGAAAATGGAGAGGTAACAACTACAGAAACTTTGCAGAAGTTGATTGATGATAATTTTGAAAAAACTAAGACATATGCAGAAAATATTGAAAATTATTATGGGAGCATTGCTAATTCTAAAAATCCAAATGAAATCTGGGCTGGAGAATCTCTTTATCTGCTTGGAACTTTAGCAGAAAAAATAAATAAAACATCTCTTGCTGCTGAAATTTTTGCAAGAGTTGTTAAGGATTATCCAGGCACAAGCTATGCAAATTCAGCTTCTTTGAAACTTAGTTCTATGGGCTCAAGTGAAGGGGTTTCATACAAGGGAGTTTACATAAAACTTTTAGAAATAAAAACACCTACGATTGCAGATGCTTCTGCTGATTTTATTGTCAAGAAGATAGATAAAAACCAAGAAAAACCTGTTAATGGCACAAGCGCAATTCAGGAATCAAAGACATTTTCAAATGGAAAATTTAAATTGCTAAAACTTTATTCTGATAAGGTTTATCTTGAATATTTTCCTGTGAAAGATGAAAAAGATTATGGAGATAAAAAGTTTTATCTGAGTTATGGTGATACAGAAAGAAAAGGAGATTATGTTATTTCTCTTGCAAATATTAATTATACTCAGGTTGCTAAGGTTTCTGTTATTGCTGACATGCCAAATGAGTATTCTGAATCTGATTTTATTTTTGATATTGGAATTGAAAAAAGAGGAATTGAATTAAGCCCTGGAAAAACAAGAGACATGATTGAAAATTTAAACAAGACAATAAAGCAGTGGGAAGGCATAATTGACAGGCTTGGAAAAGTTGTTGAAGCAATGAAAGGAGCATGTTTTGCAACTTCTGCTATTTTAATTGCTAAAAATTTTTTTGCTAATCTTGGCGGGGGAGCAACAGCAAGGCAGAAAGTTATGCCTATGTGGTATCAGCGATGTGAAAGAGAGTATGGAAAAGATAGGATTTCAATTGATAAGTGCCTGAAAGATAAAAGTTCTGAAATAGAAAAAGATATTAGTTTATATCAGAAGAATGTCGAGGATGTTAATAATGAGATGACTGCATTGCAAAAAGCAAATGTATATGTGGGAACAGATAATGTCAATAGAAATGCTGTTCTTGATGAGTATAAAAAACAATTTACTTCCCCATTGAATTATGAATATGAACTTTATGATGAAACCAGTCATACTAACAAGACAATTATAGGAACAATTACTGTTGAACAGCTGCAAAAGGCAAGTTTAAGTGATTTAAGAGATATAAAATTAAATCAAATGCTTGCAGGTTCTGGTGTGAGTGATGTTACAAAAACAACTTCTGAAACTAAGTTAAAAGAAATTGCATTAAGACTATCTAAAAAACAAGAAGATGTTGGATTATACAGCAACTCAGATGATTCCTGGATAAATCTAGTAATGCCAAGATTTTATGATCGCGGAGAAAACAAAGGACTTGTGAGTATTGTTCCAATTCCAGGAGCATATGCTAAGAGCGGAGTGGGTGATGGAACAAATTCATCATCTGCAAATACTGTTACTGGATTTTATGCTGTTGTTGAAGAAGGGCTTTATGGAAAAGGTGGAGGATATACTGCAGCAGGGGATATAAAAGAATTTACAATAAAAAATCTTGGAACAGACGGGCAGAAAGACAGTGTTGGAGACAGGGGATTAACAATTAATATGGCTTATTATGCTGATTTGAGAGGACAATTAAGTTTCCCTGGATTAGATTCAAAACAAACCCAGAAACTTATTGATGATGCTATCCAGGCAATAAAAGAAGCAAATAGAAACTATGGGCAGAGAAGATTTAATCTTCTTGGGAAAAATGTTGTTGTGGATATGGCTGGTGCTGCTAATGAAGCAAGATGCCAGGATTTTATGAGTCCAAGTGATTGTAATATTCTTTTTAATATTTGTGATCCTGTTATCTGCCCTAGTTCAAGATGTGATTTAGGCGGGGCTTACAGAGTAGATGATGTTATTCAGTCAGGAATTATTGGAAGCATTGCTTTATGCCTGCCAAATTATAAAGAGGGAATTTTAGTTCCTGTTTGTTTATCTGGAATACATGCTGGTTTGCAATCATTTGTATCAATATTAAAATCTCATAGAGATTGTTTGCAGGAGAGTTTAGATTCAGGAAGAATGGTTGGAATCTGCGATGAGATTTATTCAATATACTTGTGCGAGTTTTTTTGGAGACAAATAGGGCCATTCTTAGATATGTTAATCATGAAGATGATTGAAGGTGCATATGGGCAGGGAATGAAAGGTGGCGGAGAATATCTTACTGTCCAGGATGCATGGACTCAGGCAAGCAATTCTATAAATTATTTGAAAAATGATTATGCTGTTAATGCTTACAAAGCATTTCAATTAAGAAGCACAGGAGATATTGGAACAGAATTTTGCAAGGTGTTTGTGTCTGCAAAATATCCTAATAAAGGATTTTTTGATAACTTAATCAAGCCTGACTCGCCTGTACAGTTTAGCGCATGGTTTGATGAAATTCCATACACAGAAGCAACTGTTCCTGCAACTTCTCAGTACAAAGTATTTTATCATATCTGGGCTGGAGAAGATATTGGAGCAAGTTATCAAGTTTACTTAAAAGAACCAGGAGAATCTGCTTATGTGAATGTTCAAGACTGGGTGATTGTTGATACAGGTTATATTAATGCAGGAGGATATAAATCAGAAGCAAAAGATTTTACTGCTCCTGCTGGTTATAAACAATTATGCGTGAGAATAAATGGACAAGATGAATGTGGGTTTAAGAAAGTTTCAACAGATTTTGCAATTAATTATATTTCAGACCAGTATTATGAAGATCAGCTTGAAAATGCAAATATAAGAACAAAGCAAGAATGCATTTCAGGAAGCCCGTCTGTATGGGGAATAACTCAATCGCCAAATATTCAAGAAGGTGTTCAAAATGCTATAACACCTAATATTGAAAAAGAAGGTGTTATTAGAATTTGTTCAAGTGATAATCCTGGCGGAACCACTCAGCCTGAAAGATGGCTGGATTCTGGATTTTGCGATGATGAAAGTGTAAGGTGCTGGCTTGATAGAGATTCTGTAAAAAATGTTATTAAAAATAAAAATCTGAGCGCAGATATTATAAAAACTGTGAAAAATTATACACAGGCAATTGATGTTCCTGATTTTATGGATCCTGCTTTGGTTGAAACTATATTTGCAGATGCTAAAAAAACTATTGATTTTATAGAACAAGAAGCAACATCAGAGAGTTCTATAAGGGCTATTTTAGAAACACAAAATACTGGAGTTTACAAAGGAAAAAGTCTTTTGGCAATTATTGAAAAATTAAACAGGGTTGAAGAAAACGCGCAGATGAATAATGAAAAAGCAGAGGCTGTTTATTACAAGTTCTTGATTTATTATACAATTACAGACAAGCTTGCATTGATTGCAAATGATAAAATGGCGAGTACAACAAGCGGAACTGCTGGAACAACAAGTGAAATTATTGGAGGTGAAGCATGCGGAGCAGAAGATATTTTTAGAGATGATTATATTCCTGAAGCAGAAGGAACGATTATCAGAGATAATAATGGAAACTATTGGAAATATTCTGATGGATGGTGGTATCAGTTCTATGATTCAGGAGAGATTATAAGAGATACACAGTCAGATCCTGCAGATATTCCACGCCCTGTTTGTTATGTTTCTAGATATACTCAGCCGAGCACAGGCGGAGATGAAACAGGAACAAGTGGAACAACAGAAACAAAATATGCTTTAAGTGGAGATAGTATTTTAATGAATGGTAAAAGCACTGGCTTGCTTGCTGAAAAACAAACAAATGGGCGTTATTTAATTAAAATGCAAACAGGAATTTGGATTTTCAAAGGAAGCTCAAATATAGGATTGACTAATAGTGATGGGGAAATAGTTCTTACTGCTTCTAAAGAGATTTTAACAAAAGATTTATTAACAATTATGAATGACTTAGTAGATAATTACAAACTTGTTGATGGAAAGTTTGTGAAGAAGTCTGGAGAAGCATCTGCAACAGCAACACCTGTAACTAGTCCTAAAGGAGAAGAATTAGATGTTCATCCTGAAAATTACATACATAAATTTTCTAATGAAGATATTTATGAATGTTTTTCTTATTTTGAAGATTCTGATTTATGGGGATGGTATTTTGTTGCAGGAAAATCCAGTGAGACTAATGGAAGGATTTGTGAAGATTCATTTAATCAGGGAACAATATTATCTCCAACTAAATGGGAATTTTATCCTTCAAGATACCAAGAAGGGAGCCTTGTTGAAGGATATAATTTAATTCTTGAAGCATTTTCAAACAAACAAGGAACCTTAAGTCATATGCGAAAGTCCTAATAGATTTTAATAAATCTTTTATTTACTTTAAATCTTTTTATAAAAATAAAAAAATGCGGGGAAAAGGATTTGAACCTTTGTAGGCACTAAGCCATCAGGTTTCTATGAACAATCATCACCTAAATTGTCCACCTAAGCTTGGTCTTCTATCACTCTTTTGAAGATTGACAGAATCTGACCCGTTTGGCCGCTCCGGCATCCCCGCATAAGAAAACCATATTTTTACCATATAAAAATGTTTAGAATTATGAAATATCTTAGAATTTAATATAAATCCCCAAAACAACAATAAAATCTCGCTAATTTATTAAATCATTTTACTAATTACAATTGTTTTTGATTAATAAGCGAGTGCAACGAGCCAATTTTATATTATTGGTTTTCTTTAGATTCTAGCAAAAAAGAAATCTTATTTCTTTTTTGCTTTTGAAGATTTGCTTGTTTCTACTTCTTTTATCTTAATTTTATCTTCTAGATTAAGTTTCTCAAGAAGTTCTTTGTATCTGTTTCTTATTGTTACTTCTGTTATTCCTGCAACATCTGCAACTTCTCTCTGGGTTTTTCTTTCATTGTTTAAAAGAGCAGATACATAAAGGGCAGCAGCTGCAATTCCTGCCGGGCCTCTTCCACTTGTTAATTCTGAAACTTCTGCTTTTTTTAAAATTTTAAGAGCATTGTTTTGCGTTTTTGGAGATAAATGCAAAATGCTTCCAAATCTGCTTATGTAATCTTTAGG
Organism: Candidatus Woesearchaeota archaeon; assembly: GCA_964632115.1. Classification (GTDB taxonomy): domain Archaea; phylum Nanobdellota; class Nanobdellia; order Pacearchaeales; family GW2011-AR1; genus CAZWEB01. The sequence continues at coordinate 16,258 of CAZWEB010000005.1, forward strand.
ATTTGAGGGGGTCATTTTTATTCCAAGTTTTCTGATTATGAACCTATAAGTTCTGCCGATTTCTTTTCTTTCAACATCAGAGGCATTTGAAATTTCGTCGAGAGTTCTTGGGATATCATAATTTCTGCATGCTGCATAAATACAGGAGGCTATTACTGATTCCATGCTTCTTCCGCGAACAAGCCCTCGTTGAAGAACAAAATTATAAATTCTTGAAGATTCATCTCTTACTACTGTTGGCAAGCTTAAGAAACTAGCTACTCGCCTTAATTCTGCCATGGCTAATCTAAGATTTCTTTCTATTGATGTTGAAACCCTCTCTTGCCATTTTTTTAATCTTAAGAACTTGCGGGTTGAGCTGCTATCTAATCGATAAATATCAGAAATCTCACCAACATTTGTTGTTAAGCCTTTGTCAAATTTCTGCATGCTTAAGGGCGCTCCGCCTCTGCCTTTTTTCTCTCCTTTTTCTGAATTTCCTCTTGCTTCTTGGCCTGTGTCAACCATTTTTTCTTCGACAACTAAGCCGCAGTCATTACAAATTACTTCTCCTTTCTGTTCGTCATAGGTAAGATTAACACTTTCGCACTCAGGGCATCTTTTAATATATGACATTTTAAAAATAGAGTTTTTAGTTAAGTTTATAAATCTTTCGGTGCATGAAGGTTTATAAACCTTTCGGTTGAAAGTGTTATCATATTCTCAGGACTTTTGCTAAATTTATAGAGACAATTATCTGCAAAAGTTCCGCTATTTTACCAGAGCCTCGGTTGAAATTTGGAAGATTGCAGAAAAAATTCTTTTGTTATTCAATTAAAATTGCCTGAACACTTCCTTCCTGGCTTGGGCGGTTAGTGATTTTGGCTTTTCCTGCTTCTGTTTGTATTACTGCTCCTTTTAAAAGGATATTTTGCCTTGCAAGAAATTTATTACTTGGAGTTTCAAGAACATTTGTTATTTTTACTACCTTTGATTTTTTTGTTTTTTTATCAAGAATATTTGCTTTATCGCAAGATAGGAGGACAATTTTTATTTCTCCAGAACGAGCTCTGATTTTTTTTCTTTTCACAGAGTCTAGTTTGACTATTCTTGTCTGTCTGCCTTTCTCAAAGAATTTCTTTTTTCTTTGTTTCTTATATTTTCCGCCTGATATTTTTCTTCCTCGGTTCATTTTTATATTTCCTTTATGGGAGTTAGAGAAAAATGAGGTTTAAAAAGATATTGTTTCAGGTAAAGATGCTCTGAGGTAATAATGGGACTTTTGTGAAATTTTATAAATCATTTATTCGCAAAAGTCAAGAGAATGTATAATCTTCAATAGAGAAAAGTTTAAAAACTAAAATATCGAGAAAGAGATATGGTTAACGGAATCGAGAGACCTTTAGATTTGTTGAATAGTTCAAAAGGCAAAGAAGTTCTCGTGCAGTTGAAAAGTGACAGACAGCTAGTAGGAACATTGTTAGCATTTGATATACACATCAACATTGTTCTTGAAAATGCAAAAGAAATGCAAGGCGGAGAAGTAAAAAGAAGTATTGGATTGACTTTTTTGAGAGGAGATACAATAATCTTTATATCTCCATCATCAGCAGCATCTGCAGGGAAAAAATCAACAAATATCAAGGTAGAAGAGGATTGAATTTAGCGTTTTACCTGATTAATTTTCGCTGGTAGAATTCTAATGTTTTATAGGGTAGCTGGGGCTGTGAGATATATTATTCAGAATAATTTTGTTTTTTAACTTTGGGAAATATAGGATAGAAAAGCAGTTAAATTTTATCTAGGAATTATTTAAGCAGCCCTTGTTCTTTTTTCTTGATTGAGCTCTTCCATTACCTTCAAATAAAAATACATCGGAACAAATTCTCTTGATACGGGTTTGGCACTTTTCCTTGAGATTATATTAGCCCTCCCCATATCTGCTATAATATAATCTATATCTTTTGGAGATAAATCTCTATGAAGAACTTCATCTAGGCATAGATCTAAATGAGAAGAAACTAAACTAAATGAGAAGAAACTAAACTAAATGAGAAGAAA
>CAZWEB010000005.1:18397-27056 GCA_964632115.1 Candidatus Woesearchaeota archaeon
AAACTAAACTAAATGAGAAGAAACTAAACTAAATGAGAAGAAACTAAACTAAATGAGAAGAAACTAAACTAAATGTAATAGGAGTTATGCATCTATAGTCTGATTCATATTCACGGCATTTCACAGAACCAGTATATCCAAGCATACAATCTTTATCTAAATCTTCTTGAGAAACTCCTTTTTCCTCTCTTGCTTCTTTTAATGAGTCTGCAAGAATCTTTCTTACATTATCTGTTCCACCATAGAATCTATCTGAAAGAAGTTGTTTTCTTGAATCTTTTTTAGAAAATGATATTGAACCCCTAGATGTAGCAGCTATTAATGTTCCTAAAGAGATTGCTGCTCCAATAAACCCTCTTCTTGATATTCTCATTTTACTAATTTTTTAAAGAATCAGAAGTATATAAATTTTTATATTTTATAATGTTGATTTCAAAAGTATATCTTTCAGAATAATTTTATTTATAAATAAAGAAAATATTCATAATTCATGGGAAAGATATTCTTAAGAAGAGCACAAGGCAATAGCCCCTTGGTGCCTTATTCTCTTGAAACCGATATAGATAACAAATTCTTAAAAACAGAATTAGGAGATGTAGTTATTCATATTCCTTCTTTTCCCGGATTTCCTGAACCTAGAAGGAATGATAGGGAATTTTATTCAATCGGTTTAGCGGATACAGGGAGAATGGAACTTAAGAGAGTTCTTGCTGTTGTTCCTATTGGGAACAAAGTTGAAGAAGGCAGGCAATTAACAGAAAAAACATATAAATGTGTTTTAAATTATGGTAAGAAAATCGCAGAAAGCTTGCCTGAAAAAGCTGATTTTATAATTGAAGTTGGAGAAGCAGTAAAAATACCATCTTCTGAAAGATTGTAGTTTTAAATCTCAACTTTCATCAAGTCTTCTGCAATTGTTGTGTCTTTGAAAACCGATTGAGCTTCATGTAAAATTGGTTTGTCATTGGCTTGATATCTTTGAGAGATGTGCGTAAGGAAAAGTTTTTTTGATTTTGATTTTTTCGCAATTTCAGCTGCTTGTTTTGCTGTGAGATGTTTATATTCACTAGCTAAATCAGATTCTTCTTCTGTGTAAGTTGATTCGCAGATTAGCAAATCAGAGCCCTCGGCTGCTTTGTAGCAGTTTTCATTTATTTTTGTATCAAGGATAAAAGCAATTTTTTTGCCTTTTTCAGCATAAGTCAATGAAGATGCTTTTATTGTTTTATTCTTATGCTTTATATCTTTTCCTTTTGCAAGTTCTCCTAAAATTTTTCCGCTAAGCCCAAGTTTTTTTATTTTGTCTTTATCAATGCGGATTTTTTCTTTTTCTGTAAATGTGTAAGCATTTGTTGGAATATTGTGCTGCATTGGAAAAGATTCTAATATAAAATCAGGGGTTTCAAGAATTTTTCCTGAACTTACTTCGTGAACTTCTAGTTTTATTTTTCCTGCAAAAACAAAAAGTTTGTATATTAAATCAATATAATTTCTTGTGCCTTTTGGTATGTAAATATGCAAGGTTCTGGGATAATTATTCAAGGCAAGAGTTTGTAACAAGCCTGGAAGCCCTAAAACATGGTCGCCGTGCCAGTGAGTTATTAAAATTCTTGTGAGTTTGCATGGGTTGAGTTTTGCTTTTCTGAATTGCCTTTGAGTTCCTTCGCCGCAATCAACAAGGATATTTTCTGTTTTATACTGCAGAAGCACAGCTGTGTGATTTCTTCTTGCTGTCGGAATAGCTTGTGATGTTCCGAGGAAAGTTATTGGGATTTTCATCTATATAATAAAAAAGAGGAATATTTAAAAATATGTTTTTCTATCTAATATGGCATGGTAAAAAAAAGAGGAATGCTGATAATTGGAGTTATGTTATTAGTGCTATCGATGATTTTAGTTTATGCTTCTGTTTTTGAGGATAAAACTTCAGGAGATTTCTCTGGAACATATAATTTTACTTTTTATAATTCATCTGGATTTATTCAACTGAACAATAGCATTAGTGGGAGCAGTAATTTTAGTATTACAAATGGAACAGAAATGGCTGGAAATGAGAATGGATTGGTTTCTTATTGGAGGTTTAATGAAACTTCTTGGGATGGAACAAGCGGAGAGGTGAAAGATGTTCTTGGGAAGAATAATGGGACTGCAAGAACTGGGGCAAATACTTCTTTGGGATTGCTTGGGAGAGCGGGTAGTTTTGATGGGATGGATAATAAAGTGCAAGTTGTAAATAAAGAAGAACTAAATCCCTTGCAAGATAGCTTCACAATTACTGGATGGGCAAAATCTTACCCAAGAGCAGGAGGGGCTGCAGATCAGTGGCAATTGTATGTCGGAAAAAGAACAACATCTGCTCTAGATGGATATTATATCGGGTTAAATCAAGGGAATGGATTAAATTTTATGGTCGGAGACGGTGTGAATAGAAGAGATACTGGGGTTTCTGCATATGGCGGGTCGAACTACATTCCTATTGCTTATAATAACTGGTTTCATTTTGCTGCTGTGATTAACAGAACTAGCAAGCAACTTTTACTTTATGTTAATGGGACATTAGGGGCAACAAACACATTCACTACCTTGAATAATATCAATAATAGTGCTAATCTCTCAATCGGATTAGATTACGGGCAGCTAGTAAATCAGGGAGGCTATCCAGTTAATGGTTCTATTGACGAGGTCGCAATTTTTAACAAGGCATTGAATTCTTCAGATATTTTGGCTTTGTATAATCAAGGAAAACAGAATGTTACGAATACTACAACTGGAGGATTGACAATAACATCTGGAACATATGAATCTCAAGTTAAAGATGCTGGTTCAATTGTGTCGTGGGGAAATATCTCATGGAATAGGGGAGAAACATCTGCACAGGAATTGCCAAATAATCAGGCAACTTCTGGCTCTGTGAATATGAGTGGAAATGTTTTGTTGATGCACATGAATGAAGCGTCTGGAACAATTGGAGATTTTTCAAGCAGAAATAATAATGGAACACCATCAGGAGGAGTTAATTATTCTTCATCTGGCAAAATAAATTCTGCTTTGGGTTTTGACGGAATCAATGATTATATCAGTATTCCAAATTCAGCTGATTTTAATTTAGGAAATACCTTAACAATCGAAGCATGGATTTATCCTACTAACCTAGGCGGGAGACCCGCAATATTTTCAACAAGAGTAAGCAATCCTGCAAATTCATTCCAGCTCGAAGTAGGGGTTGGAAATTTTCATTCAGATGTTGTAGCTGTTGCAGGAGTTAGCACATGGGTTTTGGAAACCCAGAATAATGCTGTAACGCCAAACCAGTGGAACTATATTGTTTATACAAGAAATGGAAGCGGAACAGGCAACCATAAGATATATGTTAATGGACAGCTGAAAACACTGCAGACTGAAAGTGCTTATAATTTTATTGACAACTCCAATGCAAAACTTGTTGGGGCTGGAACTAGTTTATTGCCTGAGCATTATTTTTCTGGAAAAATTGATGAATTAGCTGTTTATAACCGCGTTTTGTCTCAAGAAGAAATAACAGCAAGATATAATAGAATGAATGGAAGCGCCAGCGGTATTCAGTTTCAGATTAGAACAAGCAATGATAATTCAACATGGAGCAGTTGGCAGGGAACTGGTGGAGAAGGAAGCTATTATACTTCTCCCTCGGGAATCAATGCAAGCAATTCAAGATATATCAAATATAAGGCATATTTTGATGATATTAGTAAGAGGCTATATAATGCTAGCATTAATTACAATGCAATTTCAGAATTATCTGTTTCTTTGGATGCGCCTGCTGATAATTATTTGACAAATGAATATAACAATATAAATATAACTTGTTCAGCTTCTTCAATCAATCAGTTGATGAATATCACCCCCTACTTCAGTAAGTTTGGGTGGGATGAATCTGAGCCAGCAAGGAGCGTTTCAGGAACAAGCAATGCAACCACCTTCACATTGAATGAAATTTCTTCAACTGTTATTTGGAATTGTTATGTCTGTGATGATGGGGGAAATTGCGCATTCTCAAGTTCAAACAGAACAATTATAGGAGATATTCTCGCACCTGAAATTAATTTGATTTCCCCTGAAAATAATTATATGGAAAATTCAAGCCAGAACTTGAATTTTATTTTTAATGCAACAGATAATCGAGTCTCTAGTTTGAATTGCAAGCTTTTAGTTGATAGTGTTGAGGTTGCAAGTAACTCTTCAGTTATTCCTGGAATTCAGACAGCTTTTTCTTACACTTTAGGAAATGGAAATTATACCTGGAAAATAAATTGTTCAGATGGATTAAATTCTAAATTGTCAGGTGAAAGAAATCTAACGGTGAGTGTTTCTTCTGCTTATGTTCCATTTTGGGCAAAGGTGAATACACACACCCATACAACAAATTCTGATGGAGACAGTTCGCCTGCAACTGTTGTTGGCTTGTATCAAAGCAAAGGATATAATATTCTGGCAATTACAGACCATGGATATGTGACTAACTGCACCCCCTTTACCAACTCAAGTTTTATATGTATTAATTCTGAAGAATGGACTTCAACAAAGCATGTTGTAAGGATAAATGTAAGTGCGGCTTATAATAATAATATTGTAAATATGCAGAATGCTGTGAATGCTGCAAATGCGGGGGGAGGATTTTCTATTGCAGCACATCCAAATTGGAGCTCAACTACATGGAGTGTGTCTGATTTAACCTCTCTACAGAATTATACTGCAATGGAAATTTATAACAAGGTTATTGAAAGACTGTCTCCTGACCCCTATGCTGTTTCAAAGTGGGATGATGTTTTGAAAACAGGGAAGAAGATGTTTGGAGTTGCTGCTGATGATATGCATCAAGTTAATGTTGATTTAGGATACGGATTTACTAAGGTTTATATGCCCGAGTTTACAAAGCAGGCATACATTAATTCAATGATGTCTGGATATTTTTATGCCTCTCAGGGGCCAAACATGGATTTAGAACCCTTTAATCTTGTTTGCGATGAATTAGATAGTTATCATATGGGTGAGACTGCAAATTGTTCTTCTGTTAGGATTACTACTATTGTCTCTGCAACTAATTCAACTTACACAACGAGGAATATTACCTTGGTTAAGGATGGCGTATCTCTTAATATTACTTCCTGTTCATCTCAGAACTGTTCTTTCTCTTATTCTGAAAATGTTTCAAGCTCAGGATATTATCGACTAGAAGCAACAGATTCCTGGAATAAGAAAATCTGGAGCAATCCTATATGGGTTAATAAAATTGCTCTGCCCGTAATTATAATTGTTAATTCTCCTGGAAATAACTCTTATAGTAATGATTATACACCTTTGTTAAATATCTCCTTAAATCAAGCAACGAGCTTGTGGTATAGATTAAACAATGGAAATAATGTAAGTCTTTGTTCTGATTGTTCAGGCTATGCCGGTTATCTTTCATTGATAGAAGGAGATAATATAATTAGGGTTTATGCTAATAATTCAGACAATATTATTAAAGAGAATATGGTTTCTGTTAGTTTAGACTTTAATAAATCTATGAGTGACAGTTTTGATGATAACTCTTCACTAGCCTCTATGAATAATGTATTCTGGAATAGTGGAAAAATTAGTATGAATTCAAGCAATATGTTTGGAAATTTTATCTTAAAAAATATTATTACTATTAATAATATAACTAGTTTCTATGTTGAATGGATTGATAATAATACTGCTGGCGCAAAAGGGGAGGGGCAGAGAATACCAATAATATTAAAATATCAGCTGGGCAATTCTGGGTGGATAAACACAAATAATGATGGAAATTATATTGTTAATGGAAGCAGTGTTTCTGGGTTGAATGGAAATAATCTCTCATTAATGCTTGATTTCGAGAAGAATCCAACTGTTCCGATTGATTTGCTTAGTTTTAAGATAACCTGGACTGAATTTACTGTTCCTTTGATACTTATTCCAATAAACAAGACTACAACTTCTTCAAGTGCAGTAATCTCATGGACTACGGACACTGAGTCAAACTCAAGTATAGAGTATGGGGGCTCCCCTATTCTGGGAAATGTTATAAGTGATTCCAACTTTGTTATGCAACATTCATTAACAATTCAAAATTTAAATCAAAATACTATTTATTATTTTAAGATTAAAAGTTGCACAAATGACAGTTGCGCTGAATATCCTCAGTCACCTTATCCAGTTGACTCTTTTACAACTCAATCTGTTTCTCAGCCACCTGTAACTCCTCCAAGTGATGGCGGAGGAGGCGGAGGCGGAGGTGGTGGAGCAACTCTAAAACCTGAAAATAAGACAGAATTATCTTTTTCCATAACAAATCTTAATGAGGTTGTTATGAGGGCAGGAGAAAGCAGAACATTAAGTTTAGAAGCAAGGAATACTGGAAGACTAATGCAGAATAACTGCAAAATACTTGGTTCTGGTTGGATTACTGGTCCTGATAAAAAAGACGTGAATGCAAATGAAAGAACAAATTTTGTTTTTACAGTTAAAGTTCCAAAAGATGCAGAGATTAAAGATTATCAGATTCCCGTGACTTTAAAATGCCAGGATGGGCAAAAAATTATTAATTTCAGAATTTCAATTGTCGGAGGTGATTTTGATGTTTTTATAAATGAGATTAGTAGTATTTCACGAGAGAAAATTAGTTTTACCTATACTTTAAGAGAACTATCTGGTTATGATAAAAATGTAGGTGTTGATTTTACAATTTTAGATTCTGAAGGAAACAAGATTGTTGAAGAGTTTGAAATCATTGGACTAAGTGCTGGAGAAATTAAAGAATTATCTAAAGAGTTATCAATACCTCTCGGCGTTTCAGGAGAACATGTTTTATATGTTGGAGCATCTTCTGAAGGAATATTTATTGAAGATCAGAAAGAGATATTAATCAGCAAAGTAACTGGACTTGCAAGTTTTTTCAGTTCTGAAGAAAATAAAAAAATAACCTCTATAATTGTTATTATTTTAATTGCCGGCTTGTTAGGGTTTTTTGTTGTAAAAAGAATTTTAAGAACTCATAAGCAATTTAATGACCATAAGGGTGTTATTAAAATCAGCGGAAAATAAAATATCCTTGATTTTTATTTTTACTGATATACTAAATAGACAATTACATTATTTAGAACTTAATTTACATAACTATGCTAAATTGATAAAACCATAATATTTTTGAATTTCTTTTAGTTTTGAGGGGTTTTCTTTTTTTACTAAGATTTAAATATAATTCTTTTTTAATAGAACTAAGCCCCTGTAGCTCAGCCTGGATAGAGCACTAGCCTTCTATCTACAACCTTTAAAAAAGGTTTTAGGAGTCCAAAAAAGGACTAAAAGAAAGCTAGGGGTCGCAGGTTCAAATCCTGTCGGGGGCGTTTATCCTTAGCGATGTAGATGAAGGTAGAAAATGTCACCTTTTTATAAAGTCTTAATTTTGGAGTTTTTTCTCCATCTAAGAACAGTTCTTTTGCATACACCATATTTTTCCATGATGTTCTTTACTTTATTATTTGTAATAAAATCATAATCTTTTTCAATATTCTCGTAAACATCTGGAGGATCCATAGGATTAGTAACTTTGACTTCTTTCCCAATCTTTTTTTTATCTGTAATGTAAACTGTTTTCATTTGCAAATCGCCAATATCACCATCTAATTTATGTTCTTTATTTTCTAAGTAATGCCTTATTACACTAGCCAAAGGTCTCCAACAGGACCTATCCGACAAATGTTTTTCTCCAGTCTCAGCATCTATAAAGTTACTTCTTAATATTTTTCTTAAATCCGTATTAAATGGAGCAATAGGTCTAATTAATTTACCAGTTCTAGGATCTACCTTATTTCCCAAACCCTTACAGCAGAATCCGCCGGGTTTAAATTGTTCATCATAGTTCTCCCCCTCATGTAAATTCCTAACCATTTGATAAGTCGATTTATTGGTTACAGACAATCTGGACAGAGCCGGTATATCCCCAAATTCTTTGTTTATAATTTCTTTCTTTTCTCCAAAATGAAATATTCTAATTCCCAATTGCCAGACAGTTTTATACCAATCATCTTTCTTTCCGATAGGATCCATATACTGCCCTAATCCATGTCCGGAAAATTTTATAATGTTAATATCTCCATTTTCTTTAAATTCATAAAAGCAATATCTTTTTGATGAAATTCCTAAAAACCATGCATCATGAATTTCTTCTTTAATTAATTCAACACCACTAATATAGGGGTTAAGAGGTCTAAAGAAATCTTGAATCTTTTTAACTAAGCGTTCTGGAACAGCTAGACTGTCAGTATCACAAAATCCTGGGTATTCCTTCTCTTCTTTTACTAATTGCTCCATAACCCCTAGTAATAACCTTGATGTGCTCGTTATTATAGTTGCAAGTATAGGATTAAAGAATTCTCCAGGGTTCTCATAACGACCCCTGGATTCAAAACTTTCTAAGCCATAAACCTCTAACGGAATTCCTCCGGAATCTTTTTGTTTTTTAGTTAGGGGTTCTCCATTTGTTTCCATATAAACTCCATAACCTGTAGAGTTCGTTATTAGTTTTAGGGAAGTTGACTCACTTTTTAATATTTTATACTCCATACTATCTGAGTTATATCCTTTCATCTTTTGTTTTAGTTTTTGTATCTCATTA
>CAZWEB010000006.1:0-1675 GCA_964632115.1 Candidatus Woesearchaeota archaeon
TGTGGATTTCAAATTATTTGATTTCTTATTTTTTGTTTTTATCATTTAATTTCCAAATTAGTTTTTTTTCTGTGATTATTGTTGTTACCTTGGGGTATTTGATTGGAGATATTTCTCCAATTCCTGGGGGAATTGGATTAATGGAGTCAAGCATGTTTTTGCTGTATTCTGCAATGGGGGTTCCAGGAGCATTGGCTGCAACAGTGTCTTTATTAAGCAGGATTGTTTATTATTTTTATGCATTGATTTTAGGGGGACTTGCTTTATTACATCTGCGAATTAAAATAAAATGAAAGAAAAACTTAAAATAGGGGTTTTGATTTGCGCATACAATGAAGAGAAGCATATAAGGGAAGTGGTTTTTGGATGTCTGAAATATATTAAAGATGTTATTGTTGTTAATGATGGAAGCAAAGACAATACTCTGAAAGAACTGAGAAAAACAAAGGCGATTGTTTTAAACCAGAAAAAAAATCAGGGAAAAGGCATGGCTCTGAGAAAAGGATTTAAATATGCAATTGGAAAAGGATATGATTATTTAATCTTATTGGATGGAGATGGACAACATGATCCTAAGGAAATTCCTAAATTTATCAGAGAAATAAAAAAAGAATATGATCTGATTATTGGATGCAGAAAAAGAAGAGGAAGCAATATGCCTTATCTTAGGAGAACAACTAACTTTTTAACATCTTTTTTGATAAGCGCAAAAGGAAGGAGATGGATTAAAGATACTCAATCAGGTTACAGAGCAATAAACCTGGATTTTTTAAAGAAAATTAAATTAATAAGAAAAGGGTATGATTTAGAAAGCGAGATTTTAATGAAGATGATGGAAATGAAAGCAGATATTAAGTGCATTTCAATTAAAACCATTTATAGGGATGAAACGAGCAAAATAAGTCCCATAACAGACACTGCAAGGTTCATAAGAACTTTGGTGAGGGGATAAAAATGTCACGCTGGAATTTTAAACGCGAGCTTGCAAGGAAATTTGTGCATATTTTGTCAATTTTTATACTTTTGATATATTTTTTAGCAAGTGATTTTTTCAGTGCTAAAATTGCCCTTATTATTCTAACTTTAATTTTAATTATATTCTTAGAACTTGAATATTTCAGGATTGAGATTGGAAATAAAATTCCTATTCTGCATAATATCTGGAAATATGTCCGCAGGAAAAAAGAAAAAGATAAACTTGGCGGAGATGTTTTCTTTTTAATTGGAGCAATACTTGTTCTTGCGGTTTTTGATATAAAAATTGCAATTGCTGCTATTTTAATGACAACTTTTGGAGATTTAAGTGCTGCTTTAATTGGAACTCGTTTTGGAAGGCACTGGCTTGGTTTTTTAAAAGAAAGAGCATGGGAAGGAATTATTGCTGAGTTTGCTGTTGATATAATAATTGGATTTTTGGTTTTATTCTGGGGAGCATTTGGTAATTGTTCTTTATTATTAAATTGGCAGTTATGGATTGTTGTTTTTGTTATGGCTTTGACAGCAACAATTGTTGAAACCCTAATTTACAAAATGGATGATAATTTATTGATACCTGTTTTTGCAGGATTTAACGGGCAGATTGTTTTGCTGTTATTAAATCATTTTTTCTAGAAAAAATAATGGACCCCTCGGGAATTGAACCTACAAACCTCCTGCGGGTTTCTAGGAGTTCCAG
>CAZWEB010000006.1:1775-27043 GCA_964632115.1 Candidatus Woesearchaeota archaeon
CATCCTTATTACCATTCTACAAACCTCCTGCGGGTTTCTAGGAGTTCCAGCATCCTTATTACCATTCTACAAACCTCCTGCGGGTTTCTAGGAGTTCCAGCATCCAAAACCTAAGTTTTCTTCTTCAAATTCAATCCTTAGTTCAATTCCTAAATGGACCCATCGGGAATTGAACCCGAATCTCAAGACTGCCAGCCTCGCGTTCTACCGTTGGACTATGGGCCCTTTTTATGATTTTGTATAGAAAGTTCTTATATTTATTTCTTTGTCTTTGCTGGTAATTAACTGATAATCGCTTTTGATAATCCTTTTCTTGTTTTTTGCCACATCGCCTAATTTAATTTTATCTTTTGTTGTTGCCTCTACTAAAATAAGGATGAAAGAATGCTTAATTTTTTCTTTGTTTTTTACAAACTCCTGATTTATTGAAATAATTTTTTTAAATTTTGCTTTTATATTACATTTATTTTTCATTATTCTTTTTACTGCTTCTTTTATTTCCTCGCCAACAAGAAGCCTGCCTCCGGGTAGGCTTAGGGAGTTTTTGAAAGGGCGTTTTTCTCTTTCTGCAAGAAAGCATTTTTTATTATTTCCAATTCTTATTAAGATTACTGGAAGGGGAGATGTTTTTTCTGAAAAATATGGAATTAGATTTTCAGCTGTTTCTGTCAGCTTATAGGTTTCATTCTCTTTTTCAATAATGCCTTTTTTTACAAGAAGCTTGAGATGATATGCAAGTTTGTTTGAGCGAATGCTTAGTTTTTTTTCTATTTCTGAGAATTTAAGATTATGATTTAAAGTGAAAAGTTTAAGGATTTGTTTTTCCATCTTAGTCAAAAAAATTGAGCAATAGTTTAAATATAAACTTTATTGTCTTGAAATATGGCAAAGAGAATTGAATATTTTAATCCTTTTGATGCGCAGGATCTTGAGACTAGGGGCGAAATGAAGAGAATGACTAGTGGTAAAATTTATGTTCTGAACACTATTGGGCAGGAAATAGTTTCTTCTATGTCAGGAGTTCCTTTAGAAGAAATTGCAAGATTTGCTGATAGAGGGGATATTAAAGATAAATCACTTTCTGTTTTGTATAAATTCTGTTTTGGAAACCAGCATCCAAGTGAGGTTCTTAGGAATAGCATGTAATATGATTTAAAATGAAAAATAACATAAGTTATGATAAAAACAAGGCGCATTATGTTGTTGCAACAGGTATTGTTATTAAAGATGGAAAATATTTGATTGTTAAAAGAGCTGACTGGGAGAAAAACTCTCCTGGAAAATGGACAGTGCCTGGAGGAAAGCTTGAAGTTTTAGAGTATGCATTAAGAGAAACAGACACCTGCGATGGAAAACAATGGTATAATGTTGTTGAGTTTCTGGTTAAAAGAGAGGTAAAAGAAGAGGTTGGACTTGAAATTAAAAATATAGGATATGTCTGCAGTTTGGTATTTATCAGAAGCGATGGAATTCCAACATTAGTTATTAGTCTGCATGCAGAACATAAATCTGGAGAAATAAGACTTTGTGATGCATTAAGTGAGTATGCCTGGGTTGATTTGCAGGAAGCTAAGAATTATGATTTAATTGAGGGAATTTATCATGAACTTGAAATTTTTGATAAGTATCTGAAAACAGGAGAAAGCATGATTTGGGAAAAGAATTAAAAACAGCATTTGTTTTTAATGTTTATGGATAAAAATAGGTGGAAGTTTTTCGCTGATATTTTGATGTTTGTGGATTTTTTAGCATTAGCCACCAGTGGTTTTATATTATGGCTTGTTTTACCAAGGGGAAGTGGTGCTGGTGGAGGAACAAGTTTCTTGCTTTTAAGAGAACAATGGATGAGAATGCATAATTTTGCTTCTGTAATCTTAATTGTCTTATTGCTAGTTCATTTAATTTTAAATTGGCAATGGATTAAATCTATGTTTAGAAATGTTTTTAATAGTAAACATTTTTAAATTCATTCATTCTTTATCTTATTATGCAAAAAAGAAGGGGGACTGGTAGAAAAGCAGTATCAAGTGTAATTACAAGCATACTTCTTGTTTTGATTGTTCTTTTGGTAGTTGCAATTGTTTACAATGTTGTTGTTCCAATTGCAAGACAGGGAGCTGGAGGAATTGAAAACCAGACAGAAAGTTTTATTCAAAGTTTATTTTCTCCTGAAAATATTGAAACTTCCAAGGTATCTGGAAGAAATTTAAATCCTAAAAGTTTTACAGGGCAGATTATCTATAACTCTGAATCTTGTTATATTCAATTAGAAATAAATGAAAAAAGAGGAGAAGAACTTTTTGGAAATAATTGGTGCAATAATACTGATATAAATCGAGATGGAAAATTAGATGCAAATGATTATGACATTATTGACAAATGGTATTTGTTTCACAAAAATGAAATTAATGCTTGTTCAGCAGATAATAATTGGTGCAATGGTTCAGATATAAACAGAGACAGAAGAATAGATGCAAATGATTATGACATTATTGACAAATGGAATTTATTTCATAAAGGTGAAAGTTGTTCAGGTTTAGGAGAAAATATAGAATTTTCCTTGCAGGAATCTGAAAGTTTATATGGTTTATATGCTCATTCAGTTAATAAATATAATCCTGAAATTCCAGGAGATTATATCTTGAGAACTTATGATTCAAATGGAAATATTTTGAATAACTATGCTTTAAGTTCTGGAAGATTTATTTTTTATGATAATTTTGAAGAAGGAAATCCTGGAGGGGTCATTGAGTTAGATGAGGGCACTATTTCTGCAGTTATTCCTTATGATTATAGGATTGCAAACATAAAAGTAGATTTTAATGGATTTGAAACTGATTTAAATATAGGTGCAGGTGATTTTAAATGCGAGAGAACATGCTTGCTGGAAAATGAAGTCGGGGTTGTTGGAGAAGACAAATGTTGTTTAAGTTTTAATGAGGGGATTGTAATGCTTGAAACAGATAAAGATGGTGGTAAGTTTGTATGTTCAAAATGCGGAGATGGGATTTGCTCTGAATCTGAGAAAAATTATTGTTATGAAGACTGCGCAGAAGATTTTGAGTGTGAATTTGGAACAGTAAGAGGAGAATTTGGCTGTATGTTTAAAAATTTTGATGGCAATGGATGCGGTGTAATAAATACTTCAGGAGATTATTTGTTGAACAAGGATATTTATGACAACTCGATTATGGATTCCTGCATAAGGATAACTGCTGAAAATGTTGTTTTGGATTGTCAGGGACATTCTATAAAAAGTGATACTCCATTTTCAGGAGTTTATTCTAATCAAAAGAACACGATTATTAAAAATTGCAAGATAAGCCTGGGTGAAAATTATGGCAAAGCTGGAATTTTGCTTGAAAATGCAGATAATTCCAAGATTTTGAATAATATCCTGAATGGACAGCAGGTTTATGGAGAATGGAATTCAAAAGGGCAGTATAATGGGCTGTATGTAAAAAACAGCAAAAATGTAAGAATAGAAAATAATATTGCGAGCAATAATGTTATGGTCGGTATTTGGCTTGAAGGATGCAGTAAGTGTGTTGTCATGAATAATACTGCTAATTCAAATGCTTATTCTGGAATTTATTTTTCAGGAAGTTCAAATAATTCTCTTTGGAAAAATACTGCAAACAATAATAACTTTGATGGAATTAATATTAATTCAAAATCTAATTTTAATTTAATCACTGAAAATATTGCATGCAATAATGCCAAAAATTATGTGCAATATTCTGATTTCAGATGTTCTGATTCAAGTGGAAGTTCAGGCGGAATGAATACTTTCGGAAATGTAACTAAATGCGCAGATGGATTTCCTATTGGGGGGAATAAATGCATGAATTAAAATGAGAAAAATGTTGAACCAAAGACAATTTAAACGAATATCAAAGAGAAATATATTGTTAATTCAAAATTCAAAATATTCTGGTTATGATATTATTAAATCATTAAGATTAAATAAATTTTTGATAACCGGAGTTTTTCTTGCTATTTTTTTAGTTCTTTTTTCTGTGAATTTTGTTTCAGCTGCTCTTTGTAATAGGGAGTATTATGACCCTGATGTTAAAAAATGCTGCCCTAGTTCTTCCAATGGACAAATCTGCCTAATAAAGGAAGAAATATGCTGCAACAGTCATCATTTTATTAGCTATCCTACTCAGGATGATTGGGATATAGATACATGCGTTGGTAGTCCTGATATTAATATGTGTGGTTCTGTCAGCATATCTGACATATCTTCCTGCCAGGAACCAAGTTATTTTAATTTTGCTAACTGTTTATTGGATCGTTCTGAAGATGTTGGATTTGAATATCCTGGAGAATTTCTGTACAATGGGCGCATGTTTCACTGGTTTGAAAACTCTGACTGCAAAGTTGTTAATTTGATTGATGGAACTAGTTGTGCAGTTGATGAAGGAACAGAAAATGAAGAACAAGGTTATTGCAAAAATGGGCAATGCATTGAAATTAATCCTGAGGTAAATCTTAAATTAGATGAAGAATATATTGAAAAAACAAAAGAAGAAAGATTATTCAGGCCAAAAGAAATCACGCCTTTTGATGATATTGTTTGCGAGATTAAACTGGAATCCTTTTTGCCTGATTTGTCTTTTGAATTTTTTGAAGGAAAATTAGTAACTACTGATTCAAAAGGAGAAGAAACATTGCTAAGTTCTGGAACATTCTCTTATCTAAGAACAGAAGGAAATTACAGGATTTTTGGCTGGAAGATTCAGGGATGGCCTGATGGCATTACTAATGATGAAGATATGGAAAAAATAATTGAAAATCAAAATATAAGGTGTGTTGTTGAAATTAATGGGAAAAAATACAGCGATGAAATCAAGACAAGCAACTGCGTGCATATTTATGGGGGGGACAAAGCTGAGTTTCCTGTTGTGTACTTAAAAGGCGAAAGTATTGGGAATGAATTTTCTGCTTTTGATTTTGTTCAAGAAGGAATAGATAACCAATTAAATGGTTTTGAAAAATTATCTCCTTTTAAAGAATATAAAGAAAAATTTTCTTACTATACAGACTTAGCAGAAGTATGGGATATTTTGATTACTACCCCGCTTAAAACTAATGAGAACCTTCAAGCCTTCCTAGGATATGCTCAAAATATTGATAAAGTTTCTAAATCATGCGATTTTAAAGGGGGGGTTCATACTCTTTATTCTCATAGTGTCATAGGGAGTTTTGGTTTAAAGTCTCATGGTATGACTGGTATAATTGTAATTGAACCTAGAGATGTGGTGGATGATATTTACATTTCTACACCAAGGCCACTAATATTTATGCATGAACTTGGGCATGCTCTTTGCAGTTTAGATGATGAATATGTTTACCCTAAGGAAATACAGAAATTTATGGGCATTGTAAAAACTAACTGCAGGGGAAAGGGTTTTTTGGGGCTGGGCTCAACTGGTTTTTCTTCATGGGGAAAAGATTACAAAGGATGTTCAAGAGAAGATTATTACAGGTCTAGTGAATACAGTCTCATGAAAACGGAATTTAAGGATAAGGTTGTGTTTTGTACTGATCCCCGGTTTAATGTTATAAGCTGTGGGTATTGTTTGAATGCTATGGATGAAATTCCAGCAGATATAAATGGAAAAATAAAGATTGAAACGGGATTTGACTATTGCAAGGCTGTTTTTGATGTTATTAAGGAGAGTTAGTATTTATTAGGTAAGCATAAATACATTTTTTTAATAATTGGTGCTTACTTACGAATTGATAATCTTTTTGAGAAGGATCGTTTATTGTTCTCAATTGCTCTTCTTTATTCATTTTCTCAAATTTTTTAAAATAATTGCTTTCTTCTTTTGTCATTTGCTGCCCCCATGTTTCGATAACTATTCTTTCTTTTAGTTCTCTATTTGCGGTTTTTTCTGGGGTTCTATCATTAACACATCCAACTGCTCCTGCAGTTAGAACAATTCCCATTAGACTTATTCTTAAAATCTTTTCTAGTTTTTTCATAGATATTTTAATTGTCTCGGCATATTTAAATCTTTCTATTTATTGCTACTAAGAAGTTACATATTTTTCTTAAATAAAAGAAAGATTAAAGTCAGGTGTTTCTAAATTTTATAAGAATCTTGAGAATATCCTGAGAACATAATAATGCTTTTAAACCACGGGCTCTTGAAATTATCATGAAAAAGGGACTTGCGACTGGCTTGCTGGCACTTGTTTTGGCTTTACCTGGATGTGTTTTTACAAGAGATAATGAGAAAGTTACTTTTGATATGTTTGTTTTTCCTTTTATTGGGGGAAATGCAAAAATCAAGCATGAAATCTATGAAAACAGCAATCGGGAGAATATAGAAAATGCAATTGATACTTCTATTGATATTGTTTTTGGAAAAGGCAAACTTGATGTGAAAATAATGGGAAAAGACAGAGAAAAATTATGGAGCTATAGGATTTATTCAAAAACAGGCGGAGATAAGTCTACTGCAAGAACTGAAATTTATAATTCTAAAGGGGATTTGGTTGGAGAAATAAATGGAATTCCTCCAGGGCTTCCTTCGCATATTGTATTTAATTCATCATCATGGATAAATTATTACAACAGCCAGGGCAGTTCAATAGATTATAGTGATTTGCTTAAAGTAAATCTTGATGATAAAAATGAGTGAAGATTGTATTTTCTGCAAAATAGCAAGCGGAGAAATTCCAAGCGAGAAGGTTTATGAAGATGAAAAAGTTATTTCTATTTTAGATATAAATCCTTATGTTTTAGGGCATATAATGGTTATTCCTAAAAAACATTCAAGATGGGTGTGGGATATTGATATTAAGGGGTATAAAGAGATAACAGAAAGAGTTCACAAGCTTGCAAATGTTTTAAGAAAAGCATTTGATACAGAATGGGTTGAAGAAGTTATTGCAGGAATCGGAGTTTCGCATACACATATTCATTTATTACCAAGACAGAAAAATGACGGGCTTGGAGAAGTTCCTATAAAACCTCTGAAGCCAAAACCAAGTGAAAAAGAGATGAAAGCAATTGCAGATAAAATTAGAAAAGCGTTTTAAATTTTCCCTTTCTGCACAAGTTCTGCAAACTTTTCAAAACTTCTGTTGTATGTTTTTTCTACATCTTTTGGAAAACAGCAAGCTGGAAGCTCTTTTCTTGCTAAATGATACTTTAGGCACTCGCAGCAAATTCCTTTTTTATCGCAGGGATAAGTGCAATTGCATTTTGCTTTGTTTTGGGATTTTTTGCATTCTGTCATTTTAGATTTTGAAGTAAATGGTTCTTGTTCGCAATTTTAAATGGCTCTGGGGAGAGTTTAACTTATTCGATTTTTCCTTTTTTATTTATATACTAATTTATATTATTTTGCTAAAAGCAAAAATCTCACCCGACCTCCACAGTCGTGAGTTAAATGGCTCTGGGGAGAGTTTAACTTATTCGATTTTTCCTTTTTTATTTATATACTAATTTATATTATTTTGCTAAAAGCAAAAATCTCACCCGACCTCCACAGTCGTGAGTTAAATGGCTCTGGGGAGAGTTTAACTCCCGACCTCCTGCTTTCTCAGGATTTATCAGTCTTGAACCATCCTAAAGGAGGTTGACTGTTAAGGAACCTTGGTTCCTTACATCATGAGACAGGCGCTCTAACACTGAGCTACAGAGCCATTAATTTATCAAATATAAAGGATTTAAAAAGGTTTTTAAATTGTCCTTGCCTGTCTTCTATAAGATTAAAAAAGAGGAAAAATGGCAATTGAAAATATAACTGAAACTGTTGGAAATGCTCCTTCTGATTTATTGGAAATTTTAGAACCTCTTATTGCAAAGCAATTAGGTCCTTTAATGACAATTTTTAAGGCAGTTGGAATAGCAGTTCTTGTCTATGTTATATTCTTGATTATAAGGGCAATATTCAGGTGGAGGTCTACAAGCAAAATAGTTAAGATCTCAAAAGATGTTTCTGAGATAAATCAGAAACTTGATATTTTAATAAGTTCTAGGAAATCAAAAAGCATTGAACCTGAGAAAAATAAAACAATAAAAAAGAAAAATAAAAAATAGATCATAAAAATAGGGACAAGATATAAAAATTTAACAAAATTAATTTATCTTGCTAAATAATATTAAAAAGAAAAGTATAGACAAGATTAAACTTAATTTATCTTGCTAAATAATATTAAAAAGAGAAAAAAAGAGAAAAATAAAAAAATCTAAAGAATTTAGTCTTTACTTCTTTGCAAGTGTTATTTCTATTATAGATACATTAACTTTCTTGCCTTCTTTGTTCTGAAACTCTTCGCTGTCAATTTTTATTGCTTTTACCCCTATGTTGTGTTCTTTAAGAAATCTCTTTGCTGCAACTTCTGCAACATCCACAGCTCTGCTGATAAATTTGCCCCTTGCTTTTACAATAACTTCTGGGCTTCCTTTTGTCGTAAACTGCATTACTACGCCTGTTACATAGTTCATAAAAGGCTTGCTTCCGATGAAAACAACGTTGTCATCTGATTTTTTTTCTGTTTTTTGTACTTCTGCCATTTTTGTTATTTGACCTCCTCAAATTTATTTTGTTTCTGTCATAAGCAATGAATTGCTTAATATGATTTATAGTATCTTGTTAAATTTCTTCTCTTTGTCTCTTAAGTCTTGAAATATAACCAGCTATCTTGTTTTTAAGCCTCTTGCTTGGCATTGTATTTCCAAGGACTTTCTTGTTTTTTTCAAAGTCCTGACTAAAAACATTTTCTTCTTTAAGAAGATTTTTAGAAGTTCTCTTGATTAGCATTGATTTTATGCGTCCCATTGTGTGTTCCCTATAAACTCTGTGATTTTTGCTTATTTAAAGTTTATTGTTATGAACAATATGTTAAAAAAGAAATTATTCAATTTTTTCAATTTTTATCAAATCTTTGTATTCTTTTGAAAATTCCTGCATTTTCTTTGACAATTCTCCTTTAAATAATAAAAGGCCGGACATTTTTTTGTCAATTGATTTTTGATAAGCTTTGACTATGTCTGCTTCTGTGACTCTTTTTTTGTTTTTGGCTATGAGAAGAAATGAAATTTTCCCTAAATCTGAATTAATTCTTATTTTTGCCATTATTTCACTTTTATCTGTTTTAATCTCTTCTAGAAACTCTATATCTTTTTTAAAAAGAAATTGTTTTATTTCTTCAAGGAATTTATTTGACTTCTCTTGAGATTTTTGTTTTTTAATTATAGGTTTAATTTCTATCAGAGGTTTTTCGGTTTTTCTCTCTATTATTTTTTCGGGTATTTCTACCTTAGTTGGTTTTTCTTCTTTTTCTGATTTTTGTTCTCTTATCGGTTTTACTAGAATTTCTGCTTTTTTTATCTCCTTTTCAGCTATTTTGATTTCTTTTTCCTGAATTTTAATTTCTTTCTCAGGCTTTTTTATTTGTGATGATTTTTCTAAAAGACTTCTAACTTCCTGTTCTGTTAAAGAATGAAAATACCACATTGGTTCTTCATCTTGTTTAAAAGGGACTGCAAAATCTTTTATGCTTCTTAAAGCAACCCTTATAGCAGGCTCTTGTTCTCTGTCTTTTAGAATTTTATTTTCTTTTATATGAAGAAAAGCTTCTCTTTCTTTTCCTGGAAGATACTGATAAAACTTTTCCAGACTTGTTTCTTGTCCTTTGAGATAATATAATGGAGAGCCCCCTACTTTCATATTGCTTATTCTAATCATATTCTCTTTTGCAAGTTCAGAAAGAAAAGCTCCTGCAAATAAGGATGAAATTTCTGTCTCTCTTGCTATCTTTACAGGAAGGTTCGGCCCCTTTAATTTTAAAACCTGGACTATTTTCTCTTTTATTTTTTTAGCATCCATTATATCTAAAGTAAGGATAAATAATTGCTCCTCCTGGAATTTAATTGACTTAATTCTGCTGAATTAACAATACTATAATGTTTTGAATTTTGAATTTGTAAATTTTCCTCTTTTGTTGATTTTATTAACTGATTTGTTTGTTTTTGCATTTTTTATTTCAAAGCACATTAGTTATGGCAATTGGACTCATTTCAGAATAAAAACCAAGGAGATTATAAAGTTTATTGTACTGTTTGTTTTAGTTTCTTTAATTATATAAGCCAGACAATGCCAGTTATTATTAAAAGTCCTATAAAATTAAGAGTAAAAGCAAGGAGCAGGAATTTTTCAGAGTCATATTTTGAAAATCCGAGCAAGGAAACTCCTATTTCATCTGGAAGAGGAGAGGCAATTATAATTGCTGTAACCAAAAGGAAAATCCAGTGATATCTTGTATTTTTCAGATTTCTTAATTTTTCTACACCTATTAACTTCAGGAATTTTTCTGCTTTTAAGGGGAGTTTGTCTTTTATAAGATGAAAAATTAAATAATCTCCAGACATTGTTCCAATTGCACCTATAAAAGCTACTATTAGTGGATTAATTGTTTTTGCAAAAACAATTAATATTGCAACAGCAGGAAAAGCAGTGAAAGAATATCCATAAAATGCTCCTGCAATAAATACTCCGATTATTCCAAGATCTCCAAGGGATGAGATAAATTCATTTATTTTTCCTGATACAATTAAATAAATTGCTATAATCAAACTTGTTATTAAAACAAATAACTTGAATAAACTTTTTTTCTTCATTTTCTCTTTTTTTATATAGTTCTAGACAGTGGTTGCTCTTTCAGGGTTTGGTCCAGGAAATCTCATAATAAGTAACATCTTCTTCTTCGTCGACAATTCCAATTAAAAGATTTTTCTTTGTCGAGTGGGCAACCCTGTTTTTAGCAGAAAAATCATGCCAGGTAAGTTCCTGATTTTCAGAAACAGGATAAAGTATCCATTTTGCATGGTCTTCTCCGGGCTTTATTCCGCGTGCATAAATGCGGAATTCTGCTCCAAATTTCAGGGCTGTCTTAACTATAAATCCGCGATTTCTCATATCTCTAAAAACTAGGTATTTTGTTCTTATTCTCTTGTTTTTTTGTTTTGCAAAATCAATTAATTTTTCAAAATTCAATTTTTTCCTGTCAAAATAAAGAGTCATCTTTTTCTTTTCAATAAGATAAAGAGCTTCTACAATAGAATAAACTATTTTGCCTTGTTTTAATTCACCAAACCTACTTTGGCTGTACAGAGAAATTGCTTCTTTTGTGTTGCTGATTACATTTTCTCCGGTAAAAAGTGCTTTTATTGTATTTTTTTCGCTTTCTTTTTTCCTGGATTCAGCTAGTTTTTTATCTGATTTTGATTTATCTGGTTTTTTCTTTGCTTTTTTCTCTGATGTTTTTCTTTTAATTGCCATGAACTATTGAGTTAAGAAAACTATTTAAACTTATTTTTTCTCCTTTTCCTATGAAAAAGAGTGATAATCAAAAAGAGGAAATTAAAAAAAGTTCTGGAAAGATGAGGACAGATTATTTTTCAAAAATTAAAGGGGCTTTGAAATCTCCTTTTGACAATAGATACTGGAAAACTCTTGGAATAGATTTAGTTTATAATGTTATCCTAGCAGTGATTATCATTCTTGTTGTTTTACTGCTTTTTAATTCTTTGAAAAATACAGTAAGTAATCCAAGTGTTGCGCAGATACTAGAACAATTATCTGCTGTTGCTGGTTCAGATAATGCAGAAGATATGGCTACAACAGAGATTTTGCAGCAACAGATTACTGCATTAATGTGGCCTTTTTTAAGAATAGCAATGTTTGTTTTTTTAATTTCAGTATTAATCTGGTTTGTTTTATCAACATATTTTAAGGGAAAAATATGGAAAATCATCTTTTTGAAAAAAACTAATTTTAATTTTCTATTAAAATTTGCAGGGTTTAGATTAATTATTGGAATTGCTTTTATTTTAATTGCAGGGCTTTCTTTTGCTATTGCGAGCACGACATTTTTTCAAATAATATTCTGGATATTTGTTCTTTTAGCATTCCATTTATTCTCCATAAGCTTAATTTATTTTATACAAAATGATTTTATCTTCAAAAGCATAAAAGAGGGATTTAAGACAGGAATTAAAAAAATTCATTTGTTTTTATTGCCTTATTTGATAATGGGAATTTTATATGGGCTGCTTTATCTTATTAGAGGGGGTTTAAGCCAGATTATTGTAAAAACTCAAATTGATTTTACTAACTTGGCAGCACTTTCAACAGAAATTGTCCCTTATCTTTATGATATGATTCCATATTTGATAATCACAACAATTATCAGTTTGTTTTTTGCAGCTTATTTAAGGATTTTTTATGCTGAGGTTGTGAAGGGGATTTGAGATAGATTCAATTCAGGGAAAAATATTTAAACTCGCTTTCTTTAACCTTATTATGAATAGATTAACACAACTTTTATTAGTTCTCGCATTAGTGTTAGTCATGGCTCTATAATTGAGTCATTTTTCTATTAAATTTTCTAACTAAAAAATGGCTCAAAGAATTATACCTAAAATTGAAATCTATATTGATTATGTATCTAGAGATGTTAAGGTAGGCAGGAAGGAGAAAGCCATTTACAGATTAAATGGAGATGTTTATTATAATGCTGAAGATGTAAAAGCGAAGATTGGAAATAATAGGAATATTGAGATTCTTTGGAAAGGTGTTTTTAGTTTTCCTGAATATCTCGCGCGAAAAGAGGCTGAAAGCAAGCTTTTAAAAATATTAAATGATTTAAATGGAGATGGGAAAAATGGCAGAGAAAATAAATTTTAAGAAAATTGAGAAAAAGTGGCGGGATAAGTGGGAAAAGAAAAAGTGCTTCGAGGTTAGTGAAGATAGTAAGAAAAAGAAATTTTTCATTCTTGAAATGTTTCCATATCCAAGTTCAAGTGGTTTGCATATGGGGCATGCTTTAAATTATACAATTGGAGATGTTTTTGCTAGATTTAAGAGAATGCATGGACTGAATGTCTTGTATCCTATGGGTTTTGATGCTCTTGGACTTCCTGCTGAAAATGCTGCAATTCAGGCAGGAGAAAATCCTAAACCATTTACAGAAAAAGCGCAGAAAAATTATATAAGGCAGATGAAAGAGCTTGGCTTAAGCTATGACTGGAGCAAAACACTTAGCACAATGGATTCTGAATACTATCAATGGGACCAATGGATATTTCTGAAGATGCTTGAAAAAGGGCTTGCTTACAGAAAAAAAGCTCCTGTTAATTGGTGTCCTAAGTGCAATACTGTTTTGGCAAATGAGCAAGTGCATAATGGAAAATGTTGGAGACATAATGATACAAATGTTGGAATAAAACATCTGGAGCAATGGTATCTGAAAATTACAGATTATGCTGAAGAATTAAATGATTTTTCCAAATTGCAGGACTGGCCTGATTTAATTAAAAAACTTCAGAAGAACTGGATTGGCAAGTCTCATGGCACTGAAATAAATTTTGAAATTAACGGCGAGCCCTGGAAAATATTTACAACAAGGGCCGATACAATTTATGGAGTTACATTTATGGTTGTTTCTGCACAGCATGAAAGATTGATGGAATTAGTTGGAGATAAACAGAAAAAAGATGTTGAGAAATTTCTGAAAAAATTAAAATCAGTTTCTGAAAAAGAAATGGAAAATATGGATAAAGGGGGCGTTTTCACAGGAAGCTATGCTAAAAATCCAATAACTGGGGATTTAGTGCCTGTTTATGCTGGGAACTTTGTTGTTGCTGATTATGGCTCTGGAATGGTAATGGCTGTTCCTGCTCATGACCAGAGAGATTTTGAATTTGCAAAAAAATATAAGATTCCGATTAAAATTGTTATTCAGCCAAAAGACAAGAAACTTAATGCAGAAAAATTAGAAAGAGCTTTTGTTGATGAAGGAGTTTTAATTAATTCTGGTGAGTTCTCTGGAATGAAAAATAAGGACGCGATTCACGAAATTTCAAAGCATATTGAGTCAAAAAAACTTGGAAAGAGAACAATTGAATTTAGGCTGAAAGACTGGCTTGTATCGCGGCAGAGATACTGGGGAACTCCTATTCCAGTGATATACTGTGACAAATGTGGAATTGTTCCTGTAGCTGAAAAAAATTTGCCTGTTAAGCTTCCTGAAAAAGTAAAATTTGGAAAGGGGAATCCTCTTGAAACTGCTAAAAATTGGATTAAAGTTAAGTGCCCTAAATGCGGCAAGGTTGGGAGAAGAGAGACAGATACAATGGATACTTTTGTTAATTCTTCATGGTATTATTTAAGATATTGTGATAATAAAAACAAAAAAAGCATCTTTGATAGCAAAAAAGCAAATTACTGGTGCCCTGTTGATTTGTATATCGGGGGAATTGAGCATGCGTGCATGCATTTGATTTACATCAGATTTTACACTAAATTTTTGAGAGATTTAGGATTGCTGAAATTTGATGAGCCTGTTGTTAGATTGTTTAATCAGGGAATGTTGCAGGGAGAAAATGGAGAAAAGATGTCAAAATCAAAAGGAAATGTAATCAACCCTGATGAAGTTTCAAGAAAATATGGGATGGATACTGCAAGATTCTTTCTGCTTTCTCTTGCTGCTCCTGACAAGCCAAGAGACTGGAGTGAAAAAGGAATTGAAGGAAGCTTAAGATTCATAAAAAAGATTTTTGATTTTTTTAACAAAATTAATATTGGAAAATCAGATGAGAGAATTCAAAGCAAAGTGAACAAAGCAGTTAAAGAAATTTCAGAAGATATTGAGAATTTAAGATATAACTTGGCAATTATTAAATTAAGATGGTTATTTGATTATTTGTGCCAGCAGGAACAAATTGGCAGGGGTGATTTAGAATCTTCGTTAAAATTGCTTAGCCCTTTTTGTCCGCATATTACAGAAGAGTTGTGGGAAAAACTTGGAAACAAGGATTTTATAAGTTTAGCAGACTGGCCTAAGGTAGATGAGAAGAAAATTGACGAGAAATTGGAAAAACAAGAACAGCAAGTTGAAAAACTCGCTGAAGATATTAATAATATAATAAGAATAGTTAAGGAAAAGCAAAACAAACAGGCAGTTAAGGCTTATGTTTATGTTATTCCTGGAGAAAAAAGCTTGTATGTTTCTGGTTTGGAAACTATTAGGAAAAAAACAAGCCTGCAAATTGAAGTTTTTGCTGTTAATGATAAGGAGAAGTTTGACCCAACAAACAAGTCAAAGAATGCAAAGCCGGGCAAGCCTGCGATTTACTTGGAATAGGCTGAATTATAATAATCTTTAAAAAGTCTAAAGAACTTTTAAAAAAATGGATGAAACTTTGGAGAAAATTAGAAAAGAAGAAAAATATGATCCTCTTGATGTAATCTCTGGTACAGGGGATACTGTATTTTGTAGTTTGATGTATTTAGGATTTGCATTGCCTTTTATTGGTACTGCTGCAGGAGCAATACGTGAATATAGGTTAGATGAAGGGGCATTGGCTATTGCTGGTGGTGCTGCAATAGGAGGGCTTGTCGGATTAGTTGCAGGTTCATTAGTAGCAGGGGGTAGTGCTTTTCTTAGTGGCTTGGCTCAAATTGATTCTAATTTTGAAGATTAAATGACTTTTGAGAGCGAATACTATATTTTGGAGTATACAAATTCTTTTTAAATCAACTAGTTAATTATTTCTATGAGGAGGTTTGTTTATGAAATTGATGGGCTTTTCCCTCCTGAAAAGGAAATGCTTGGAGGTTGGGGTTTTGTAGCTAATCTGGATTGTGATTTTGCATTGAGATTAAGAGAACAAAAAAGAACAGAACATTTGGAACAAACCTTGCAGCAAGATTCAAAAGCAATAATTACCAAATTCAGACTTGATGAATTTGGAATTATTAAAAATCCTCTGATGTTTGTTGAAGATTCCCAGTTAATTCTTGGGGTTGTGGTTCCTGGTAATTCTTGTGATATATCTCTTGATGAGTCCTCTAAAAGAAATCTTATTTCTGGATTTGAAGAGCATAAAGTATTTTTAGCAGAAAGTGCAAAACAAGCAAATTTCCAAAGGGTTCCTGTAAGATATGTTCCCCATAATGTAGATATAGATAAGCAAGCTTATGCACTTGCTTCAGTATGGATTAATTGGGCAAATAATATGAAGATGATTACAGATTAACTAAATAGATTTTTAAACTTGTTTCTTGTTGAGTTATTACTTAATTTGTAAAAGAGGAAAAATAAAAAAATATGAAAGAAAATCTAGCATTGAAAATTATTGGGTTGAATAACTTTTTCAATGAAATTATAAAATGAAAATATCTGCATTAGCATCTGGTTCATCAGGAAACTGCTTTTATGTCTGCAATGAAAAAAATAATTCTGCAGTACTTATAGATGCGGGGATATCGTGCAAACAAATTGTTGAAAGATTAAACTCACTTGGCGAGGACCCTGGAAAAATTAAAGGAATTTTTGTAAGTCATGAGCATACAGACCATATTAGCGGGGCTGATGTTTTTGCGCGCAATTTTGGGGTTCCTGTTTTTGCAACCCGGGGGACCATAAATAATTGTTTTTTATGCTCTGATGAGAGTTTGATTTGCAAAATTAAAGATAATGAGGTTATTGATTTAAATGGCATGGAAGTAGAAGCTTTTTCAAAATCTCATGATGCAGAAGAGCCTGTTTCTTTTGCAATAAGAAACGGGAAAATGGTTTCTATTATAACTGATATTGGGAGAGCCTGCGAAAATGTTCAGGATTTTGTTCATGATTCTGATTTTCTGGTTATTGAAAGCAATCATGATTTAGAGATGCTTGAGAACGGGCCTTATCCTTATTTTTTAAAATCAAGAATTCGGGGCATTAACGGGCATTTGTCTAATCTGCATTCTGGTTTGTGTGTTTTAGAGCATGGAAAATCCAAGTTGAAAAATATAATGCTGGCTCATCTGAGCCAGATAAATAACACTCCTGAACTTGCACTTGGAACTTTTAATAATCTAATGAGAGAAAGGCAAGACTTAAAGCCCAAGATAATGGTTTCTGAAAGAGAAAAACCAAGTCAGTTGTTTAGAATTTAATCAATAAAAAAATCTAATTTCTAATGCTTATTAGGTTTTTTAATTACAAAATAATAAATTATTGCTCCAATCCAACTTGTTAAAATAACTACAAGAATCCAGACAATTTTGTCATTGCTTTCTTTAAATTTTCTTTGAGCAACATCTATTATCATTAAAATCCAAATAACAGTCAGAAAAACTGATCCTCCAACAATCATTATCCAGAGCAATATAAACAGAAATATAACTAATCCTCCAAGTGCTGCTCCACCCATCATTAATGATTCTGCTGCCATGTTTTATTAAGGTTAATCTTATTTATAAATCTTTATGATTCATAGAATAAGCACAGAAATTTAATTGAATCCATATATTCAATATTCTCCTTTGTGAGTATATTGAAAAGACTTATTAACTGTTTTTGACTAATCTTTTAATGGCTGAGGAAGAATATCAGAGTGTTGTTTCAAATGAGTTTCGTCGTTTAGCAGATTATTTGTTGGAAACTCCAAGAGCTTCAAAAGAAGAAGTTCAGAAATATCATTGTTCACTAAAAAAGAAAATTGATTCTGGAGAAATAATTCCTGTTCCAAGCCACCCCCACAGAACCTTGCATGAAATTATGTGGATAAAGGGGCATGAAATCTATAATTTATTTAATAAATTTAGCGAGGCTATTGCACATTTTTGCAAAATAGAAGCTTCTCAAGAATGTAAGGATATTAAGTCTGAACATGACAGATTTGATATTTGGTACGCTAAAACTTATGTTCCTAAAGATATTGATGATAATTGGGCTAGAGCAGTAAGAGAAGTTGCTGAAAAAGAAGCAGGCAAGCCTCTTGAAGAAATCTGCCTTTGTCTGGATTAAACTCAAGAGAGAACAGCTTTTATTCTCCTAACCCCTGTAGATGAGGCTTCTTCTTTGGAATCGGATTATCAATTCTTGTTTGTTTTAAACTAATTCAAGAAAAATTTGTATCCATTGGCTATACTTTTATTTTTTAATTTTATTGAATTAAATGCTTTTAACTGCTTCTCGTTAAGCTCCTGGTTATATTTTGCCTCAATCAGCAAATCTTTTGTAATAAAGTCTAGTTCTATAGAGTTTTCCAGATAATAATCTGGATTTTTATCTTTAATTTTTAAGAATACTAAATTTTCATAACTTGCCCCCAAATCTTTAAATTCAGTTATAATATTTTTTATCCCTACATCTCCTATGTAAATTTTTTTAGGAGAAGTTACTCTCTCATTTTCTGATTTCGAATATCTGTTTATAGTATAAAATAAATATGCTTTTTCAAAATAACCTATAAATCGCTTAACACTATCTACTGAAATTTTTAATACTTTTGCAAGTTTATTGTAGCTTGTCGGCTTTCCTACTCTTTTACACAGCAAAACAAATAACTCTTTTACTGCTTTTTCTCCTGATATCTTATGATATGCAATTATGTCTTTGTAGACAATGCTTTCTACCAATTCATTTAAATAAGCTCTATCTTCAGTCAGGACATAATAAGGAATCCCTCCAATTTTTAAATAGTCTTTGAAATAACTCTCAAGTTTTGCATTATCTGCTTTGCCTATTCTTGCTTTTTTAAATTGCAGGAACTCCTGAAAAGTTAGAGGCATAACTTCAATGGTTTTTGTTCTTCCTGTAAGAAGGGCTTTTTTGTCTCTCATTAAAGTTGCAATAGAAGAAGAACAGATAATTTTTATATTCTCATCATCATATAAACTTTTTAATTCCTGCTCAAAGTTATCTCTTGATGCAACTTCGTCCAAAAATAAATAAAAAAAATCTGATGCAGATTTTTTATGTAGTTTTCTGTATTCTTCAATTAATTGATGGATTGAATACTCCAAAAGATTAAAAGAATCAAGTCGAATAAAGAGAATATCTTCTGGCTTTGTTTTTGTTAATAATTGATTTATAGTCTGCATTAATATTGTAGTTTTGCCTATTCTTCTCAATCCTGTCAGAAAAATAATTTCTTTTGTTTTTATGTTCTTAAAAATCTTATTTAAGTAAGTCTCTCTGAGAATGCTTTTTTCTGTAAATTTTTTCTCCCACCAGGGATTTTGTTTATACAATTCTGAGCCAATTTCCATGAAAATTAGAATGCTTTTGAGTTTATAAACTTTACTATGCCATCGTATAGTTCTATATCTATCTTTACTATGCCATCGTATAGTCTAAGTTTGTTTCATTGGTTTATTCTAAAATCGCCTTAATTCTTCTTACACCTGCTGAACTTGACTCTTCTTTTAATATTTTGAATTTTCCTAAATCTCCAGTGTTCTTGGCATGCGGGCCTGAGCAGATTTCTTTTGAGAAATCTATAATACTATAGACAGAAAGTTTTTCAAGATTTTTGTATTTATCATCAAAAACACCTTCTGCTCCTGATTTTTTAGCTTCTGTAAGGGAGAGTTCTTGTTTTTTTATTGGAATTTTCTTTTTTATTTGTTCATTTACAAGAGCCTCAATTTTTGTGATTTCTTCAAGTGTTAGTTTTCTTGGAAAATTAAAATCAAGCCTAAGTCTTTCTGGTGTAATGTTTGAACCTTTTTGATGAATTTCCTTGCCAAGACTTTTTTTTAAAGCAGCAAGAAGAAGATGTGCTGCTGTGTGAAGCCGAGTTACTTGCTCTGAATTATCTGCCAAACCACTTTTAAATTTTCCTTGTGTTGCTGTACGGGAGAGGGTTTGGTGTTTTGCGAGTTCTATTCTAAACTCTTTATGTGAAACCAATAAACATTTTGCCATTGCAATTTCATCTATCATTTCAAGAGGAAATCCATAACTTTGAAATAAAAGAAAAGATTCCTTGCCTGTTATTTCTGCGCCATCAATTTCTTTTTCAGATATTTTTGGACTTTTTAGTGAGTAATCCCTCCCCTCTCTTCTTTTATCGAAAATTCTTCCTATGAGATCTGCTTTATTTGGATTTTTCATTAATTCAGAAAACTTTTTAGAATCAATAGGTATTTTTTTCTTGATTATTTTTTCTGCAAGTTTTATTCCTTGTTCAAGTGTTTTAAGGAACTTAGATTGTTCTATTTCAATTTCTTTTTGAATAAATTTTTTGTTTAATTTATAATCTTCATAGATTTTGAAAACCGGTTCTGTAATTGGAGTTATATTTTGTATTCCTAACTCGCGCGAGTATCTTACTGCTCTGCGAATAAGTCTTCTTAAAACATAACCTTGTTCTGTGTTGCTTGGGGTTATGCCTTCAGCAAGAATAAAGCAAGATGCTTTAATGTGGTCTGCAATAATTCGCATTGCTCTTGTTTCTCCTTGGTTTTTTCCATATTTCTTTTTGCTTAATCTTTCTATTTCTTTAATTATTGGCAGGAAAACTTGGGTTTCATAGACACTTGGTTTGTTGTTTAAAACTGCAAGAACTCGTTCTACACCCATTCCAGTATCTACATTTTTTTGGCTGAGAGGTTTATATTCTCCATTTGCATCTTTATTATATTGCATAAAAACATTATTCCAGATTTCACAAGAACCTATGAACATTTCTGTATCGGGACCGCAAGGACCTACTTGCCCTGCTGGGCCCCACCAGTTATCTTCTTTTCCAAGAAATTTTATTCTTTTAATTCCTAGAGACTTCCATACTTTTGCTGATTCTTCATCTTTTGGAATGTTACCCTCGCCTTTAAAACAAGTTACTTCAATTTGTTTACTTGGAATTTTCAGAACCTTAGTTAAAAATTCAAAAGAAAATTCAATTGCTTCTTTCTTAAAATAGTCGCCGAGAGACCAGTTGCCGAGCATTTCAAAGAAAGTTAAATGAAAATCATCTCCTACATTATCTATATCTCTGGTTCTAATGCACCTCTGAACGTTTACCAGCCTCTTCCCTTGAGGGTGTTTTTGCCCGAGAAGAAAAGGAACAAGGGGATGCATACCTGCTGTTGTAAAAAGAACAGTGGGGTCATTTTCAGGAATTAGGGAGGAGTTTACAATTTCTTTATGGTTCTTGCTTTTGAAAAAATCAATGTACTTTTTGATTAATTGAGTTTGGGATATCATATTTATGATAAGAATCAGGTATTTAAAAAACTAATCAAGCATTCAATCTCTCTAACTTGTCCTGGATATCCTGAAGCTGGAATTCAATGTTTTTGTTATATACTTCTTCTTTTTTCAAGATTTTTGATTTTGGTTTTGCAATCTGAATATCTTCTTTGACTTCCTGAGGAAGGTGTGTCTGCAACTGACTTAGGTGTGTGTGCAAAACCTTAAGTTCATTTTTTAATTTTCCTCTAAGAATCATTTCTTTTCTTCTCAAATTTTTGTAGGTTTTGATTATTTTAAGTATTTTAAGAGCATCCATCTGGCTAGATAGAACATCTCTTTTCCCAGAAATTGCTTCTTCATACTCGAGTCTTACATGAATATTTTTTGCCATTTTTAATAGTATTAATCTGGAATATTTAATCTTTAAAGGAATTTTGAAATTAATTCATGTTTGTAATCTTTAATTAATCATAATCTATTAATAGTTTATAGGGGTTGATTTTTTAGGTAGTAAATGAATTATTTTTGTTGTTTTATGAAGATTAATCTAATTTTGAAAATATATTATTATCTATTGCTTCAATTCTTGCTTTGATTGTTTCTACTTCTCTTTCCCATTCACTTAACTCTTGTTCTTCTTTTTGTTTTACTTCTTTTATATCTGAGAGAAGAGACTCAATTTCTGCTATTTTTTCTTTTATTTCCTCAAAACTCTGAGCAGCTGATTTGAACTTGTCTATTCTTATATACACAGGTTCTATTTTCCTGGACATTTTTATATCTCTTGACTGAAATACAGGCATTATTGGATTCTTGATTTGTCTGCTCATTTGCATTTTTGGTTCTGATATCTCAATTGTTCTTCTTTCTTTTGAAGAACCTATTGTTTCTTCATATTCTGGAAGGTTTACAGCTGATTTTACTGCTTCTTGACTCATTGCTTCTCCCATCTGAGAGCCTGGAAATGAAGGAAGACCTTGGATATTTTTGTATTTTAAAGAAGGGATCTCGTGAAATCTATTTTCTTGTTCATTTAAACCATTAAGATTTGGCAAATTAGGGGTTGGAGACAATTCTGGTAAATCAGGAAATCTATTTATCTTAGAAGTAATTTTCCCTGGAAAATCTGGAAGTTCAGGCAACTCTGGAAGCTCTGGCAATCCAGGAATTTCAGATTTATTTTTACTTTTATCCTTTTCCTCTTTTTTTCTAAACAAACCCATAATATTAGTTTTAAAAGATTATATAAATAGGTTTGCATAAATTATCTAGTAGTAACAGATAAACGAAAAGTATTTATTTGGGTATATTCTCAAATTATAATGCAAATTAAACTTCTCAAGGAAATTGTAGAGCATATAGCTGGCAGGTCTGCAACAGATATCATAGACATCCTTGTCGATAAAAAGAATGTTAATGAGTTTTTAATAGCTAAAAAATTAGACTTGACTGTAAATCAAGTAAGAAATCTGCTTTATAAGCTGTCTAATTTTGGGCTTGTGAGTTTTACAAGAAAAAAGGACAAACGAAAAGGGTGGTATATTTATTTCTGGACACTGAATACTCTAAAATCTCTTACTCTTCTAGAAGAAAAATTAAGCCAAGAGGAAGAAAGATTAAAAAGCCAGTTAAAAAACAGGAAAATAAAAAGATTTTATATCTGCAAGACATGCAATACTGAAATTAATGAAGAGCATGCTTTGTTGAATAGCTTTACATGCCAGGAATGCGGGCAGGTTTATGAACTTGCAGAAAATGAAAAAATAATCTCTGGTCTAACAAAGGAAGTGTCTAAATTAGAAAAACAACTGGAAATACTTCGGGAAGAAAAAGGGAAGGTAACAGAAAAGATTAGAAAAAGCATGCCTAGAGATGTTAAAAAAACAAAGAAAAAAACAAAAAGCAAAACAGGAAAAAAGATAATGAAAAAGAAAACTGGGAAAAAGGTTAATAAGAAAAATAAAAAATCCAAGAAACCAGGAAAATCTTCTAAAAAGTCTCCTAAAAAAACAAAGAAAATTAAAAAGAAGAGCAAAAAGAGACAATGAGGGATTCTAGAAAATTAAGGTATTATACTCAGAGAAACCTGTTGGGACATAGAAATAGGCTGTTTGATTGGTTTTCAAAATTGAGTATAACTGGCTGGCTGATTTTAATAAATATTGTGTTTTTTATTGTTGCATATCCTCTTATTCTCTTTTATGAAAACTCTATAACTTACATTGCAATTCAACCAATTAATTTTTTTGATGGATATTATATCTGGACTTTGATTACAAGTATGTTCATGCATGGGGGAATTTTTCATTTATTAATTAATATGTTTGTTTTATTTTCGCTTGGAAGTTTGTGCGAGAAAATAATCGGCAGAAAAAGATACCTATGGTTTTATTTGATTTCAGGAATTGTTGCAGGATTATTGTTTGTTTCTTTGGCTTATTTTTTTGGAACATCTGAACTGGGGACTAATGTTTTTGGAAGTCCAGAAACTTTTGCTGTTGGCGCGAGCGGGGCAATATTCGCAATTGCAGGTTTGTTTATGATATTAACTCCTAAACTGAGATTTTCAATTATATTCCTGCCATTTTTTTCTTTGCCTGCTTATGTTATGATACCTTTAGTATTGTTTGGAACCTGGTTAGTTTCTATTAGTGCAGGATGGGGTGTTGGCAACACTGCTCATTTAGGAGGATTTTTAGCAGGAGTTGTTTATGGATTATATCTAAGACAAAAGTATAAGAGAAAAACAAAAATGATTGAGAAATATTTTTCAAGATAAATATTTAAATATTAAGTTTTCTTTGAGGATTTATGAAAAAAAGAGGGGTTTCAGGTGTAATTACATCAATCTTAATTGTGCTAATTGTTCTTGTGGCAGTTGTTCTTGTCTATAATACTCTTATTCCGATTATAAAGACTGATTCTTCTAAAATACAAACAGAAACTTTAACAACTGATTTAAATATTAAAAAAGCAAAAGTTGTAGTTCCTGAAATTACAACAGAAGAACGTTTTGCAGGACTTGCACAATTTAGTGGTGAATCAGATGGAGTGTTAGAAATTCAAGTTGAAAGAAATACAGGAGCAGGTAATATTGCTGCCTTAATATTTAATTTAAAAGATAATGAAGGAAAAATTTGCCAGGTTAAGAGAGAAACAAATATTAAAGAATTAGAAACTCGAACATTTCAAATTAATTTAGAAGAAGAATGTGAAAATCTTGGGGAAATAAAATCTGTTTCTATTGCTGCTGTTATTAATGTTAATGGAAAAGAAACAACAAGCGGAATAAAAGATACTGAGAATAATATTGCAACAGAAGAATTGACTACTGGAGATTACAGCAGTGTAATCAGAAGCGAGGGATATATTGGAGTAAATTACTCAGGAGATAATTTAGTTATTACTAAAGTTAATTATAATTTAATTCCAGGTTATAATTCTAGTTATACCCGGGAATTAAGAAGTTTTTCTGATATTGAACCAAGTGGCTTGGGAGTTCATAATATAACTGTGTATTTTTCTAAATATGCTAATGTCTCCTCTAATGATATCCTAGTTTATAAAGTTAGATTTGAAAATGGAAATGAAATTATCGGAGAAAGAATATATCCTGAACAATCTACTTACAGAGGATACAACATCAATATAATGTTTCCAAAAGGGGTAGTTATTGATACGTGGGTTAAAGTTATTCTAAAAGAGAATATTAAAGATAACTATGGAAATAAATTAGACGGTGAAGCAAATATTTATGGAAGCAACAGAGGATATATTTATGATTTAGGTGATTTGCCTACTGGTGATGGAATTGCTGGCGGAGATGCAATATTTTATGTTGGAAGCCTAAGGGGAGATATGAGAGGAGCTGGTTTTATTGGATTCAAGCCAGATGGAAAAGTAGATGTCTGGGATATTAATGGATTTACTTCTGCTTATACTCATGGAAACTTAGATGCAGACATGAGGGGAGCAGGTTTTACTGGTTTCAAGCCAGATGGAATAGTAGATGTTTGGGATATTAATGGTTTTAATTCTATCTATTCAAATGCAATTAGGAATAATCTAAGTTTAGGTGATTTGCCTGAACCTGTGAGTACATGCACTGATTCTGATGGTGGATTGGATTATAGTGTGAAAGGATTTCTATATACTTCTGTTTCTCCAGGTACTAAATTTGAAGATTACTGCTTGAATAATTTTAGCCTGATTGAAAGACATTGTTTATCAAGCAATCCAAATAATTTTACTGTCCAGTATGAATGTCC
>CAZWEB010000007.1:0-26505 GCA_964632115.1 Candidatus Woesearchaeota archaeon
AAGATATAAAAGAAAGAGTCCATGCTCTTGTTTTTGAGCTAGAAAGAGAGGTTCTGATACTTAAACATATTAATGTTGATGAAAAAAGAGCAGAAGAAAAAATCAAGCTCATAGTCAGGGAAAACCTGAAAAATTATATTGGCTATACAGAAGAATTAATCGCGAAATTAAAAGAAATTAAAGAGGAAAACAGGAGTATTGTAGAAAAAATAAATTCTATTTTTCCTGATTTTCAAAAAAGATCTTCAATAAGTTATGAAAAGGCAACATTTCTTATAGGTAAAGAAATAGGAGACACAAAAGATAGCATAATGAAATTTTTCAGAGATATAGAACAAATTCTTAAAGAAAACAAGGAAATTATTGAAAAATCAAAAACAATCAACTCAATTGAGCGAGAGATTGAAGAAACAAATAAAATTAAAAAAACACTATTAGAGATATCAGAAAGCATAGGGGAACAAAGCCGCAAAATAAATGAACTCAGTAATAATATAAAAGAAAAAGAAAAAGAAATTGAGAATATAAAAAACTCTGAAAAATTCATTGAGATAAGCAAAAATAAAGAAAAACTTGAAAAAAACAAGCAGGAATTAGAAAATAAAATTAATAATCTAAGAGAGATTATAGATTTCAAGGCACTTGGCAATTTTTACCATAGTTTTGAAAAAGAAATGAGCATTATAAAAGAACATAAAGAGAATTTCAGACAAGCTTTCAAGAAAACCAAAGGAGAAGAGATTATTTCATTGCTAAGAGAATCTAACCTGAATAATATTAATATCTTAAACAGAATCCAGGAAATAGAGGCAAAAGAAAAACAAATCAAAGACATAATAATTGAAAAAACAGAAACAGAAACCATAGAAAACAGCATAAATAACATAAAACCGGAAATTGAAACCCTCCACTCAGAAAAACTCATAAAAGAAAAAAGGCTGGCAAAAATCCAGGAAAACTTAAACAACTTAACAGGTTCAATCAAAGGAAAACTCGCCAAGATAGATGTGGAGATTGAATAGAATAAATCTGGAAGTCAATAATAAAAACCCCCTATAAATTTAATTTACATACTTTTATTAAATTATCAATACCTTAATCAGAACATCTTGAATTTTCATTTAACAAATTCTTCTTTGCTTGTATTCTTTGCCCTGATTTTGTTTGTCT
Source organism: Candidatus Woesearchaeota archaeon (assembly GCA_964632115.1). Taxonomy (GTDB): domain Archaea; phylum Nanobdellota; class Nanobdellia; order Pacearchaeales; family GW2011-AR1; genus CAZWEB01. The sequence continues at coordinate 1,171 of CAZWEB010000007.1, forward strand.
TAATATTTTTTATTCGCAGGTTTGGTCTTTTCTCAAAAACCATAGGTTTATAAACAGACTTTTTTATGTTTAATAGGTAGATAAATTAAAATCTTAAATTAAGTAATTGTTGAAGAAATACACTTAGCTATTTCTTGACTGTTAAATATTTGAAAGATGGAAAAATTTGAAAAACTATTAGGTAAAAATAGTCCTCTGTTAGTTTTAATAAAACAGAGAGGCTATGAAGAACCTTCTGAAATTCAGGAACTGTCTATTCCTGATGTATTAAAAGGCAACGATGTAATAGCTGGAGCTTCAACAGGCTCAGGAAAGACACTTGCATTTGCAGCAGGATTAATTAATAATGTAAAAAAAGACTGCGGAACACAAGGACTAGTGCTCACACCAACAAGAGAACTTGCAGAGCAGGTTGCAAACGAACTGTTAAAATTCTCAGAACCTCTTGATTTGGATATTGTCCCTATTTATGGCGGAGTTTCAATTAATAATCAAATAAGAAGACTTCCTACAGCAGAAATAATTGTGGGAACACCTGGAAGAATTCTTGACCACTTAAACAGAAATACAATTCATCTTTCAAAAATCAACACACTTGTTTTAGATGAAGCAGATAGAATGCTTGACATGGGATTTAGAGATGATGTTGAAGAAATAGTAAGGCATTGCTCAAAACAAAGACAGACATTATTATTTTCAGCAACTATTGGAGAAGAAATAGTTTATCTTTCTAAAAAATACATGAATAATCCTGTGGAAATTTCAGCAGAACCCCAGGTTGACCCAAAAAAATTAAAGCAGGTTTACTATGATGTTCCTGACAATTTAAAATACTCTTTATTAAAGCACCTCTTAGAAAATGAAAAAGCAAATCTTATAATGATTTTCTGCAATACAAGAAGAAATGTTGATTTTGTTGCAAATAATCTTAAGGCTCTTGGAATAGAAGCGCTTCCAATTCATGGGGGTTTTTCTCAGGAAAAAAGAACAAGAGTCCTTGATGTATTCCACTCAAAAAAAGTTCATGTGCTTGTATGCACAGATGTAGCCGCAAGAGGGCTTGACATAAGCGGAGTAAGCCATATTTATAATTATGATATCCCTCCAAGTGTAAAAGAATACACTCACAGAATCGGAAGAACAGCAAGAGCCGGAAAAGAGGGCATAGTGATAAATATTCTTGCAAGTAGAGATTATGAAAATTTTCAGCCAATAATTAACAGTGATTTTAACATAACTCCCGTAGAGCTTCCTTTTCTTAAACAAGTAGAAATAAAATGGGTTGCTCAAAGAAGAGAATACAGGGCTCAGGGAAGATCTTTCGGCAACAGTAGAGGAAGAAATTATTCTGGAAGAGATAACAGGGGAAATAACCAAAGAGATAACAAAAGAAGTTATGGTAGGAGAGAAGGAACATATTCAAATAGGGGAGATAGCCAGAGCAATAAAAGAAGTTATGGCAAAGAAGAAAGTAGAAGCCACGGCAGCAGAAATTATCCCAGCAGAGAAAACAGAGGACACTCAAGATTTAGGAATTAAAAGCTTGCAAACAAAAAGCATTTTTTAATTTATCTCCCCAGCATATATCTTTGTTCCCAGCCCCTCATGCTTGGCTCATGAAGTTTTATTTTTCTATTATACTTAGGGTGTTTCTTTCTTTTTCTCGCAGCCCGAAAAATAAATCCAAGTAAAATGCCAATAAAAATTCCAGATAAATGAGCAATATAACCTACATTATCTTGGATTTGACTTGCATAAATCGCTCCAAAAATCGAGCCACCTGCCCATAAAATCGCTGCTATAAACATAGGCATTGGAAAACCAAATGCCCAAACAAACATTAGAGGTTTTATAACAGCCAAGCATCCAAGAATTCCATAAATTGCTCCGCTTGCTCCAAGACTGCCTGTATAAAAATTAACAGAAACCAAGTTGGCAATTATTCCAGATAAAAAGAACACAAGCAAGAATTTCTTTCCTCCAATTACTTTTTCCAAAATACTTCCAAACAAAGCAAGCGCAAATAGATTATACATCAAATGAATCAAGCTTCCATGCAAAAATATTGAAGTTAAAAATCTCCATGGTTCTGAAAAACTCAGAGGATTCAGCAAAAAAGCATCTGTAAATCCTGAAAATAAATTCTGAATTATAAAAACCAATATGCAAATCAACGAAAGCCAGAGGGCATAAAACTTGAATTTAGGCATGAAAACAATAAGGAGAAAGTATTTAAAAAACTAAGTAATTTTAGTGTTATCATATTCTCAGAACTTTTGCCAAATTTTACAAATCAATTATTCGCAAAAGTCCTGCTATTGCAACAGAGCCATTAATCCCAGATTTCAGTGTCTCAAAAAGACAAATCTTGGTTTTATTCCCAGGGCATTTAATACCTTATCTCCAGATAATTCTGCTCCAATCTTTTCAAGATATTTGTCATTCAAATACTCTTCTTTTTTAGGAGAAATTTCAAAAAAACCAAAAGTATTATCTCCTTCTTTGTAGATTATATTAAACTGTTCTTTATCAAAAAAAGAGCTTATTTTCTCGCTAACATATTTTTCAAGCCCACTTCCCTGCCCTACAGATGGCATGAAAATCCTGCAAGGAGGCAACTGTGAAACTTCATCATTTTTATCAATCAAAAATGAAATTTCTTTTTTTGATTCCTTTCTTGCGGATGTTCTTTCAAAAAGAGGAATAAAAGATTGATATGCTTTTACTGGTTCAACTATAGTTGCATAAGATTCTCTTTCTCTTTCGTGCTTTTGTCTTAATGTTTCAACCTGATTATCCAAATCTGTTCTTTGTTTGCTGCCTTCTTCAACAGCTTTTTTAAGAGCACTAATAACTTCATCACTTGCTCCTGTTTGCTCTGCTACTTCTAAAACATTTCTATTTGCTTCTATTTTTTTCTTTTCTTTCTCAATTTTTTGATAATCTTGAGTTTGCTCTAATTCTCCTATATTTTTCATTTGTTCCATCCAAGAATTAAAATCTTTTTCATCTGAAAAACCTAATCCATATTTTGCATTAATATATCCCACATAAGTTGGTTTTTCTGTTTGAAATTTAAGCAAAGTATCTAAATCTTTATTTCTAGCAAGTTCTTCAAAATCTTCTGAAGCATCAAAGAAATCTTCTGCACCATGAGCAATATATCCATCAGCAATTGCTAAAGCAGGGTCATCATAATGAGAAAGAGTTTTTCTTTTCAGCTGAGCTTCTAAATTTCCTATTTGTTTATCTCTTTCAGTTACAATTCTTTGTCTCTGTTCAAGTGTTTGAGTGATACTTGTGATAACTTTTTCCTGGTCTCTAACCATAGTTTCAAGATTAGCATTCTTGCCATTTAAACTGTCAATTGTTTTCTGGCATGCTTCATGTCCGTGCCCATCAGGAATAGATAAATCAAAATCACAAGGCATTGGAGTTATAGTAACATTTTCTGGCTTAACAGTTCTGTCCATAGGCATTCTTCCACTTTTACTAAGGTGCTCTAATAATGTTTTAGTATTAAAATCTGGATTTGTCCCAGGAGAATAAAAGAGTTCAAGTATAGCATTAAAGTTATTTGATGAAGCATTAAAATCAGAGATTCTTGCTTCATAACCATTACTTTTCATAAAAGCAAGGACTGCTCTTTTTATTGAAAATCCTATTCCCCTATCAGTTATATCTGCGCTAAGATTATATCTTACAAATGGTTTCATGAAATTATCTAAGAAAGAGTATTTATAAATCTTACTATCGTTACTATTAAAGAGTTACTAAAAATAGCAAGATTTAAAAACCTATATATTCTGTAAAAATCATGGAAGCAATAAACTTGTGGGGGTTTCCCCATCATAGGAAATAAGAACAATTTTCCTAGCAAGAGCTTTCTAAAAATTTCTTCAAATAAGAATATTTTTATATCTTCTATTCTTAAAATCCAGTTTTATAGTTTAACGCAAGAACTAAAAATTTATAAAATCTTTTATCTTGTAACATTTATGAAAAAAAGAGTTAGATTTAGTTCTGAAAACCAAAAAAGATTTATTCAATATATAAAAGAAAAATCTGATTTAAGTTGGAAAGAACTGTCTAATTTAATTGGAATAAATGAAAGCACTCTTAGTAAATCATATCGATTTGCTTTATGTGATATTCCTTATGATATTTTTAAAAAAATGATAAGAATGATCAATGAAAATGAGGGTAACCTACTTAAGAAGTTTATAGGAAAAATAAGAAAAGAGGAATTAGTAATTGGTAGAAAAGTTATCGGAGAACAGAAAAAGATTCTGTATCCTATAAAAATAACCTTTAAAAATAAAAATGTAAAATTAAACAATTCAATTGTTAATTATAGTAATTTTGATATCAATAAAGGGATAAAATTACCTAATAAATTAACTCCAGAATTAGCAGAAGAAATTGGGATGCAATTTGGAGATGGTTTTTTGTCTGCAAAAAGATATGACTATAGATTAAAAGGAAATCCAAAAGATGAAAAAGAATATTATCTGAAGTATATTAAACCTTTATTTAAAAAGTTATATAATATTAATTTAAAAATAAAAGATTTTGGTGATAGTTTTGGTTTTGAGGTATCCTCTAAAGCTTTATGGGAGTTTAAAACAAAAGTAATTGGAATAACGCCTGGAAGAAAAAATAATATCTCTATTCCGAAAATACTTAAAATTAATAATATAAGAATCCTTACAGCCCTCATTAGAGGACTATTTGATACAGATGGTTCTTTATCTTTTAAAACAAAATATGGATATGAAAAGTATTATCCAGAGATAAGAATATCATTGATATCAAAAAAATTGATTAATGAGATTGGAAAGATTCTTCAGATGCTTGGTTTTAATCCAAATATTTATCTCAATGGCAGATACGGAAGAATTTCAATTAATGGAATTGCTGCACTTAAAAAGTATGAAAAATTGATTGGTTGGAGCAGTCAAAAAAACTTAAATAAGGTAAATGCTTGGAGGAATAGATATCCTCAGTTAGATAAAAATATGGCGGATGTAGTACAGCGGTCAGTACGCACGACTGTGGCTCGTGACACCTGGGTTCGACTCCCAGCTTCCGCTTTTCAGGAATCGAATAATCCTGGAGAACTAATATGAGAAAATTGCAAATAGGGGTAATGGGAAGTGCAGCAGACTTGGATTATTCTGAAAAGTTAAACAAAATTGCAGAAGAAACAGGAAAACTAATTGCCGAATCTGGAAACATCACAATTTATGGGGCTGAAAAAGATTTTGACAGTCTATCAACAGCAGCAGCAAGAGGTACAAAAAAGTCTGGAGGACTAACTATTGGAGTAACCTATGGAAAAGGAAAAGACATTTTTGATAAAAAAAACACAGATGTAATCATCTGTAGTGGATTAGAGCGGGGCGGGGGAAGAGAGTTTGTTCTAGTGAATAGCTGTGATGTTATAATCTGTATAAGTGGAGGTTCAGGAACACTTACAGAAATAGCAGTTGCATATCAATTAAATATTCCAATAATTGTAATTAGAAAGACTGGAGGCTGGAGTGAAAGATTAGCAGATACATATTTAGATAAAAGAAAAAGGATTAAGATTATTGAAGCAAATAATCCAAAAGAGGCTGTAGAAACTGCAATAAGAATCGGTGAAGAAAGTTTAATAAATCAACAAAATCTAAATAAATTAATAAAAAACGAGGTAAAATGAAAACAAAAAGTAAGTCAAATAAAGAAAAAAGAATCCTGTTTGTATGCAGATACAACAGATTTCGAAGCAGAATAGCTGAAGCTTATTTTAAAAAAATAAATAAAAATAAAAACATAGAGGTAAAATCAGCAGGGCTTATTCAGGGAAGCCCATTAAATCCAAAAACAAATGCTATAATAAAGGAACTTGGATTAAATATCTCTGGAAAACCGCAGGGTTTAAGCAGCAAATTAATGGCTTGGCAGAACATAACTGTAAATGTAGCAGATGATGTTCCAAAACAGGTTTTTGACAGAAATATCAAATATAGAAAAAAAGTTATAAACTGGAAAATTAAAGATGTAACCTCTGTCAATAAAAAACAAATAATAAAAGTTGCGAATTTAGTAATTAAAAAAACAGATAGTTTTGCAAAAAGCATAGGAGCGAACTAAAATGGAAACAAAAAATATACTATTTATATGTAAATACAACCGGTTTAGAAGTAAGGTAGCTGAAGCTTATTTTAAAAAAATAAATAAAAATAAAAACCTCAGTGTAAAAAGTGCAGGAGTTATAGAAGTCAACAAGCCCCTTACTCCAAAAGAAAAAAATAGAAGTAATTACATTAAAAATAAATTTAATTTATCTATTAGTCCTAAATCAAGAGGACTTGATGTAACCTTACTTGAAAAACAAGATAAGATAATAATTATTGCCGATGACATCCCAAAAAAGATTTTTGATAACTGGAGATGGAAAGACAAAGTAACTATCTGGAAAATCAGAGATGAAATGGGAGATAATAAAAAGAATATTGATAAGATCGTTAAATTTATTAAAAAGAAAGTTGATAAATTAGTAAAAGATTTGGAGGTGGCAAAAAAATGAACAGCGAAACAATAAAAGGATTTAAGGATTATACAGGAGAAGAAGCTCTGAAAAGAGCAGAAATAAGAAAAATCATACAAGAGCAGTTTGAACTTTATGGATTTGAACCAGCTGAAACCCCTGTAATAGAATATGAAGAATTTGTCTGCGGAGAAAATGCAAATGATGAGGCGGTCTCAGATACATTTAAGCTTCAGGACAGGGGCAAGAGGAAACTTGCTCTTAGATATGAATTAACTTTTCCCCTTAAAAGAATCTCCCAAGAAAAAAAACTTCCATATAAAAGATATCAGATAGGAGAAGTTTTTCGTGATGAGCCTGTTTCTTCTGAAAGATTCCGCGAGTTTACACAATGCGACGCAGATATAATTGGCTCAACAATCAAAGACGAAGCAGAACTTCTTGCTCTTGTTTCAAAAATTATGAAAAAACTAGAAATAAAACAAGACATTTTCATAAATAACAGAAAATTATTAAATGAAATTTTAGAAGAAAATAGAATTAAGGAAAAAGATAAAGAACAAGTTCTTAGAGAAATTGATAAACTTGACAAATTGTCTGAAAAAGAGATAATAACCAATCTAAAAAAATACAATGCAAAAAAAATTCTTGGAATAATTAAAAAACCAGAATCTTTTTTTAAAAAGTACAAATCATATCAAGAAATTGAAGATTTAAAGAAATTCTGCAAGATTTATGGGGTTAATGTAAAATTTAAACCATCAATTGTCAGAGGATTAAGTTATTACAATGGTTCTGTATTTGAAGTAAAAAGCTCTCTTAAAGAAACAATTACAGCAGGAGGCAGTTATATGATTAATAACGTTCAGTCAACAGGCATAAGTTTTGGATTAGAAAGGCTGAGTGTTTTAAGCAATATAAAACCTGCAAAAAAACAAATCCTGATTCTCTCTATAAGCCAGGACAAAGAATCAATAAAACTTGCTGAAAACCTTAGGGAAAAAGGAATAAACACACAATTATGGACAGATAAAGGCATTTCAAAAGCCTTGGATTATGCAAATTCCAAATCAATTGATTTTGTAATTTTTCTCGGTAAAGAAGAACTTAAAAAGAAAAAATTCAAACTCCGTGACATGAAAACAGGCAAAGAAAAAATGATTGAGGAGAAAGAACTGGCAAAAATAATCGGTAAATGTTAAAAAGGAATTTTCTACATGGATGTTGTTAATCTAACAAGTAATAATTGAATAATTTTTTATTAATTAGTAATTTCTAATCAAGTGGAAGTGATTCAGATAGTACAAATTAATGAAATATTCAAATCTCTCCCTTAATTATCTCGCTTGTCATGTCAAAAAAATTAGCTAGAGGATTTTCAAAATCATTGTTTATTCTTTCAAGGCGTCTTAACTGTTCGTTGTCCATTTCATTGCCTAACTCGTGCTCAACTTCCTCAATTTCTTTTTCAAGTTCATGCAAGGCTTCATCTTTTTTATTATAAAGTTCATACAGCCAGATATAAATCTCATCAAAATGATTTTCCTGCTCAAGCCAGACTTTCTGCTGATTGCTCAAATGTAGAATAGGAAGAAAACATGCAATTCTTTCTTCTTTTCCTTTTCCAGCCAGTTCAGTATAACTAAGTTTGCTCTGAGACTTTTTCTTGAAATAAGTGCTTATTCTTGCATAAATTTTTCTTATTCTGTCCCTTACATTCACCCTTGTTTTGAGAATATCAACATGCGAGAGCTTCTCTGCTCTTTTTTCAGAGATTTCACGCCTTATTCTTCTGTTCTCTGTATTCATTGCCTTGCCTAAAGCAGACATTAATTCCTGCAAAGTAACCTGCTTAAATCTCGGCAAAGGAGTCTTAGGAAAAAGAACAGGAATTTCAGATTCATCTATCTCTATTCTTTCCATTACATATTTTTTCTCCTCTTTTTTGCCAAATAAAATTTCATCTAAACTTTTTATATACTCATTTAGAAGAATTTCTGATTTTATTCTTAAAAGCAGGCTTGCTGCAAGAAGAACCTTGCTTGAAACAAAGAAATTTTCCTCTTCAAGCTGTTTTATTTTTTCAAGGTATTTTTGCGATAAAATAATAAGATTAATGTCCCAGGGATCAAGTTGTTCTGAGTGTATAAGATCATAGATAATTGCCTGCCAGCTCGGTTCTCGTTCCATAAGCATATCGTAAAATTGCTCTTGATTGATTTTTTCAGTATTTTTAACTGCAAAGTCACGATTTCCTTTATTAACTTCAAAGTCGTTTATGTCATTTTCAACAGCCTCTTTTGGTAAAAATCCTTCAAAATCCATATATCCTGCAGAACAATAAAACTTATAAATTCTCTGTTTTTAAAGAAAAAGCACAAAAAGTAAAAGGAAGTATATACTGATGTCATTATGAAGTCACAACATAACCGAAAGATTTAAATACTTAAGATACTGTAGATTATTATCACCTCTTTTTCCCCAGAAGAGGCTGAATAGCACATATTTTTTTGCTAGGAAGCCTCTTCGAGGGTTTCATAACCTTGCGGGAAGTGTAAAAAAGAGAGTTCACATTTATCAAAAACTGGTGAAGTTTTTAGCAGAGTAAGAAACATTTGCTTTATAGCATCTGTCCTGCTTTTTTTATAATACTAAGACATAACAACAACGAATATTACAATTAATATTTTATATAAAAACGAGGTTTTTAGCAGAATAAACCATTATCTTTTTAGATTCTGGTTCTGTTTTTTCATAATCATTCTTCAGTTTCGCTTAAGAACTCTGTTCGTTTTCAACTAAAGCCATATTTCTATTTTAAGAAATTATTTTCAATTATTCTCTTTAGTTTCAAACTCAGTCAAATGGCACTTGCCACAATATAATCGTCCTTTGCTCTTGGATAAAAAAATTCCTGGTCCGCATCTTGGGCAAGACCTTTCTCTAATTATCTTATCACCCTCTATTTTATAGAATTTGTATTTTTTGCTAGTCGGTTTGTTTTTATGTGGCTTTTTGCCTTGATTTACTTTTTTCTTTTCTTTCTTTTCTTCTGCTGGTTTTTCTCTTTCTTGTGACATTTTTATTCAGATTCCTCCTTTGGTTTTTCTTCTGCTGGAACTTCGGTTGGCTTTTCTTTTTTCTCTTCTTGTTTTTCTTCTGCTGAGACATCGGAGGGTTTTGCCTCTACTTCTTCTTTCTTTGCTTTTTTTTGATTTTTATTTAATTTTGGTTCTATTTCATTTTTTAATTCTTCAGAGTCATAAATCTTAGCAGATATAAGAAAAGTGTTTCTTCCGAACTTGCCCTGAATTTTCTTAATAACCATATTTTCTTCTTTTGTTTTAAATTCATGAGCGATTACTTTACTTGCTTCCTGCATGCTTGGATTTTTCCCAGATTCTATAACTACCTTAATTTCTCTTCTCTTCAACAAAGGATTTTTTATGTCTTCTATTATTTTTAAAGTCATTTTTATTTTATTAAATGAAAGAATTTATTTTTGAAATCTCATCATTATTTTTAGTCATTTTAAGAATTTATAGTTATTTTGTTTTAATTGCAAAACCGCCTTTTTTCTCTCTCTTCATTTTTTTGGCTATTTCTGATTGTTCAGGATTAATTATTATAACCTTGCCTTTCCAGGATTCAGTTGAACTATCACTCTGACAATTAGGGCATTTGTCTCCATCATATAGTGTTGCGCAACTCTTGCATGCTTTTTGTTTTGACATTTTATTTCTTCTTTCCCCCTTTCCCTTTGCCTGTTTCTGTTCTCTCTGCTTTTTTCTCAGATATTTGCGTTTTTCTTTTATCATCTTTAATCCAATCTAATTTTCCAAGCCCTGGCTGCCTCATAGTCAAACCTATTTTTGGTTCATCTCCTTTGTAGCTTACAGCAACAATTCTCGCCAAACAAGCATCTCCTTTCTTAAGGCTTTTTTTATTTGATTTTCCAGTTAAAGTATTGCTCTTAGTAAAACTCACATAATCTTCCATAGTCTGGCTTATGTGTATCATTCCCTGCATAACTCCAAGATTAATAAAAGCTCCAAAATTTGCTATTTCACCTATTACTCCGTAAACAAGCTCTTGCATTTCAGGTTTCCAGCATAAAAGCTTAAATGTACTTTTATAATAAGCAGCTCCATCGCCAGGTATAATAATGCCATCTCCAACTTCTCCGACTTCAACAACCCCTATAACTTCTCCAATCTCTCTATCATGATACTGCGCGTATAATGCCTGCAGCTGCTTTTCAACAGCCTCCAGAGTACTCAAACCAAATAACTTAGGCTCTACCCTTACATAATCCTCAATCTCAATTAAATAGAACATTTTAATTCAATATAAAATCAATTAAAATATGATTTATAAACCTTACTAAATCAATTCCAGATGGCTTTTGTTTCTGACAACAAGAATTCTTGCTTTTCCCTTTAATTTTCTTTTTAGCTCTTTGTCAGCAGTAGCCACAGTTACCTTGTTATTTTTAGCCATTTCAATAATGGATTCGTCTGCGTTTTCTTTTTTAACATGGATTATTTTTATTTTTCCTTTTTTAATATAATGTTCAAGAATTGAAAGTGTAAGTGCAAAAGCATCTCTGTCGCTTCTTTTTTTAACTTGTTCTTTCAATCTTTCAAGTTCATCTAAAACAGAAGAAAGCACAATAAGTTCTGATTTTTCATGAATAACTTCTTCTATTTCATAGATATAATCAATTCTGTATTTTGCGCAATACACTAAAAAGTTTGTATCAAGTATTATTTTCATGTAATAAACACGAGAGGAATATTTAAATAACTATCTTTCTTTTTGAATTAATGGGAGGAGAGTCTGAAAAAGGGGAAACTGGTATTAAAGAACCAGAAGTAAAAGACAAAATAAATATTCTATGGATTTTAAAAGAAACAAAAGAGGCAGTCAAAAAAAAGGATATTATTAAGCTCAAAGATTTAAGTAACCACACCATCCATACTGCTTCTATTGAACAGGATTCAGACAGCATTTCAATTGCAGTTATAATCTATGCGCTTAGCAAGATTATTGAAAGGCAAAAATATAGGGGGTGGGATAAATTCTACCAAAATTTTATGGTTTACATAAACGAAGCAATTTCTTTTTTAAGGAAAAATAAAATAAAAGAATTTAGAGAAGAAATAAAAAGAATAAGAGAAGAAATGGACAATCTTTCTGGAGATTTAAAAAAGCAAATACAGGATGTTTTTAGAAAAGCCCAGATAAACAAAGCTTCAAGAGTCTATGAACATGGAATTTCAATGGAGCAAACAGCAAAACTTTTGGGAATTACTTTATGGGAACTTGCAGAATATGCAGGGCAGACAGGAATATCAGATGTTAATCTTACAATAACAATGCCCATTAAAAAAAGAATTAAACTTGCAGAGGATATTTTCAAAAAATGAAACACCTCTTAAAATCAAATTAATTAAACAAAAAATGCAAAAACAATCAAATCAATTAAGAATATTAATAGAAAATTTGCAAATTAAAAATTCCAAACATTCTTGTATTATTAGTTCAACAAAGTTATGTAAATTAAATTCTGGAGAAGGCAATTGCCTTTAATGCAATGAAAGCTCTTGTTTTTGACGCAGGTGCTCTGATAAATTTCAGCATGAATGGCTTGCTCGATATTCTTGTAAAACTAAAAAAAGAATTTCCAGGAAAATTTTTAGTTACTTCTATTATTGTGGATGAAACAATAAATCGTCCATTAGGTATAAAAAGATATGAACTCGGCGCAATGATGATAAGAGAATTATTAAAAAAGAATGTTGTAGAACTTCCTTCTTCAGTTGGAATTAAAGACGATGAAATTGAGGCTCTGACCTTAAATTTTTTAAGCAAGGCAAATAAAATATTCTTTGCCAAAGACAGGGCAATTCATTTAATTGACAAAGGAGAAGCTTCTTGTTTAGCTTTATCTGAATTATTAAATAAAAAAGGGATTGAAAATCTTATAGTTATAGATGAAAGAACAACAAGAATGCTTTGTGAAAGACCAGATAACCTTCACAAATTATTAAAAAGCAAACTGCATACAAAAATTGAAATAAAAAAAGATAATTTTTCAGTCTGTACCCAACTGAGGTTTATACGAAGCTGCGAGTTGCTTTATATAGCTTACAAAAAAGGACTTCTTGAAATAAAAGATAAAAATCTTCTTGATGCTCTTTTGTATGCTGTTAAATACAAGGGTTGCTCTGTTTCTCATGAGGAGATTGTGGATATGAAAGCAATGCAAATTGAAGAATAAATCTATTTTCTATCAATCAAATTGTAGGTATCAATAATTTTTGCAAGCAAATCTTCACCAGGAGAGAGTTCTCTTTCAGGAATTGAAAAATTTCTTGCCTCAATTGAAAGATTAAACGGCTCTTGTTTTGCTAATAAATTCAAATTTTCAAAAATTTCACGAAGAACTGCATAAAGATTAATTCCTCCCATAAAATCAAGATATTTCATATTATTGCGGCAAAAAGCAAAATCACTTTTTTCATAATCTGCCCCAACAGAAACTCCTGAATTCATACAATTTGTAATTATCAAGGCCAAATTTGGTTTCTGGGAATTTTCTTCACCAGGCAAAATCAATAAATTTCCATTATCCAATCTTTTTATTTGTGCCATAATAAGAAGGATTGGCTTTAATTTATAAGGATTTATATTCTTGGATATAAGCAAACAAATATCATAATCTAGGGATATCAAAAAACTATTTAAATCCAGCAAAATTTAGATTTCCATTGGGGATATAGTCTAATGGTAAAACAGCTGGCTCCAGCAATTTATTATGAAGAAACCAGCAGTTGAGGGTTCGATTCCCTCTATCCCCATTTTATGGTTCAATTCTATAAAATTCAACAGAATAAAATTGAAGAAAATTCATAAATAACTCTCTATCCCCATATTTATTTGAGAAGATTCATAATAACCTTCTATTCTTCTACTAAAGAAATATTTATAAACATAGATAAATTAAAATGAGCATAAAAAATGGTGAGAGAAAAAGAAATAGGTGAATTAATCTTTATCTTAATGCTAGTAGTTTCTTTAGTTCTGGCTCCAATAGTATCTGCAGTAACTACTCCTATTGAATTTAGAGGATATCCAAACCATAATCTTAGTGCTTATGTTATTAATTCCAATGACGGAAGCGAGATAACTTCTTTAAACCAAGATATAGACAGTTCTGGAATAACTACGATAAATCTTGATTCTGGTACTGTAAAGTTTTATGTAGTTGCAACAATTAAAAAAGAAGGGAAAATCATAAAAAAAGCCGCCACCTATGGAAATTACACTGCAGGAAATAGTGTTTATATTAATTTAAATGAAGAAATACCAGCAACTCCTGTTGTTGCAGTTGCAGAACCTGCAGAAAACACAACAGAAGAAAATGAAATAGAAACAAATACAACAGAAGGGATAGTTGAAGAAACCGCAACCATCGAACCTAATTCTGAAGCAAAAATCACTGGGAAATCTATTTTTAGCGGAGAGAATATTCTGGCAAAAAAATGGTATATAATCATAGTTGCATCAGTGCTTTTCGCGTCAGTAATAGTTTTTTTTGTTATTAAAAAAGTAAAATCTCCTGCGGCTCCTGAAAACATAAAAATCCGCAAATACAGTGAAATGAAAGAAGAACTCGAGGCAAGAAAAGAAGATGAATCTTCGGTATCATATCATGAGAGCAGTGAATTACTAGAAGCTGAAAAGAAAATAAAAGAAGCACAAGAAGATATAGAAAGAATAAAGAATAAAGGATCAAGATTAAGAGAAGCTGAAAGAAAATTTGAAGAAGCAAAAAACGAATTAGAAAAGCTAAAAGCTGAGGAATAAATTTCAGACTAAATATCCCTGTTGAATTCTTATTTAAGGGCAGTGTTAATTTAGCAGGTGATGGCTGCTTTTTTCCGTCGATAAAATAAAGCATATATCTAAAGTTAGTTTTATTGTATTTATCGAATATATTTTAGGTAGCCATCACCCGTAGTCTTTACAGAACCAATTTAAGAAATATTTATAAATCAATGTTTCTTATTTAAAATATGATAAAAGAAGGTGGCACAGGCAAGAATACAAAGACAAAGAAACTAACAAAAGCAGAACTCGAGCAGGCATTAATAGATAATTTTGTAAATCTGCAGAAGGTTCTTACTAATCTTTCTATAAAATTTGATTTATTGAGTGATAATATGTCCAAGCTTTTGCAGTTATTTGAAATTTCTGCAAAAAGTTTTGCAGAAAAACATGCAGAAGAAACTGGAAAAGGAGAAGACAAAGAATTGCTTGGAAAAATAGATACTTTGCTTGAACAAAATAAAACCCTTGCAAAAGGTCTGACTTTAATGGAAGAAAAATTAAGAGATAGAGTTTACGGCTCTCACTTGCCAGATGGAAGAGAACAGCCAAAATACCGGGGATTTTAATTAAAAATTATATTTATTAAAAATGCTGCAAAAATCAACACTTAGCACAAGGGCTCTTTTTTTAAAACTATTTACCCAGGAACTTATTATAAATGCTAAAAAAAGATCAGAACAGAAAAAAGAGATTACAGAAAAACAAGAGAAAGATGAATTAAAAGAAATAATCAAGCCAATAGAACCTGAAAAAAAACCAATTCATAGTGTACTTTCTAGAGTGATAAGAACACCTGTGGAAAAACCAAAAGAACTGCATGAATTAACAATGCCTATAAGAACGCCTCTTCAGAGATTTGTGCCTCCAAGAGCAATGCCTCCCAGACCAGTGTTTTTACCTCCTCAACAAAAAATTCAGCAAATCCAACAACCAGTAATTGTTCCTCAGGCAAAAAAGCCATTCTTGAATATCTTTAATAAATCAAAAGCCCCTGAAACACCAGAGAGAATAGGAATAATCTCAAATAAATTAAATATTTTTCTCAGAGACAACTCAGTAACAGCAATTGAATGTCCTGGACCTGGAAAACAGATTGTTATAAAAAGAGCAGGACAAATCAACATGACAAAAATTAACTTGTCTCCCCAGGAAATATCCAAGATAATTGAAGATTTTTCTGAAAAAGCAAGAATCCCCATATTAGGGGGAATATTCAGAGCATCAGTGGGAAATCTTACAATTTCTGCTGTAATTTCTGATTTTGTAGGAAGCAAATTCATAATCACAAAATCATCTCCCTATTCTTTATTAAATAATTCTCCTCAGAACCCAGTTAATCCATATCAATAAAGGAGAGGATAAATAATTCTCACTGGTGAATTTAATTTACTTAATTCTGATGAATTAATCCTAAGATAATATTTTGAATTTTTTAAATTACCTAACCTTCTTAGACTAACGATATTATAACTATAACTCCCTATATTTTTAATTAACAATTTCTTCTTCAATTGTACTTGTTTAAATTGATTTTTTAAATTTAGATACTCTTTTTTTTCCTAATAATTTTATTAATAGAATATAACTTCCAAATAAGACTGCAAATCCATAAGACTGCAAATCCCATAATAATCCCAATCAAGATAATATAAATAGAGTTTGCAAATGGAATCTTTGTCTGCATCTCGCCTGATTTTTCATCGCAGGAGATACAACTTCCGCCGCAATCTACGCCGGTTTCATCATAATTTTGAACATTATCATAACAATAATAACAATATCCTTTAAAGCCAGATAAAATTAATTCTATGTCTAGTTTCTTAATGTTCTCAAATTCTGTTTTCTTAATTCTGCTTGATAAAATATTATTCTTGTCATAAATTTCTATGTAATCTCCATTGCACCAGGTTGACCTTTTAACAGAGATAAGAATTTCTTTTTTGCATGTCCTTTCTTCAAAAACCGAGTTAACGCATTTATTTTTATCCTCGCAAAGTCTTTTTTGCGCTCCTGATAATGATTCTGCCCCCTGCAAAAGAATATCTAAATTATAACTTATTTCACATTCACTCCAGTTTCCACATTCCATATTAACTGAACAACCAGACGAGCCAGTTCTTATCATTTCCAGAGGAATTTCTGTTCCCCCATAACATTTTCCTAATATGCAGTTTTGCCCAGCAGAACAGCTTCCGCAGCTTCCGCCGCACCCATTATCTCCACAAGATTTCCCAATACAATAAGGAACGCAACAAACCTGGGTTCCTGAACAGGTTCCATTGCATCCATCTGAAAATGTTGTTCCCTGACAAAAATTGCTTGCCTGAGAGCAATCTGGTGTACATGTTGTATTTCCTGCTGAACCACCGCCACCGCCTCCAGGGGTTGTTCCAGGGGTTGTTCCAGAAGTGGTTCCTCCAACACTATATGTTGTAAACTGAGTTACTTTGAAGACATAAGTATCTGCATCTGTTATTTCAGTGCAAATTGAACTAGGACACGTAGTTCCTTCCCTGAGAGGATATCTATCAGAAAATCCTAATGAATTTGTGCTATAAATTGTAAGATTTGCGCTTGTATTTAATGCCGGGATTTTACTTGAGTTCACAAAAATACTATTTGCAGAAATAGTAATTGCCTCGCTTAGATTAGAATAATTAAAACTTAAAGAAGGGTTCCATGAAATAATTCCATAAGTAGGTCTTCTTATTTCCAAAGATATATTAGTAAAATTATTTTCTCTCAATGAATCTAATTCAATTGCAATATCTCTTGAATTATTTGTAATAGTATTGTTAAAAAGAGTATTATTTATAGAACTTGTTTCAAATTTAATTCCATTGTCAAAATTATTCCTTATGCTGTTTCCAATAAAAACATTGCTGTTTGAAGCCAGTTCTATCTGAGATCCATCATCTAGATTATTATCGATGGTGTTATTAAAGATATTATTGCCTGAACTTGATTGAATTTGAATCCCATCATCATTTCCAGTGAGTGTGTTATTTATTGCCGAGTTTCCAAGCCCATACCTAAATCTAAATCCTGCCTTGTTTAATCTTAAAATATTATCTTGAATAAATGAATTTCCAGTATTGTTAAAATATACTCCTTCTTCAAAATTGCTTATAAAACAATTTTGAATTGTTACATTATCTATTGAATTAGCAATTATTCCTGAGTGGTCTTGGTTTGCTCCTCTTATTGAGCGATTCTGACAATCAAAAGTTATATTTCCTGCAGTAATTATAAATCCAGTGCTCATGCAGTTATAATCCTGAGTTAATTGAGTAGAACTTGAAACCGCATAATTGCATGCTCCGGTGCATGTATCTGGGCAGCTGGTGTCGCAAGAACCAAGATTAAATGTTCCGCATGTTGAACTTGTGAATATTGAACTGTCTTTATCATAGATATCATAGTCTCCATAATTGCAACAAGCATATGAATTTGTAAATGTATTTTGAATATCTAATGAAGACCTTATGTAAAAACCCTGTTGCGAGTTGTTTACAGCCTTGTTATTTACTAAGGTATTATTTGTAGAATTGTCCTGCAATACATAACCGTGGCTGTTAAAAGAAGCATAATTATTTGTAATATTATTCCATTTCCCCCCAATAACATGAACAGATTTGTCATTATTATATAAAATAGTATTATTTTCTACAAGAGTGTAATTTGCAGATATCTTAATCCCGTCATCAGAACCATAACTGACAGTGTTATTAAAAACTCTGTTTGAATTTGTCTGTATATTAAAACCATCCCCAGTATCTTCTGGATTTCTTCCAGAACCATTAATAATATTGTATGAAAAAGTATTATTTGTTGCGTTGTTTGTTATTTTTATTCCATGGTCCTGATTGCTGTTTACTACATTCAAGGTGATTAGGTTATGCGAAGAGCTATTTTGAATCTGCAGTCCGTCGTCTAAATTAAAAGAAACAGTATTATTCTGAATGGTGTTTCTTACAGAATTTACTTCCATGTGAAATCCATCTCCATTATTGCTATTCAGGGTATTATTCATTACAAAATTGTCTGTTGAATTATCATCTAATTCAAGCCCGTCATCTGAGTTTCCAATAATTGTATTATTAATAAACCTGTTATAATCTCCTCCGTCAGAAGAGATTCCATCCCCATTAGTACCATTTCCATTGCGTTCAATGATATTATTTGTTACATTATTATGCATTGCCTGATTTATGTCAATTCCGTCGTCTAGATTATGACTTATGTTATTATAAGAAACAATAGTCCCATTGCAATTATCATTAATAAGTACCCCTTTGCCTTTGTTCAATGTTATGTTATTACTTATAATATTATTTCTTAAAGAAGTTCCTTTTAAATTCAGTCCATCGTCTGAACTATTTGAAATAATATTTCCACGAATGCTGTTGTTGTTGCTGTTTTCTATGACAACCCCATCTTCTGAAAGCCCTCCATTTTTATAAATAACATTCCCAGTAAGAGTATTATTACTTGAAGATATAATATAAATTCCATTTAGAGAATTTTGCGAAATATTATTTCCAGAGATTAAATTAACATTACAGAAATTAAGATAAATCCCTTCTTCAGAATTCCCAGTAATTGAATTATTAAGGATCTTGTTATTATTCCCAGATAAAAGATATACTGCCGCATTGCCAGAGGTAAGTTGTATAATATTTCCGATTAGGGTATTTTGCGAACCTGAAATATCTATCCCTATATTGCTGCTGTAATAAGCAGTATTATTGACAAGAGTGTTATTACTTCCATAAACTCCAATTCCGGTTCTTGAGTTTATATAAGCAGTATTATTGACAAGGGTGTTATTACTCCCAGTTATAGAAAATCCTTCTTTTTTATTGCTTCCGGCATAATTATCAATAAAATTATTGCTATTTGAACTAATTGAATAAAATCCATAGGCATTTTCTGATGCAGCCCAATTTGAATTTGCAGTATTATTTATAATGGTATTATTATGGCTAGAAGTAAGATAAAGCCCATAACCCACACCAATAGCATAATTTGAATTAACCTTATTTTTTAAAATTGTATTATTTGAACTTCCTGAAAGATAAATTCCAAAAGTCTCAGAAGCTCCACCAGTATTTGATAATGAACTAAGGTTATTATAAGTGATAAAATTATTTTGGCTGTTTATAAGAGATATTCCAGAAATATCTGTGCCAAAACCAAAATTACCTGATGAAGTAATATTCAAATAACTAAAGTTACCATTATTTCCTTTGTTGCTATAGACTCCTGCTCCAAAATTTGTTATATACCCATTTATAACCTGGGTATTGTTGCTGCCTTGAATAAAAACCCCATAATCTTCAGGAGAATTTGCATCACCTGAAATTGTATATCCATCTAAATTAAGAGTAATATTATTTGCAGTAATATTCATGCAGGTGGCAGTAGCACTAATGCTTTTATTTAGAATATATTCCTTATTTTGAACATTAAGAACAAGACAGTCTGTGACATTAGGATTAACCCAGGTTAATGTAAAAACATCTCCATGAATATTTCTTTCAATTGTGATATTATGAGTATTATTCTCAGTTGAAAATCTATTTGCCCCTGCATAAATTGTATAATTGCTGTAATAATGCTTGTAACCGCTTGAGTTCTGGATATATTCAATTATTTCTCCATTAGGAGTAAATCCAGAAGCATTAGTCGTCAAATTAAACTGATATGAATTGCTTAAATTATAAGCAGTTACATTTGCTGATGAAATCGGATTCCCATCAGTTCCATTAACATATGCCTGATAATACCATTTTCTATAAAGGAGTCCACCTGTTTGAAATCCCACAGAAGAAAAATTTGAATTGATGACAGATACATCCATGTTTGCGTCAATCGCGATATCTGAATTAGTTAAACCTGGTTCAGAGATATTGCAGTTAACAATCCTTTCCCCAGGAGCCCTTATCACAATATGGTCTCCCACATCTAAATCCCATCCTCCATAAAATTTAGAATTTTGAATGGTTAAATTAGGAGCTAATAATTCTAAGGACCTCTGATTTTTATACATAGTAATATTATTAAAAATAACGTTAGTTGAATTGATTGTTAATCCCCGTTTATTATGAAGGTCTGCTGTTCCAACATGATTAATATAAGAATTATTTAAAATTAGTGAACTTCCCCTTATTGAGTAGAAATTGTAATATTCTGTAGATTTATAAGAAGTTATATTAGAATAATTCATAATTAGAGTTCCAGTAGAATCAACTGATATTGTTAATTCATTAGGGTTAGACATCTCTAATATACATCCATCAATTTTAAGAGTTCCAGTAACATTCAAACTAATATTTGAAGCATAATGGCACGGCTCACTTGCAGTTGAAACATTATTAAATCCTGCTTCATTATTGATTGAAATATAAACCTGATGCAAATCCTGGATTGTTGAAACAGTATAAGTGGTACCATGCATCCCAACACTTATGTTATCTCCATCTATGTAAGAATCATTGGCTAGCAAGTTATCCCAATCAAAAGTAGTTGTTTCTGTTAGATATCCTGTTGCAGTTGTTGATAAATATAAATAATGGGTTCTTGAACCTGTGTTTACATAAAATGTAGTAAGTTTTGAGATATCATAAGGTATAATTGTGGTTCCATCTGCTTTAGTCATATTGCTTGCCAAAACGGCATTTGTAATATTTCTTAATGTTACATTTGCTCCTGAGATAGGAGAACTATCTGCATAAAAAGTTACATTAGCATTAATGCTTGAAACATAACCCTGTCTTATTAATTCAGAACCAGCATCAGCATAATCTCCTAAACTGCCTTTTAAAGTGGTATTTATCAATGTATTATTTACTGAATTTCCTGTTAAGTAAATAGAATAATTTAAAGTTGAATTAAAACTGCTATGAAATAGGGTGTTATTGCTTGAGCCAGAGAGATATACTGCTGGCCTGACACTGGTGGAAACAGCAGTATTATTTAAAAATAAATCTGTTTTATTTGCCAAATAAAATCCATACCATCCATTTAATCTTGCTACATTATTTGTCAGATTATTATTTCCCCCTGTAATGTAAATTCCAGACTGAGAGTTATTATTTGCTGTATTTGAAGATAAATTGTTTGCGTTTCCAGTTATATAAATCCCGCTATATCCCTGGCTATTTGCGGTATTTTTAAATAAAGTATTATTGCTTCCAGTTACATAAATTCCATAAACATTCCCTCTTGAAGCAATTACTGAATTTGCATAAACTAAATTTTCTGAACCAGATATAGCCAAACATCCCCCTGTACCAGAGGATACACTGCAATTAGATACTGTATTAGAAGAAATTGTGCTTAAATCTGCTGCAACAGATATTCCCGACGCATTATTCAAATTAGCAGTGTTGTTGGTAATTAAAGTATTATTTCCTGAAACAGAAATGCCTGTCCACTGATTATTACTTACTATGTTATTCTGTATTGTATCATTATTCCCACTAGAATAAATACCATAATAATTATAATCAACAGAAGGATTATTTATAATACTATTATTATTTCCTGCAATCGAGATTCCATAAATCTGGGCATTATAAGAAGCAGTGTTAAAATTAACAGTGTTGTTAGAACCACTAACATATATCCCTGCATTGCTTATTGGTGAAGTAGAAACAGCCTGCTGATAAGTTGCAGTATTTCCTGTGATGGTATTATTATTTCCTGAAACATAAATTCCAGTATTCTGATTATTGCTTGCGGTATTTCCAGTAACAAAACTATCTTTTATATCTCCTAAATAAATTCCAATTCCACCAGAAGGGCCATGATTATTTGCTGTGTTTTTAGAAACATTGCAGTTTACTGCAGTGCTTAAATAAATTCCATAATATGTCGGCCCTGGAGGTCCTCCCCCATAAATATAATTATTTAAAACAGAGGAATTATAAGTATCGCTCAGGTAAATTGCTGTTGACATATTATAAATATAAAACTTCTGAATAGTAATATTATTTTTTCCAGAAGCAGAAATTCCAGTATTTCCACTGGAGGTCGTATTCATAGTTCTATAATTTCCTTCTAAAAAAACATCATCTGAATTAATGGTTATGCAGGTTCCAACTGAAAATGTTATTGTTTGATTCACAGTATAGGTTCCAGGAGAATCAATTGTTCCGCATCTAAAAATAGTCCCAGACAAATTTGCCTGAGGGTCAACAATATAATCATATTCAACAGAACCGATTGACTTTAAGTCCAAAGTAGAATAGGATTCATTATCTCCTAAATTAATTAGATAAATCTTATACCAATCTTCAGCAGAGATATTTTCAAACAAAGCAACTAATGCATTGTCATTTTCCCTGTAAACTTTAACCTGTGAATTATTCCCCCTTGCATAAAGTGTGATGTCTCTTGTTTTATCAAGAGGTTCTTCAAATGTAGCCCGGATGTAATGTTCATCTGGAATTAAAGTCCAATTATCATCTTTTTCATTAACATAGTCATAAACCTCTTCAATAACAGTGTAATTTTCATCTAAATGTTCTGCTTTGGTTATGTAAATTATCTCATAAACCTGCTCGCTCAAGTGAGGAACATTCCACTCAATATAATCGATAAATCCATCTTCGTCTAAGTCATAGGCATCAAATTCAACTTCTTGTTTTGTAAATTTAGGCTGGGCAGTTTCTACACTAATCTCAGTATTATTTTGCTCTTCTTGAATAACATTACCGGTTATCAAAGAAGTCTGGTTTTTAATAGTTCCCTGAATAATCTCAGTTTTTTTATTATTTTCTATTTTTTCTTTTTCAGGTTTTTCATCTTTAGTTTTCTTGGATTTGTTTTCTTCCAGAATTTCCGGGTTTTCTTGAGATTCATTAATATGAGAAGTGCTTTCAATTATTTCAGAGGTTTCATTAATTTTTTCTATTTGCTCTTCAAACAGTTGTTCTACATTTTCTTGTGTTTGGTTTTCTTCAATTATTGCACTGTCAGTCTCTTCTAGACTTATTTCCGGTTCTGTTTCCTGTTCTACTATTTCTGTTTCTTCAAAAACATATTGATATAATTTAATAGATTTGTTATTCTCATTTTTTATATTATTAGGAATTTCTGTATAAGCTAAAATGTCTGTATAATTTAATTCATCTGCAGCAGAAATTGTAATTTTCTTGCCTCTTGAAAGATTTTCCTCGCTTGCTGTTGGAGCAGGAGTATAATACTCCACAGCTAAATCTTGTTCTTGTGTTGTTTCTGCAATATTGGTTATATTAACAATCTTGCTATCAGAAGTTTCAGTAATACTCTGCTCTTGCTCAAGTTCCTGCTCTGAGATTATATTGCCAGTTATGGTAAAACCCGTCAACCAGTTCCAGAATCTTGTGATAATACCCTGTTTTTCTTTAATTTCTAAAGAGACTAAGCCAGTAAGAGTTCCTTGGGAGATTTCTTCTCTATCTGCATTGTTTACAATTTGTTCATAATCTTCAAGTTCTTGTTCTGCTTCCCCTACTTCTTCTCCTGTTTTAATAGTAATATTCTCTGCATTAAGTGGAATATTAATTGTTAAATCACCCCCGCCTACTTCAGAACTATTTAATTTAACTGTTTTTATCCATTTTACAGGCCTATTAAGAACTATTCTTGCTCTTTTTGTAGTGATATTAAAAGTTTGATTTTTAAGGCTTTGATTTGTTTCAGTAATATTTGCCAGAGTTAAATTTGAAATTGTTTCATTAATCAGGATAATATTAGTTAGATTTGTCAAGGTTTGATTTATTAGAGTGATATTTGCAATTGTTTCATTAATTAAGGTTTCATTTGCCTTTTCTTCCACAGGAATTGTCTGGTTTGTCTCAGTAATATTAACAATTATATTAGTAATTGTCTCATTAACATTAATAATAGTTTCATTTGCAATTGGTTCTATGATTATCTCATTAATTGCTGTTTCATTGATTATAATATCATTTACAGCAGGCTCTGCAACTGTTTCATTTAATATTTCTTCTGCTATATTTGCTTCAGAAGATTCTTCTATGGATTGTTCTGTTAAAATCTCCTCTATTTGTTCTTCAGAAATAGGTTCAGTTAGCTCTTCTAAAGGCACTTCTGCTTGCTCTGGCTCTTCTTGTACAGCTTGTTCATCTGAAGTTGGCTCTTCTGAAAAAACAAATCCTGATATTGTCTTATATGCAGAATTAAAAGCATTTGACAAAGTACCTGAAATAGAATTTCCTTTCTCTTGGATTCTTATTACCTTACTAAATCCATCGCTTGGCAGAGACTGATAAATCTGCACAAAAACAAATCCAAGAATAAGAACAACGAGCAAAGAAATAAGAACAATTTTAAATGCTTTTTTCCTTTTGCCTGAGTGATTTTTCTCTGTGTCTTTTGCTCCAAGGTAGTTATCTTCTGGACCTGCAATATATCTTGTTTTTACCTTACCACTTTTATCCCTATAGGACTCATAATAATAGGGGCCAAATAGTCTTGTCTCGCCATTCACCTTTCTTTTTATATATTTTTTATATACCATCTCACTCTTTTTGTAAGGTAATTATTTTTTCAAGACAAATCTATGGAATTTTAGATATTATAATAAAACTTACCTTTTTTTCTGTTAAAGAAGCGATAAATGAATATATAAATATTGCTATAAGTCACTATAATCTTGTAGGGTAATCAGTTATTTTATGCTTAAAATATGCTGAGACTATCCATAAAAAAAATAAATTTTAATTAACTTCACAGTAATTCATTAAAATCAAAAATCAACCAATAGCTGGAGATGACACCATAGATTAAGTTATAACTACTACCCTCTTCTGAGAATCTAGCAGTACAAAAGCGAAAAATTTATAAGCTTTAGAACCATAGTTAAAACATGAATAACACAAGAAAAGTCAAAG
>CAZWEB010000008.1:0-12587 GCA_964632115.1 Candidatus Woesearchaeota archaeon
GAACCCATACTTCCAGCAACTCTTATTCTCCAACTATCTATTTTATTATCAACTAAATTAACTTCTTCAACTTCACCGAAAAAATCGCCAGAGTCAGTATAAACTCTCTTGCCGATTACTTCTGATACTTTTTTAATCTTCAGCATAAATAGAAAACTTAAAATTACTTTATATACTTTTCTATACTAAAAAGATAGGCTAAGAACTATATAGAACATCAAAAACAACCACAGATAAGTTTATAAAAATTAAATACATCTTCTTAATATGTTCAAAATAAAAGAACTTGGGCACATTTTAATCGCATTAATCTTATTTGCTTTTGTAATAAGTTTTTTGCAGGAAATTAATGTTTTTTTAATCTCCCTTCTGATTGCATTTATTATTCTTGCAGTAAATATCTTAGCAAAAAAAATAATTGCTCATAATCTTGATACTGAAATAGAACAAAAGATATGGCAGTTCCAAAGATATGGATTTTATGCAAGATCTTATTCTAAAACCCCCATCCCTATGGGAATTTTGCTTCCTTTTTTACTAGTGTGGCTTTCTTACCCTATTGGATTTTTTAAAGTTTTCACTTTCCTGCAATTTGACATAAAAGCAAAATCATCAAGAGCTGCAAAAAAACATGGCTTGTACAGATTTTCAGAGTTAACAGAATGGCACATTGCAGCAATACCTCTTGCAGGAATTATAGCAACACTCCTCCTAGGAATTACCGCATATATTTTTGGGGGTTATGCATCCTGGCTGCCACTTCTTGCAAAATACAGCATTTATTACTCTCTCTGGAATCTTCTTCCACTCGGACAATTAGATGGAACAAAAATCCTCTTTGGTTCAAGAATTTGGTGGATAATTTTAATGATAATCTCAATAATAGGAACCGGACTTGCGCTGTTTTTAATCTAAACTAGATAAGTTACCCTACTCTCACCAGAACAACATAAAAACTTCTTATTTAAAAAATAACAGATAAATATAAATCCTTAAATACTTTAAAGAATAAATTTACTTATTATTTAACCTAGATAGAACAATTAATTAAAAAATATCTTATTATCCTATTATAAAAATAAATAATTTAAAATGCCAGATAAATTTTTAAAAAATATCTCTCCGAGAAAATACCAGCAGGAAATTTATGAGTCTTGCAAGGATAAAAATTGCCTAGTGGTTTTGCCAACAGGAATAGGAAAAACACTGATTGCACTAATGCTTTCAATTCACCGCCTCAGACAGCACCCTGAATCAAAAATTGTTTTTCTTGCCCCAACCCGCCCGCTGGCAGAGCAACATCTTGAATATTTTCAAAAACACTTGCCTGAACTTTTTGCGACAATGGAGCTTTTCACAGGAAAAATATCTGCTCCAAAAAGAAAAAAACTCTGGCAACGCGCAGATATAATCTTTTCAACACCTCAATGCGTTTCAAATGACTTGAAAAATAATCTTTATGGCCTTGATGAAGTTTCTCTTTTAATTGAAGATGAATGCCATAGATGTCTTAAAAATTATGCTTATACCTATGTAGCTGAAGAATACAAGCAGCAAGCAAAAACTGGGCGAGTTCTTGGATTAACAGCTTCTCCAGGGGCAGATAAAAAAACAATCAAACAAATAGCAGAAAATCTTGGAATAGAAGCAATCGAAGTTCGCACCAGAGAGTCAGAGGATGTAAAAGAATATCTTCAAAAATTAAAATTTGACATAGTCAAACTGGATTTTCCACCAGAATTAGAAGAAATTCGTGTTCTTCTCAAAGAAATTTATGACAAAAAAGTCCAGGAACTTCAAAATAGAAAACTCCTTTTCCACAGGCCAACAAAAGTAACTCTTCTTGAACTTCAAAGAAAAATAATGACAATGATTTCTTCAGGAAATAGGAATTTTAATATGCTTGCGGGAGCATCTGTCTGTGCTCAGACAATAAAACTTCAGCATGCTCTTGAACTTTTAGAAACACAAACACTTTCTTCATTTAATAAATATTTACTTGATATTTTCAATCAAGCATCTCAGGGAAAAAGCAAAGCAGTTCAGCAACTTATCAAACAGCCTGCATTTAATAAAGCATACACCCTCGCTAATGAACTTTTAGCAAAAAATATAGAAAATCCAAAACTTGCAGAATTAAAAAAAATCATACAGCGGGAATTTAAAACAAGCAAAATTAAGAGAATAATTATTTTTGCGCAATTCAGAGATACAGTAGCAACAATCTGCAAAACCCTAAACACAATCTCAGGAGTTAATGCAAGAGTTTTTGTAGGGCAGACAAAAAAAATATATGGAAAAGATTCAAAAGGAAAAGATGAATTTACAGGACTAAGCCAAAAAGAACAGCGTCAATTAATTCAGGATTTTTCCTTTGGAAAAATTAATGTTCTCGCAGCCACATCAATAGGTGAAGAAGGCTTAGATATTCCAGAAGTTTCAGCAGTTATATTTTACGAGCCAATTCCATCTGCAATCCGCCAAATTCAGCGCAGAGGAAGAACAGCAAGACTCAAGCCAGGAAAATTAATAATCTTAATGAACCAAAACACAAGAGATGAAGCATATTACTGGGCAGCTTTTCACAAAGAAAAGCGAATGCATCGCGCCCTTGAATCAATCAAGCAGGAGCTTGATGGAAACAACAAAAATCAGATAATCGCAGAAGAAGAAACAACCCAAAAAGACAACAAAGAAAAAACAAACATAAATAAAGAGCAAAAAACTTTGTTTTGAAATGAAAAAACTGATTTCCCATTTAACCCAAACATCTGATTGTATAAAGCAATTCTCATAAAACATTTAAATAAACACAATATTTAAACTTTAAATGGAAGATATATTCCAAAAATCAAAAGGTGAATTAAGTTATGAAAAGCCAAAACCACTCATTTTCGCAGATCATCATGAAAAAAATTCCCTTGTAGCATCTGAACTTGTTGACTTGGGGATTACAGTAGAATTCAAGCATCTTCCAGTGGCAGATTTTCTTATAAAAGAAACTGCAATTGAACGCAAGACTTGCTCAGATTTTATAAACTCTATGATTAACAAACGCCTTGCTAGGCAACTTGAAGAAATAAAACAATATCCAAAACAACTTCTCTTGATTGAAGGAATTGACGAGCAAGAAATTTATACAGACAATGAAAATCCCAATTCTGAAAAATCTAAAGGAATTCATGCAAATGCAATTCGTGGTTTTCTTCTTTCCATCCTCTTAGATTTCCAGGTTCCAATTATTTTTACAAAAGATTATAGAGATACAGCAAAATTTCTTTCCATACTTGCGAAAAAACAGCCAAAAGAGCATTTTGCTCTGCGAGCAAAAAAGAAATCAATGAACAAACACGAACAGATTCAGTATATCCTCGAGGGCTTTCAAGGAATTGGCCCATCAACAGCAAAAAAATTAATTGAAAAATACAAAGCAATAAAAAACATAATCAACACACCAATCGAAGAGTTAAAAAAAGACATAGGAAAAAAAGCAGAAATTTTTAAATTAGTTGAAGAGCTTTAGCTCTGTCTTCTAAGTATTTTCTATAAGATACTAAATATTCTTTTACTAATTTAGATTCATCAAGTTCATTATGTCCTCTCAACCGGATTATGTGAGATTCCTGATTTGTTCTAGGAGCCACATCTTCCAGAACAGAATAAGAACCCTTGCCAAACAAAAACCAATTAAGTGAATGATGCAGATGTACTACTTGTTCTAATTTTAAATCCATTTCTCCTGCAACAGATTCATAAAGAGAAGAATCAAAAATTTTTGAATCAAGTTCTTGTATGCCCAATCTTAAGGCATGAAAAATATAAGATTTAGCAAAAGATTCTAAATCCAAATTTTGTTTTAATGTTTTTCCCATTAAAATATCACTAAGAATTCTGCATTTAAAAATAAAATTATATTTTAATGTATATAATCAAAAACCTAAAATATATAAATACCTAGTGCCTTCTAAGTAGGGTATTTATTTTTCAGTGTTTAGACTATTTTTCTGCAGAAACTTCTAGCAAGTCTTCATAAGTCGGCCCTTCTGGTTTTAAATCTGATTTTTTCAGAAAAAACTTGTCTGTTTTAAATTTTAAATCTTTTATTTTAATGTCTTTTAAATACTTAACGAGTGTTTCCTTATCAAAAACTTTTTTCACTCTTGCAATGGTTATGTGGCCCATAAATCTTGTTTCTGGCTGAAACAAGTCAGAAAGAACTCTATCAATTTTCTCCTGCAAATCAAAAACTCCCTTTCCATTTAATTTTACCCAAACAATTTTAAGAGATCTCTTAGAAAAAACACCGACTTCTCCAAGCGAAGCATCAAATTCATTAAATTTTATCTCCTGAAGTTTTTTCCTAGCTTCTTGAACCTGCTCTTCTGAAATCTCTCCTAAGAACTTCAAAGTCAAATGCAAATTCTCAGATTCTGTAAATTTCCCAATAAAAAGATTTTTCTTTTGAATTAATTCCTGAATTTCCTCAATTCTTTTTATAGCCTCTCTTGGCAAATCCAAAGCAATAAAGCATCTCATTTTATTTTTCAATGATCTTTTTTCTAAAGCATCTCATATAAATAATAAACAACCATATTTAAATTTTTAATTTTGAATTACCTCTAACAGAACTAGAATATTTCAGAATCTTAATTAACAAATTTTTATTTTGTTTTATTTATTTTTCTTTTTTCAAATCATCTCAGCAAGCAGCTTAGCACCTAGTTTGATTGTCATCTCATTTATATCTTTATCAGGATTTATTTCAACAATATCTGCTGCTTTAAAACTTTTCAACAGAGTGAGTCTATGCAAAAAATAAATCAATTCCCTGCTAGTCATTCCACCAGGTTCTAAATATCCTGTTGCAGGAGCAAATCCCGGATCAATAGAATCAATATCAATTGAAATATACAACCCATCTGCGCCTCTTGCTTTTTCCATAATCCCATCACATACTCCTCGCCTATCTTCTTGAATTTGTTGCATAGTGATAATCCTAATCTTCTTTTCTTTTATAAAAACAAATTCTTCAGGCCAGATGTTTCTTGCAGAAATAAGAATTATATTCTCCGGAGGGAAACCCTCTTCAACAAGTTTTCTAAGCCATTCTTCATGAGTTGGCTCTTTTCCTGAAGTTCCTTTACCGCCAGCAATGCAATCAACATGAGCATCAAACACAATTAAAAATGAATTTCTAAAAACTTCAGAAAATGCTTTCATAAGGGGGTAACTTATTGAGTGATCTCCACCAATAAAAAAAGCCTTGTCTTGTTCTGAGAATATTTTTTTGGCATTTTTATAAATAAGTTCCTGAGATTCTTCAACATCTGAATTATTAACATGAATCTCTTCCAGATTAAATAATTTTTTATCAATTAATTTTCCTTTTTCATTGCTTGCAATATCACTCAGAACTCGAAGTATTTCCGCAGGTGCTTTCTCGCATCCAAGAGCTCTTCCAGGCGCATTTATTGCTTTAACTCTGATTATTTGCATGTTATCTTCTGATATTTAGTTATATTTTCTTATTATTCGCGTTTTCGATTATATGTTTTATTTTGCAATAATGCTTATATATCTTTTCATTTTAAGTTTTTAATGCCAGATAAAACAAAGGAATTAAATTCTCGCCAAAAAGTTATTTTAGGGTTAATTGTAGAAGAAGGCTTAGAATCAATAAGCTATCATCATCCAGAAAAACAATTAGGAAAAGATTTTGCAGGAGATAAAAGAAAAACCCTAGAAAACTTAAGAAGTCTTGAATCTGAGTTTGGCGTCCTTAGACTTGATCCTGATTTAAAATTTGGTTTCCTAAGTAGATGTGGTTATCATGTAGATTTAGAAAAAGCAGGAGAATTATATGATTCTATAGAGAAACTGCCTTGAAACAAAAATCAAAACATATTTAAATAGTTTTTTCTTAGTTATTATAATTAAAAAAGGAGGTTAAAAATGAGTTCAGACGTAATAGGCAAGTGGGCTTTTATAATCGGACTTGCACTAGCATTGATTGCAGGCTTGATAGAAGGAGTTTACACAATACCTTATCTTGCATTAATACTTGTAATCTTGGGGTTAATTGTAGGTTTTCTTAACATAACAGAAAAAAATGTTATCAAATTGCTAGTAGCAATAATTGCTTTAACAGTAGTAGGAAGTGCAACTGTTATAACAATACCAGGAGTCAACGCATATCTTGATGCAATTGTCAAAAACATCTTGGTTTTTGTAGGTGCAGCAGGATTAGTAGTTGCAATAAAAGCAATTGTAGAAACAAGCAAGAAATAAACCTTTTGTTTTTTAATTTTTTATTTCTTTTTTTATTTTTTAATATCTTTCTTAGCCCAAGAACTCTTGGGATTATTCAGGAACTAATGCAACAAAAGAATAACTTTTTAGTTTAGCAAGATTTCTAACATCCTGCAATTTCACAGAATTAATTCTTTCTTCATATTTGTAATATTCTTCTGCATTGCCTGCATTTTCTTCTAAAATAAGATTCATCATAGCCTGCATACCATCTTCATCTCCAACATCCCTCAACCCAATTAACTGCTCTTTTGCCTCATTTAAATCTCTTAACTCCAATTTCTGCATTTCCTTGATTTCTTTTAAAATTAATTCCTTGACTTTTTTTACCTGGTCTTTAGTAGTCCCAGCATAAATAAGCTCATAACCATAATTCTTATCTTGTTCTAAAAACCCCTTAATAGAATAAGCTAGTCCTCTTTTTTCTCTTATTTCCTGAAAAAGCCTGCTTGACATTCCTTTTCCAAGGATAACATCAAAAATTTCAGCAGAATATCTGTATTTATCTTTGAGTGTAGGAAAATGAAATCCTAAGATTAAATTAGCCTGGTCAATTCCTTTTCTCTTTTCAATTGATTCTGCGTTTTTTCTAACCGGAACACTTTCCTTTAAAGTGTTGTTCGTTTTAGGAAAAATCTTATTTCCCAATTCACAAATCTCCTTAAAATCCGCTTTTCCAATAACAGTTAAAATCATCCTGTCTGTTGAATAAACAGAATTAAAGATTTTTAAAATATCTTGCCGAGTAATAGATGTCATGGTTTCAGAAGTTCCAGTTATATGCATGCCAAAGGGCTTCTCAAAAAGGAGTTCTTTTATTTTTTCAAATACATAAAATTGAGGATTATCATGATACATTTTAATCTCTTCTAGAATAACTTTTCTTTCTCTTTCCAAAGCATCTCTCTCAAATAAAGGATTTAAAACCAAATCAGAAGATAAATCAATTCCAGTAGAAAGATATTTGCTAGGCAATTTGTTCCAGTAGCTAGTAATCTCCTCAGAAGTAAAAGCATTTATTATTCCCCCTTTTTTCTCAACTTCCTCACTTATTTGCTTGACATTTCTTTTTTTTGTTCCCTTAAAAACCAGATGCTCTATAAAATGCGAAATTCCTTTTAATTCAGCAGATTCATATTCTGCGCCGAATCTTATTGCTGTTGACACAGTTACAACTGGAAGTTTTCTTTTTTCAAATAAAACAGTCAATCCGTTATCCAGTTTTTTCTTGTAAAATTCAGGTTTCATACTTCTTTTTTTCCTGTGAAGACTATAAATCTTTCACCACTCAATTCAAAGTCATCAAGTATTTTAAACCTTTCCTCTAAAAAACTCAAAATCCAGTATCTTTTTGATTTAAATTTGGTTTTTCCAGACAAGCTTTGCACAGGAAAACTCAGGACAATTTTTTCACATTCCTCAGAGACTTCAGAAATAAGTTTTTTTGAAAAATTTCTTTCAAAAAATTCAAGAGCATCTATAACATTGAACAAAAAAACGATTCTTGGTTTCTCTTCTTCTCCTTTTAATTTTTTCAGAATATCAATAACAAAATCCAAATCAAATAAATCCTTATGAAAAACATAGGCCCTTTGAAAACCCCTGTCTCTAAAGTAATTATTCATTAAATTAACAAGCTGCCCAACAGATTCAACCCCAATATAATTAACGCCCCCTCCAAAAACATCAACAATAAACTTATAAGAAAACCCATTTACACCACAACCTAAGTCAACAATTGTTTTAATTTTTTCACTATCAAAAATCCTTTTGTAAATTTCCAGATAATCCCTATTTCTCGTGGAAATATGGCTTTTTAAAATTCCTTCATCTAAACTTTTTGGTTTCAGAACCCGGTTTGTCAAAAAAACACCAAAATACTTCCTCAAAATTGCTCTTGCCTGTTTAACATCTCCTTTCCCAGCAACCAGTGCCTTTTCCACCAAGCCATCTGGCAATTGAGAAAATTCTTTTTTTTCCTTTACTTTTAAAATAATTTCTTTTTCCATTATTTTACCCCTTTTATTTTCATAAAATGCCTATAATCTCCATCACTCTTAATATCAAAATCAACCTTAATCAGGGATTTAAATTCAGGCATAAAAAGAACAGCACTTTCAGCTTCTCCGCCTTCAAAATCAATTCTAAATTTATACCTTTCTCCTAATTTTTTAAGTTCTTCAATTTCTTTTTTTCCAATTTTTCTGCCAATCCATTCTTTTCCAATTCCTTCACAAGAAACTTTGGTTAAAACAATTTCAAATTTTTCATTAAGCAACTCTTCCCAAATATTTTCGGGGGAATATTCCCACAATGGAGCAATAAATTTCAATCCAAGTTCATCACAAATTTTCTTAATTCTGTCTCCCTGATACGAACTGGCTATGCCCCCAACAACAATTCCCTCAACTTTTTCTTGAACTTGTTCAATTAGTTTTTTTAAATCTTCAAGCTCTTTTTCTTTTTCTCCCTTGCTTTTTCCAACAATCAACTCAATACCCAATTCTTTTGATTGCCTTTTCAAAAATTTCAGATTAGGCTTATGAAACATAAAACTATCTTCTGTATCTGGAAAAACATTTAACAAATATAAAACCTCATTATCCTCCTGTAGAACTTTATGCAGGGCTAAACAAGAGTCTTTCCCGCCTGAAAATAAAATAGCTAATTTCATCTTAAAAATTTTATATGTTCATACATCAGTTGCCCTCTGTCAAATTTATTCTTCTTTAAAATGTTCAATGCCTTTTTATTCTTTGGGGAAACATAAGCAATAATCGCCCTGACTCCTTTTTTTCTAAGCATTTTTTCTCTTTCTTTGTAAAGGAGATTTCCAATGCCCTTATTCTGAAACTCCTTCTTGACACAGATTAAATGCAAAAATCCCAAATTGCCTGTTGCAACCTCTCCTATTGCAAGTCCGATAATCTCTCCCCTAATTTCTGCAACAATAAATACTTGCTTTTTTATCAAGTCTCTTAACCACCACAAATGATTTGGTTCCCCCGAAGGATTGCTTAATTCCTTAAACCCATTTAACAAAACAGAGCACTTTCTCAAATCATTCAATTTTGCCTTTCTTATAGTTATTTTCATCAAGTTTTTTAAACTAAGAGGATTTAATAAAATTATGCCAATCAATGCAAACTATGAGTATGAAAACGCAGAAGCGCGTTTTTTAAATGCAAAAACAGATGATGAAAAACTCGTCGCTCTTGAAGGGATGATGAGAACCATGCCCAAGCACAAATCAGCTGAGGCTCTTAGAAAGAATATAAAGGCGAGATATAAAAAAATAAAATCAAAACTTGAAATAGAAAAGAAGAAAAAGAAATCTTTTAAAAAACAAGGCATAAGAAAATCAGATATGCAAGCAGTTCTTGTAGGCTTAACAAATTCAGGAAAATCCACGATCCTATCTTGTCTTACAAATGCAAAACCAGAAATTGCTTCTTATCTCTATACAACAAAATCCCCCATGGTTGGAACTCTTGAATATGAACATATGAGAATACAAATAATAGATTTGCCTGCAATAGAATCAGAAGACACTGACCAAGGAGTAATAAACGAAACTGATACTATTCTTATAATAATAACTAATCCGAAAGAACTTGAAATAATTTCGCCCTTCCTTGGAAAATCAAAAGCAAAGCAGATTATCATTTTAAACAAGTCAGATTTGCTCGATGAAACTGAAAAAAGAAAACTTAGTGCCCAGTTGCAAAGCAAAAAATACAATTTTATTTTATTTTCCTGTAAAACAAAAGATTCTGAAAATCTCAAAGAATTAAAAGAAAAAATTTTTCAGAGTTTTGGAAAAATCAGAGTTTACACAAAACAACCAGGCAAGCAAGTTGATAAGGATCCGGTAGTTATGCTTCCAAACCCTAGTGTTAAAGAGGTTGCAGAAAAAATTCTTCATGGATTCTCAAAAAAAATAAAGGAAACCAAGATTACAGGCCCCTCAAGCAAGTTTCCAAATCAAAAAGTTGGACTCGAGCATATTCTCAAAGACAGAGATATTGTGGAATTTCATATAAGATAGAGATATATTTCATAAAACAACAATTAATATAAACAAAAACAAAGTAATTCTTAAATGGTAGAATTTTTAAAATCTGTTTCGAATTTAATAATAATCTCCGTGACTATTTTAGGTTTTATAACTCTTCTAATTAAACTACCCTTTCAAACCACTCTGATTGGATTGTTATTGTTCCTTTTTATAGGGTTTATACTTTTAATTCTTTATTATTTTAGCAGACTTGAAAATAAAATAAATTCTATAGGACAAAAATTTAAAAGGGCAGACTCTTTAATAGATATAAAGAAAGATATTGAAACATTAAAATTGATTATTTTAAAAAGAAAATGAATAGAAAAGGATTTTCAGATAAAGATGTTTTAGAATTAATAAAAATAATAGTTGCATTAATTATAGGGTTTATAATAATTAAAGCCCTCCTTTCAGCAATCTAATTATCCATAAGCTTTCTTTGCAAGTTCATGAACCTTTTTGTCTTTTCTTATAATCTCCAGAAGATTATTAA
This sequence comes from Candidatus Woesearchaeota archaeon, assembly GCA_964632115.1. Taxonomy (GTDB): domain Archaea; phylum Nanobdellota; class Nanobdellia; order Pacearchaeales; family GW2011-AR1; genus CAZWEB01. The sequence continues at coordinate 10,863 of CAZWEB010000008.1, forward strand.
TTTCTTCAGAAACAGCATTTTTCAAATCAAGAGGATGTACTTTTTTCCCCTGAACATCTTTTTCAATTTCGCTGTAACTCGCATATTTTAAGTCTCCGCCATATTTCTTATCTCTCTTAACAATGAATTTTTCTTTTTTATCTGCCTTGATTACCATAATAACATACTTCAGAAAAGCCATAACCCCATTTTCAATATCTCCGGCAGCAAACTCAGCATTTTTCAGTTTTTCTTTAATTTCTTCTTCAGAGTCAAGTAAATCAATCTTGCTTTTTTCATCACTTGCGCTCATTTTCTTTCCAATCAAACCAGGAATCAAAGGAGTCATTACTTCTACTCTTTTTTTGTAGTTTATTTTAGGCAAATTTTCTCTTGCAAACATTAAGATTTTTCTTTGGTCAACTCCACCATATTGGACATCCACATCAAGATACTGTTCATCCATAGCTTGCATTATTGGATAGATTAATCCAGATAATTGAGGGTTTTCTCCAAACTTAACAACCTCAGAAGCAGCTCTTTTGCAGTCATTCACCGAAGTAAATGTGCTCATCCTCAAAGCATCAAACATATATTCTGGTTTAAGCTGAAACTCGCTCCCCTTAATAATTTCCAAATCTTTAATTTCAACACCTACAGACTTAAACATCAATGGAATTACTTGTGCATAATAATGATATCTCTTTTCTAAATTAAGCCACGGGCAATTATCAAGAGCGCCATGTAAATCTGCCAAAAGCACCTTAACCTTAAATCCTGCTTTTAAAAAATCAGCTAACTTTAATACCCAAACATAATATCCAATATGGGGCTTTCCAGTTATAGCAGTTCCAAGATAAACAACAGGTTTTTTCTTTTCTTTTAACAATTTCCTTAACTCTTCTTCTGTAACAATCTCTTCAGTATTTCTTTTTATTAGTTCAAGTTTTTGTTCAACAGATAATACCATAATCTTAAGAAATAAAAACCATTAATAAACCTTATTATCTGCAGGGGTGTCATATCCTCGGAACCTTTGCTAAAGTCCTAGAAAGACTTATTCGCAAAAGTCCTGCTATTGTGAAAAAGCCATTATTTCCCCTGAAGAACGGAGTAGTCCTCTTTCTTTAAGTCACCAGCACCTAGATTCCTTTTCTCTTCATCTTGCTTGTACCACTTTTCTCTCCATTTAGGAATATAGTAAAGAGATAAACCAACACCAACAACTACTGCAAAAATTTTTCCATAATTCACCAAATCTCCAAAACTAATTTCAGATGCCTCTTTTGCAGTTTGAGCAATAAATTCTAACCCAGACATAAATTAACTAGGAAATTAAACTTTATATAGTTTTTTGTATTAAAATATTTATGGAAAAAACTATTCTTAAAATCTCCCTCATTATCTCGATTTTAGGAATTCTTTTTCTTTTATTTCTTTCGAACTTTTTAGTTCCAAGAGAATTGGACATAAAAGAAATAAATAAAAATTTGATTAATCAAAAAATCAAGGTTCATGGAACAATTTTAAAAATTCAAGATAAAAAAACACTCAAAATACTTTCAATAGGAGATTCTACAGGAAAAATAAATGTCCTCTGCGAATGCAAAAATAACATCAAACAAAATCAAAGTATTGTTGTTATTGGAAAAATTCAAGAATACCAACAAAGTTTGCAAATTTCAGCAGATAAAATTATGTTGGCAAGATAATCATGCCCATGCTTTCAGACAAAATTATGTTGGC
>CAZWEB010000008.1:12687-19172 GCA_964632115.1 Candidatus Woesearchaeota archaeon
TCAGACAAAATTATGTTGGCAAGATAATCATGCCCATGCTTTCAGACAAAATTATGTTGGCAAGATAATCATGCCCATGCTTTCAGACAAAATTATTTCTTCCCCCTATTCTACCCACTGAACTTTCGCAAAATCATGCTTAGTAGCAATTAAGATTAAATCAATTATCCACCAAATACCCAAACCACCTAAAGTTATCAGCTTCAAAATTCCAGTCCCAATATAGCCCATATAGAATCTATCAACACCTAAACTGCCCACGAGTATAGACAATATAAGTGCAGCAATCCAATTTTTAGGAGTTTTTCCAGACCTAGTTTTAATGTTTTGCTTAATTATCCTTTGCGTTTTTCCTCTCTTTTTTTTAGCCATCTTTACCTCTTTTTTAATTAATAGATAAAAATAGTTTCTCTTTATAAATATTCCTATTTCTTAACTCTAATTTCCATATATTTTCTCTTAAAGATATTTTTATCAGAAATTTTTTTCTTAAAAGAAAAAAAAGATTTTATGCTGAATAAAATTCCAGAAGTAATAAAATAAATAAACCCGCTTGTCAGGAGAAAAACATTGCTCATTCTCAAAAAGATACTAGCCCCCTGTTCTTTGCTCATTTTAATTTTCCTTTTGGGATTATAAGTTTCAAAAGAATTTTTTCTTCTTTGCAACTCCACCCAGTCCCTATATCTCATAATTTTCATATAGACTCAAAGAAATCAAAATTTATATATCTTTATTTCTATACTCAATTCAAAAGAGGAGATATTAAGAGATATAAAATCCTAATCTATATTATTTTTGCCATTTTAGCAGGTATTCTTGCAGGAACTCTCACAGGCTTTCAAACACACAATACTTCAATAAAAACAACAAATTTCAAAAAATACAAACAAATAACTTACAAGAATTAGGGGTGAAACAATAAAAACAAATCCAATAAGGTTAAAACCCAAAAAGCGAGATGATAGGATTAAAAACAAGATCTTTTAATAAACTGCCCACTTCCTTTGGACAAGTCAATTTCTGTCGAGATATAAATATCAGAACTTATTTCAAAGAAAGTGCAGTCTTCATTAGAAAAGTCCCACTCATTAGGATGGGCATATTTCTCATTCATCAAACAAATAATTTGCTTAGGTTTTAAGTCCACATTTTTAGTAACCTCTTTTATTTCTAATTCGTCCTGAATGGTTGCATTATTTCTCCTTAAAACGATGCATCCATAAATATCTATGTCTTTTTTAGGATAATTGGAGTAGTAGCCTAATTCATTTTCATTAAAGAAAGGACTCATAGAATATTCGATATGCATCTCTTCCTTTCCTGAAGATATTAATTTCTCGGTCTTCTTAAAAGAAGAATCATCCCTTAAGTGCAATATAATCTCTTGTGAGTTGGGATGGGGGTATTCAATTAAGGCATATCTTAAATTCCCATAACTACCACGGGAACCATTTTGTATGCTTAAACTGCTATCCTTAAAAATTACACCCGGTTGTCCAAAATCAAATCTTATATTGTCAAGAGAACAATTATTGGGAATTTCTGAAACCTTTTCTTTGGTTATGATCAGAATATCTGCCATTTCAGGTATAGTATTTAATGGTTTTAGTACTAGATTTAAACCAGATACGTTTGCCTTTAAAGGCACATTATAATAATACTCATCACAAGCCGTCTCAAGTTTATTTAATCCATAAAATAGTACAATGATGCTTAAAACAACAAGGACGCCCAAACCAATTAAGATGCCTAAAATCACTTTCCAGAGAGTCCTCATAGAAAACTTAAACAAAATTAGGTTATAAACTTTCTCATATCTACTATTCTATCTTCATAAAGTTGGACTAGAATAAAATTTGAATCTCAAAGAGCAAATGCTCTAAATTGATAATTCATTTAAGATTCAATCCAATTTGTAATTGCAAATTCCTTACAAAATATTTAAACTCTTTTTTCTTAGTTTATAGATTATAAAATGCTCTTCGAATTAGTCTTAGCATTACTTGTGGGGGTAGCTTGCGGAGTCTTAACCGGCCTTACTCCAGGCATCCACATAAATCTGGTTGCAGTTGTTCTGCTGGGTTTCTCAGCATTTTTTCTTACTCATTTTTCCCCAGTTATCTTGGTGGTGTTTATAGTTTCAATGGCAATAACTCATACATTCCTGGATTTTATTCCTTCAATTTTTCTTGGTGCTCCTGATGAAGATACTGTTCTTTCAATTCTCCCTGGGCATGAATTTCTTATTCGTGGAAAAGCATATGAAGCAGTGATACTCACATTATATGGAAGTATTTTTGCAATTTTTATAATTATTTTACTCACAACACCGGCAATAGTTTTTCTGCCAATAATTTACCCCTACGTCTTGGGAATAATGCCTATAATCCTTATTCTTGCTTCTGGATTCCTGATTTATTTTGAAAAAAATTCTAGGTGGTGGGCAATTATAATATTTCTTCTTGCAGGAATCTTAGGAACTGCTTCTTTAAATCTTCCATTAAAAGAACCTCTTCTTCCAATGTTAACAGGCTTATTTGGAGCAAGCAGTTTAATAACCTCTCTAATAAAAAAACAAAAAATACCTGAACAAAAAATTTCCAGGTTGAGAGATATAAAAATTAAAAAGAGCAGTTTTATCAAGGCAATTATGGCCTCAGTAATTTCTTCCCCGTTTTGTTGTCTTCTTCCAGGACTCGGCTCTGGACAGGCTGCAGTAATTGGAAGCGAAGTCTTCGGAGATTTAAATAGAAAAGAATTTCTTGTCTTGCTCGGAGCAATTAATACAATTGTTGCAGGATTTTCTTTTATTGTTTTTTATAGTGTTCAAAAAACAAGAACTGGAGCAGCTGTTGCTGTAAGCAAACTGCTTGCAGATTTTTCCTCTTCAACCCTTCTCATAATTCTTGGAGTTATTCTGTGTTCTGGAATAATCTCTTTCTTCTTAGGAATTTCTCTTGCAAAAATCTTTTCTAAAAACATCTCAAAACTCAATTATAAAAAACTCTCGTTATCAATCTTAATTTTTCTTGCATTCATCATATTTCTTTTTTCAGGCTGGCTCGGTTTGCTTGTCTTTCTAGTTTCCACTTGCCTTGGATTAACAACAATTTTTCTTGGGATTAAAAGAATTCATCTTATGGGTTGTTTGCTTTTGCCGGTTATTTTATATTACTTGTTTTAATCTATTAATAGAATGAATTATTACATTGTCCAGCATCCCAAACATAATTTTTCTCTTGGCAAATCTATAGCTGAAACCATATCCTCAAGTTTCTGGTATCTCAAACTCGTAAGCTCCAGATCTTCTCTTATAACCTCTACCATTTTCGCAAATTGTTGAGAATTTTCATCCAGATAAGGAGTAATATCATAATCTTCTCTGCCTTCAATTTTTTTTATTGCTTTCCTTGCAGCCAGGACATTTTGATTTTTAGACCTTGAACAATTTAGATATCTGCACCCATATATCAATGGCGGGCAGGCAGGCCTCATGTGGATCTCCAAAGAATTGCATTCTCTCACTCTTTTAATTGTATCTTTCAACTGGGTTCCTCTAACAATAGAATCCTCGCAAAACAATAATCTCTTTCCCCTGATTAATTCTGGGATTGGAATTAATTTCATCCTGGCTACTAATTCTCTAACCTTTTGGTCTTGAGGCATGAAGCTTCTAGGCCATGTCGGAGTATATTTAACAAATGGCCTTTTATATGGAATTCCTCTTTCTTCAGAATATCCTAAAGCATGCCCTACTCCTGAATCAGGAATTCCAGCAACTAAATCCAAATCCAATCTGTTTTCTTCATCTAATTTTCCATGAACTGCTCCACATCTGTATCTTGACTCTTCAACATTAATTTTTTCATATCTTGAAGCAGGATATCCAAAATAAATCCATAAAAAAGAGCAAATTTGCATATTTTCATTCCCGGGTTTCAATTGCTCATATCCATCTTCTCTTAATCTAACAATTTCTCCTGGTTTCAATTCATGAACAGCTTCAAAATTTAAATTTGGAAGCGCGCAGGTTTCAAGAGTAGCAGCCATTGCTCCTTTCTTTTTCCCAATAACAACAGGGGTTCTTCCAAGATTATCTCTTGCAACATAAATAACACCATTTCCTTTTTCTCTTCTTAGCAACATTAAAGAACTAGAACCTTCAATTCTTTCCCAAACATTTTCTATTCCCTCAACCAAACTACCTTTCTGACTAATGAGTGTTGTAATTAATTGAACAGGATTTACAGAATTTCCAGTCATCTGGCTAAAATTAGTTCCATTTGCTTTTGCTTCTTTAACAAGTTGTTTTAGATTAGAAATCTTGCCAGAATGAACAATGGCATAAGTTCCAAAATGAGATTCACTTAATAGGGGCTGCCTCTCATAATCACTTATCACTCCAATTCCTGCCTTTCCCCTCGTCTTTCTAACAAAATCCTCAAATTGTGGCCTAAATGGTTTTCTCGAAATGCCGTGCGTTTCAGGTGGCATTCCTCCCCTTATTAATACAGCCATGCCTCCAAATTCTGTTCCCAAGTGAGAATGATAATCTGTCCCATAAAACAAGTCTTCCACGCAATTCTTTTCAGAAACAACTCCAAATATGCCAGACATAATTTAAGAAAATTTTCTGGCTTTTTAAATTAATATATCTTTAAGAATATATTTTAGAGGGGATTTTAAAACCATTTCCCTAGTGCCTCTTGCTTTTCTTTTTCTTTTCCAAAGATACTTTCAATATACTTTTTAGTTAATTCTAAATTCTGCTTGACATAATCTGGAACAGCATATTTTTCAGCCAGACTTAATGCCGGCTCCAGATATTTTATAATGCTCCCTTCTGAGATTGTAAAAATGATTTTCCCAGTACATTTTGTGCATTTTCCATCCAACGGAGGCCTTCTGAATTTTTCATTGCACTTAACACACCTAAATTGCTGCTGAGAAAACTTCCTTAAATTTCCTTTAATATCTCTGATAAAATGCCTGTCAATTATAAGCCTTGCAACATCACTTGTATCTACTGCCCTCAAGCGCTCCACTAAACCCATTTGATGAGCAACTTTCTCCTGCATAGTTGGCAGAACTTTATAAGAAGAATTAACAACCCCGAGATTAAAATCAGAAGAGTCATGAGTAAATTTTGTATTTTTAAAAGGATTTTCCCCATTTCTCAATCTTGTTTTCACAGTCTCAATTTTTAATTCAGATGAGTGCTTCCCCTGCTCTGCTAATTCATATAATTCTAAGGGATACAAGCCTAACTCAAAATCGAGTATCTGGTCATCAACTTCTCCTGCATTAATTTTAGCATTTAAAACCAAAGGAGCATCCTGGGTTCCTCCCCGGTGTGCAGGCAAATACTGTCTTGAAAAATTTAATAAAACATCTAGAAGCATCATTACAGCAACTTCATCTCCGTCGCAATCTCGGCGCACAGCAGCATGCATATAAGGACTTGCTATAATCCCTTGAACTTTTGAAAACCCGATGATTCTTGCAATAACTCCTGCGCAATTATGGGGGGCCATGCAAACTGCCAGCTGCCCTGCTAAATCCTCCTTATTTTTAATATTGTAAAAAGGCTTCAAACCATAAAATCTTTCTAATAAAGAATCTATAAATTTTGAGATGTTAATAAAAACCTCATCTGCATTTTCATCTTTAGATTCTTCACAGGAAGGCAGAATAATATCATGGGGCTTCAGTTCTAGAACTTGTTCTTCATCTTTTAATTCTTTATCATTAATATCTCTTTTGTATCCGAGTTCTTTTAATTTTTCAATGCTTGTTCCAATTTCTTTTGGTTTAAAATGAGTCAATGGAAGTTCAGTAGCATCGTACCTGATAGTTCCATCCTTATTAACACACAGATTATATTTTGCTCTTAAAATTCCTTTAGCCAGATTTTCAGGAATGTGATTTTCATTGCTTGTTCCTCGCACTCCTTTAATCATTGCAGGAAGTTCAAATTTCTCAAAACCTAATTTCTTAGTTGCACTTTCTAAAAAATGTTTCATATCTATTCTTCTAACAGAATAAGTTTGCCCCTTATTATGCTGCGGACATTTTTCCATAAGAAATTTTTGCTGGCATTCAGGGCAATAATACATTTTTTTTGTTTTGTTGTTGCAGTTTTCACAAACATAATAGATGGTTTCTTTTTCACAAGTATCACAATAATAAATTGGAAAATCAGATTTTACACTTCCAACCTCGCAGGATTCTAAAACACTACGAAATCTCCCTCCCTCCTGCCCTACAGGAAATAAAACATTTGGGCTTCCGACTAATTTTCGCAGTTTAGCTTTTTCCGGCCTGCCCATCCTCGCGCCAATAAAAACCCCGGCCTTGTCTTTAATTTTATATTTGCAAAGAAAATTTATGGTTTCTAAAACATTTTCAGAATTTTCTTCTCTTTGTTTTATTTTTTTGCTAATCTCTTCAATCTTCTCAGAGAAATCAAGATTTTCTTCTAA
>CAZWEB010000008.1:19272-21329 GCA_964632115.1 Candidatus Woesearchaeota archaeon
TTATTTTTTTGCTAATCTCTTCAATCTTCTCAGAGAAATCAAGATTTTCTTCTAATAAAATCCCTAAATTTAAAAGCAATGCCTGAGTGCCTTCTTTCTTTAAAACAACATTTTCAGTTGCAATTTCATGTTCCACACCAAGTAGTTCTAAGGCTCTTTTTCCCTGAGCAAATCTTTCTTGCTCTGTTTTATTATAGGGTAAAACTAATTTACCTTCTCTAATCTGAGAACGGGACAACCAGTCTAAAAAAGAAAGAAACTGATTATAAGATATCTGAGTCCAAAAATAAATATATTTTGGATGCAAGGGAAGATTGTATTTTTCAGAAAACATCACAGCATCATCTAAACTCACATAGTATTTATCTATTTTTATTTCTTCTCCCTTAATCTTGCTCTCTTTTTCAAGTTCTAGAGCCCACCATTCTTCAACATACCCTGGAACCAGGAATTCATAATTTCTATTAATAACATCTCCTACTGAAAAAAGTATATCTCCTAAATAAATTATTTCTTCTGTTTCTTTATAAAGTTCTTTTGCTTCTTCAAAGTTATGAAGCTTTCTTACAGAACCATCTTTAAGCTTGACAATAGGCCCATCAATTGAATCGCAACTTGTTACAACACACCCTTTGGTGGGTTTTTCTATTTTTAATTGAGTTCCAGTAGATAAAAAACAATCAGAAATAGCCATTGTTGCAGGATGAATTGAAGTTGCTGAAAACCCATTTACTCTGCTTTTCCCATACCTAAATCTAAAACCCCCTGAACGCGAAGGGTGGCTAAATACAGGCCTTCCTGCAACCAAGTCCTTAATATAAGTAGCAGTAGTATCTTTTGTTCCTGCTTCTCTTTTTTTATGCAGTTCAATATACCTCTCCAAAAAATCCCAACCAGTAGACTGAAATCCTTTTTCTTTTGCACCTTTTAATAACCTAAAACCTTTTTGTGCTTTTTGTGCCAAACCCTCTGAAAAAATCAAGCACATTCCTCCCCTGATAAAATTTGTCTCTACTCTTGCCAAGTCTTTATAGTTTGAAACTTCTTTTTTTTCAGTAGGATCACCCGATATTTGAATAGGTAAGTTTCTCGCTAAAAACTCCATTTCTTCTTCTGTTGGAAGATACTGCAAGTTAGTTACTCGTTCATGATAATCTAAATTTTCAGTGATATATCTTTTTATTTCTTCTTCTGTTGGATCATATTTTGCAAACCCAAACATTTCCCTTAAATAATCAATTAACATCAAAGCCATGCATGCTGCTGTTGTTCCCGCACTTCTAATTGGTCCTGAAAAATATGCAATAAAATAATCTTTTCCTTCTCTTGTTTTTCCTAATTTTAATTCAGTAAATCCTTCTATCGGCGAGGAGACTACTGCAAGAGTATTATATGCAAAACCCACCCTGATGGCAGCGTCAATTGCCTGAAGCAAAGATTCAAATTTGCAGAATTTTTCTTTTGCAATCTCTTCTGCAATCTTAAAACTAACTGCAGTATCTAATTGCCCATATTCTTTTTCAAGAGCAAGAATTCTATTTACAATTTTTTTGTCATTCAATTGAGGATAAACTGTTGAAATTAATTGAACTGCTTTCTCAGCCAAAGACATCGCTAAAGGAACTTCTACTTTACTCAAAGGATCAAGCCCTTTCTCTCGGGCATTTTCTGCAATACTATAACAAACCCTTACTTTATTTTCAATTTCCTTGAAATATTCTGCTGTGTTCATTTTATTCTCCAAAAAGCAGAATAACTGCTTCGAATTTTTTTTGTATAATCCCCTTACTTTCGGGAGAAAGTTTTTCATACTGGTTTTTTAATTTATTAAAAACAGATTTTCTCGCTTCTCTTTGATTTAAATTTTCAAAAATAAAAGAGGCCTTAAATATTCCGGGAATATTATCAAAATTAGACATTGCATCTGCTTCTGCCAAGATTTCTGCTTCAATTGTTTCTCTTGAAATATTCTTGCTCCCCCTATGAGTATATATGCAATGTTTAACCCTCTCGATTTTATCCTCGGGATATTTTAATTCTTTTAATTTATCTTCAGC
>CAZWEB010000009.1:0-8617 GCA_964632115.1 Candidatus Woesearchaeota archaeon
ACAATACTAAAAATCAATAGATTTAAAAACCAAGCAATTCTTTGAATTTTGTAAGTAGGGTGCTGATTTCGGAAATCAAGTCATTAAATTGGCAAGTTTTCAAATGAATGAGAACTGATTTCTGAGGAAAGTCCGCCCACCACATTAAAGCCATTGTCGAAAGACAACTGTCGCGAGGCAGAGCTCTGGTATAGAAACGACACAGCCATTTTGGAGCTATGAACTCTGAAGGGAGCAAAGAAAAAATGGATTTGCTGGAACGTCGAAAATCTTTTACGGATTTTCGGGGTGTTCAGAAATTTGAACATCAGTGAGAATTTCTGACACGAGCATCTTGGCTGGTGCAACCTCTTTGAGAGGGCTTAGTCGAATGTCAGCGTAAACTGTTTGTCTTGAAAAAGAAACAAAGTTTAACAGAAGGTGGCTTATCCCCTGCTTACTTTTTTATAACACTAATAATGAGTTTATTAAACTACAAAAATTTTATTTCTATTTCTTCTTTTTGGTTTTCTTGCTTTTCTTTCTTATTTTTTTAACAGAAATCTTTTTACTTTTTGAAATTTTCTCTTTAATTTTTATTTTATTTTTTTCTGGTTTTTCAACTTTTTTTATTTCTATTGGTTTTAAAACATCTTTTTTGCTTTCTTGTTTATATGTCTTATAAGAGCCTTCTTTATTCAACTTTATCATCTCTTCTTTTAAAAGAGGAATTTGCCGGTCAATATCTCTTATTAATTCTTCAAATTTACTCAGCTTAGTAGAGTATTCTCTTTCTGAAACAATTCCTTTTTTAAAATAGTTATATTGCAATCTTTTAATGAGTTCTTTCAAAGTATTTTTCTGTAGCACGAGATTATTAAATTTCATTTTTATTCTTATTTTTGATATTGCTTTCCAAAAAATTAATAAAAAAAGAATTATGATTATTCCTCCGATAATTAATTTTAACCAATTGTCTACAAAAAACTTCTTTAATGTTTTTGAAGTTGTTGAATAAAATAATCTTAATGTGGTTTGGCTTGATTGTACTTCAGAGAGTTTATCATAACCTTTATTAATTAATCCGATAGTATCTTCAAATCTCTCTTCTTTAAATGAATTTATTATATTGCTGTATTCTTCAGACATTTCAGAAAGATTTGCTTCTTTTTCTGATTTTTCATAAGTCTCTAAAAATATTTTTAATTCATCTTCTGATTTAAATGCAATTTTTTTTATTTCACTTACCTTTAAAGCATATTCGATAACTAAGTTATAATTTGCTTTTTTACCTGTTTCCTCAAGTGCCAGCTGGGCAGAGTATAATTGAATTGATTCCTGTAAAGACTCATTTGCGCGGATTATTGAAATATTTCTTAATTCCATCTCTAAAATGTCTTGTTTTGCCTGTGCAACCAGTTCTTCTGCCTGAATAGATTCGTTGCTTAAGGCAAAAACATTTGTTATGCTAACTAAAAAGATTACCAGAATCAAAAGAAAAAATATTTTTTTCATAATCTCTCCTCTTTTGGAACCTTTGCTTTTTTGAACAAACCCAAACCCCTTTTAAGGGCTTTTTTTGCTTCTAACATAGCTATTTTTTCGTCAATTTCTGATAATCTCTTGTCATAACTCTCTAATTTTAATTCGTAGGACTTTGTTTCAATTTTTCCTTTTTGCAGATAGTCTGACTGCAGTTCTTTGATTAATTCAATTATTTTTTCTCTTTCTACTTTCATTCTTGTTTCTTTGCTCCTAAATTTTAATTCATGAGCTCTCTTGTTTTCCAACTCTATTAATTCCTCTATTACTTCAGAAAGCTTTTTCTGATATTGTGACATTGCTGTTTCATATTCATCCATGCTTATTTTCTTCTCCCGGAAACATTCTATCTGAATAGCCCTCATAAGTTCGTTTATAATTTTTTCTTCTTGTTTTAATTGTTTTATTTTTCTTTTTAAAATTTGTAGTTTACTTACCTTATAAGTTCCAAATGAAAACAGAAATAAAAACAAAGCCCCCAGTGCTATTTCTTTTTTGTTTTCTTTTACATAATAAGATATTTTTCCAAATTCTCCCTTGACTTCTAAAGCATATGTAACCTGAGCATCTTTTGCCCTTTTGTATGCTTGCAAAAATTCTTTTCTTTCCAAGGAGAGTTTTGCAAGTTTTAATAATCTTAAAGAGTTTGAAGTATCTATTCCCTTCTCTTCTGCTATCGCTATTAATCCTTCTAATTCTTCTATTATTTCTTTTGATTTTAATGCAGATGTTGCTTGTTCTTCAATTAGTTGATAATTGTCTCTTATTTTTTCATAATCAAAAACAGATGTTGCTTGTTGAGACTCATTTAACAAATCTTCTAAATAAAAATAACTTAAATTTGCTTGATTTAGTTGTTCTATGAGCTGCTTTGATTTTTCTAGGAGTTCTTGAGATTTTTGCTGGCTTAATTCATGAATCTCCAGAACAATTTCTTTTGTTTCCAAATACTCTTTGTCTGCTTTTTTGCCCATTATATTTATTGCTAATTCCTGTCTTCCAATCTCAATATAAGTGGGAGAAGTTATTTTTAAGAGGAGGGTTATTTCTTTTCCAGGTTTTAATTCAAAAAGAGTTTTTGGGAATACTTCTGTGTATTTTGCTATTTTTCCAGAAACACTAAATTCTAAATCTTTTAAGGAAATGTTTTCATCTTTGTTTTTAAATGGTATCTTAACTTCATTTTGCTCTCCCCTTACCAATTGAAAATCTGCAGAAGATTTAACATATTCCGTTTTTCCTCCGCCACCTCCTCCACCGCCGCCAGAAGTTGAAGTGGGAGATGCAGTAGTCGGCTCAACATAATCTCCATCTAAGGTTCCACAGTCAGTTACATAAATGCTGTCTGAGGCATTATAACATAAAAAAGTTATATTAACTTGATTAATTAAAATAGTTTGATTACCTGCATCTGCAATTAAATCTCCAGTTAGATTATATCCATATGATTTTAAATAAAATTGTTTGATTCCAGAAGTCATAGATTCTAATTCTAAAAAATCTACATAGAGATTATTATAGTGCAGGCTATTATCGGTTATATTTGTGAAATTCAAAGTTAAATTTCCAGTTAAGTTTGTCAATCCACTGGGAAGAGTCCAGTATAAAGATACATTATAAGCGGTATTATTTTCATTTATAGTAGAGGAACCCATTACATTCTGCAAATAACCCTGTAAGGTGAAATTTCCAGGAGTAAGATAGATACTTGTTGGAGAATTTGTAATTCTCTGATTTAGGTAAGGACCATTTTGATTAGATATAATAGTTCCTGTTGTGTTTCTATACCTTCTATTGGATCTTATTCTGAATTCGTCAGTTGTGATAATTAAAGATTCTTGTTTTATTACATTCCCACTAAAAGTTGAGTTTATTGGAATTGTTAAATTAGACTTTGCTGATATAGACTCTGTATTATAATAATTAAACCACTGATTATCTCCCCAATCATTAAAATATATTCTGCCGATATCAAGATTATGGGTTAATTTAAAACTTAGACTACAATTATTATCAAAATATTGCACATCTCCAGTGTTATTCAAAGTTATGTTTCCAATTTGCTTGTTTTCATCCCACCCTGCTATTGCTCCTAAATCACTTGTAACTTGCCATGTGCAGTCCCATGCTGATTCAAATGTCTGGTTTACTGAATGATTTGAATTTCCAAATGTGTCGTTTGCCCAAATGTTAAATGTATAATTTGTTTCTGCAGAAATTAGAGCGAGAGTCACATTATAATTTGTTGCAGAAGTATTACTCATTGTAATATTCGTCCAGCCCGTATTATTGTTATACTGCAAAATAACTTTACTAACCCCTATCCAATTATCTATAATTGTTGCATTAAATGTTATGTTTGCATAAGGGTCAACATCATCTGATAAATTTGGAAAATAGACTATATTGGTAATAATTGGAGGGGAGGTATCAATATAAAAACTTCTTGTCTCGCTCCAATTTTGCTTCAAAGAAACATCAGTGCAACTCACATTCCAGTATTTTAATCCTCCACTAATTCCTGATATATTAAAAGACACTATAGAACCATTACTCACAGTGCTATTTGTGGCATTTAAAATTCCATTAAAATATATTGAGCAGTTAAGATTCCCAGGATAGTCGTCTGTTGCTGTAAAATTAAACAAAATGTTTTTAGAAGATGTGTTAAATGCGTTATCTGGCTTGTCTAAGGTTACTGAAGGGTATTCTAAGTCTAAAATAGTATAACCTATTGTAACATTATAAATATTAGGGGTATAGGCTATGTTGTTTGTCTTAAACAAAACCATATATTGGAAATAAGGATTATCAGAGATATTTAATAAAACATTATAAGGATTGTCATAAAAAGTATTATTTGAGCCATCAGGGCCTGTAAAATTTCCCCAGCCCATATTATCCTCATCTGTTCTAACTTGAAACTTTAATTCCATAATATATGTTCTTGGCTCAATTAGAGTATATTTACGAACCCGCATATTATCAAATTCAAAATTATCTCCTGCAGTGCCTGTTCTCGCTGCAAAACCTATATGTAATGGATCATCTCCTCCAGTTGCAGTTGTATTTAATCCATAGTCTATCTTCGTAGCACCGCCGCCAGCAATTGAAATTGCAAAAGAGTCAAAAGTTCCTATGGGTCCTGCTAAAAGTGAGCGTATATTAAATTTTATTTGATAATAAACTCCATTTCCAACAGGAAGAGGATTTACATACTGTCCATGATAACATCCTCCATCATCACAGTGTCCTAAATAAGAATTGCCCCCGCCACCATATGGCTGAAAAGTATGTTCATCAGCATAATTACCTGTTCTAAAGGTACCAAAATCTAAAGTTCCATGATAAGCTCCTATCCACCCTAAACCATACCCCATTGTAGGATAAAAATCAACTTCCCAGACAAAGGGCCTGCTAAAATTACTAACAGATCTTAAATAATCTGTTGCAGAACCATCATAAGTATAATTTAGTCTGTTGTTAGAAAGAGTATAAGAACCTCCGGTTAAAGACCATTTATTTGTTGTATCCAGAATATTATCAAAATCTTCAAAAAAATCAAATGTGGCACTCCCATTGCTTGCAGAACCTGCAGAAGGATTGCCGTAATAAACATAAATCATTTTTAAAGAGGTATTAGATATTGAAGGAACATTAATCCATACAGATGCAGAAATATTTTCTGTATAATTTTGAACCCAAAATCCTAATTCAGTGGTACCATCAGTATCTGTAAATCTTAAGTCACTAAAATTACCCTGCATCTCAAAGTCGTAAGGAAAGGTTATATTGATCTGGTAATCAGTCAGATTTTCAGTATTGAAGGTGTTGTCAATTACAATTATTTTTCGATTAGTCCAGGAAGAGTTGAACCATTCATTAGAGATTCCATCTCCGAATGAGATATTATCCCATTGTGTCATAGAACCAATATCAAATACCTGGCTTGTGTATGTTCCATTTAATCTTGAAGAATTTAATTGAATGAAACCAGAAGAATTATAAAAAGTAAAATTATAAGTTCCATTATTAAAATCTCCAGAAGTTTTATCCTGAATCTCATTTGCTGCAGACAGAACTAAAAAGAAAACTAAAGGGATTAAGATAATTAAGAGAAGACTACTCTTTCTCATTTTCTTGTATCTTTTTTTTGAATTTTTTTAAGATTTTCTATTACAAGACTCTTAACAAATTCAGTTTTTTTAATTCCAAGTTCATCAGATACTTCTTGAATAATTTTATCTGTTTTATCTGAGAGAGATATTTTTATTTCACCCATATTACTCACCAATTTTGCACTAAATAGTGAGTTTTTGGTGGTATTTAAATGTTTTTGTAATTAATCTATAAAAATAGTTTTTTCAGTTCTGATATCCAGACTTAAAATTGAAAATAATAATGTATATTCACCTGGTTTTTCAAAAGCATAGTCAATTATATCAGATATCTGAATTGTGAATTCTCCAGGAGTTTCATAAAAATAATCTTTATCTTTCTTAACAGGGTTTACTTTTTCCCCGGATTTTTCAATAAATTCTTCAAGAGTCACAGCTTCTGTGGCCATTGGAGTATTATTCTGAATTAAAGACAAAATGATTATTGTATCTTTTTGCAGGCTGTCCCCTTTTTCAATTGTCAGGCTTAATTCTCCTGTTAATTTTTCTCCGGCTTTGTAATTGTTTTTTAGGTCTAGCAAGATATTCCCAGTTAACAGGTTTTTAGAAACCATGAAAAGACCAAAAATAGAGATAATTACTATAACTAAATAAAATAATACTCTTTTTTCCATATAACTCTTAAGGGTTAAGAGTATTAAAATTTTATGTTTTATGTCCTGTTGCAATAATTGGACTTTTGCTAAATTTATAAAAAGACTTATTCACAAAAGTCCTGAGAATATGACTACACGCCGGTTTTAGAATAAAAATTGAAAGAGTGTGAAAAACAGATTGAATCTGTAAAAAATAACTTTCCAAAAAATTTATAAGTAATCTTTTCCTGTAACTATTATTATGGTTACTAAAAAGAGAAAGAAAGTTGAAAAGAGAAATAAGGCTAACTCTAACAAAAAAACGAATAATCGGGGAAATAAATATTTTAAAAAAATAAATAAAGTTGTTAAAAAACTGAAAAAAGAATTCTTAGATAAAGAAAAAAGAACAGTTAAGGGAGAGATAAACGGAGAAAATAAATTTTTTAAAACAGGAATAAAAGGGTTTGACGCTCTTTTTAGCAGTAATTGTGGAATTCCAAAGGGCGCTGCTGTTCTTGTTGAAGGTGGTCCGGGATCAGGAAAGACATTATTTTGTTTAACAACATTAAATAATCTGTGCAATATGGGGAAAAAAGGACTTTATATGAGCTTTGAAGAATCAGAAGAAAGCCTTATTCAGCACATGGAAAATTTCAATTGGAAACCAAGAGAACATATTAAAAAAGGACTTTTAAGAATAAAAAGATTTGATGCAATAGATGTTTCAAGAAGTATTGAGGCTTTACTAAGTGCTGCTAAAAAAGAATTATTAATTGAAGTTGATCCTGTATTTTTTCCAGAAGATTTTGACCCTGATTTTGTAGTTATTGATTCTTTAACTTCTATAGCAAGTGCGTTTTCTGGACAAGAGTCAAGATTTAGAATTTACATGGAACAATTATTCAGGTACTTAGAAGCACATAAAATAACTAATTTTTTAATTAGAGAAGTTTCATCCCCTTCGCATGTTGGAACAACTTTTAAAGAACAAGGAGAAGCTGTTTCATTTTTATCTGATGGGATAATTGTGATTTATAATGTTATTTATGATTCTGGAGAGAGGGGTGCTGCAATAGAAATATTAAAAATGAGGGGAACAGAATTTAAAAAAAGAATTGTTGAATTAAAAATTATCAATGGGAAAGGGCTTGAAATTAATCCTGAAAAGATTTTAAGAAAAGACAAACAAACTAATTTTAGTCTGACATAATTTATATATCTCCTAAGTTGCAAAGGTTTAAAAAAACCATGTTTCTTTATTTCTCTATGAGGCTCTAGCTCAGTGGGAGAGCACATGGCTGAAGATGTAAGGAACCAAGGTTCCTTGACAGTCAACCTCCTTCAAGAGGTTCAAGACTGATATAAGAAACCATGCCGGCGGAGTTCGATTCTCCGGAGCCTCATTTTAAACTTTTGGCAGGAGAATTATTACAATTTTATATTTCTTATTTATTAGAAGTTATTTTCATAAGGTTTTTATTAAATCTTCTTATTCAAAAAGATTTATAAACATTGGAAAATTTAATCTTTAAATAGAAAAGAGGAAAAATGAGTTGGAAATGGGCTGATAGCAATGTTAAGAAAATGAATTGGATAGATATTCAATTTATTAAAGCAAGTGTTTTTTTTCTTGCATTTTTTGTAGCATCATTTATCTCTGAAAAAATAGCTGAGTGGAGATGGCTATGGGTTATCTTGTTTGTTTTATTTTCATTAATACCTACATATAAACTTCTTAAAAAAGGAGATAAAGAACAATTGAAAAAGAAATCAAAAAAAGGTGCTTTGGAAATGAGCATAAGCACAATTGTGATTATTGTTATTGCAATAACAATGCTGATTTTAGGAATTGTTTTTGTAAGAAGCATTATGTGTGGAGCATTGGGATTAACAGGAGATCTAAATGATAAAGTTAAAGATGAAATAAATGATTTATTTGGCTCAACTGGTGGAGAGGTTCAGTGCATTGGAGCAAGCGGGGAACCAATTAAAGTAGAACCTGGAAAATTAAATGTTATTTATTGCGCGATTAGAGCACCTCAAGCAGCAAAATATTCAATAATGGTAACTGATTATAGTGCAGCTTATTCAATAAAATCTGAGATTAAATCCTGGATGCTTGATGATTCCTGGGAAGGAACAGTTGCTCCAAATGATGATATTCCTAAAAAGATTATAAGATTAAATATTCCAAAAGAAGCGCCTGATGATTCAGTGCAAATACAGGTTATAATTAAAAAAGAAGGCACAATCATCTCAACGCAGGATTTGGATTTCCAGATAAGCAGAGCAGGATTTTTCAGAGCTGCAATGTGCTGATCTGGATCTGAAAAATAGAGA
>CAZWEB010000009.1:8717-11478 GCA_964632115.1 Candidatus Woesearchaeota archaeon
CAGAGCAGGATTTTTCAGAGCTGCAATGTGCTGATCTGGATCTGAAAAATAGAGAATCATAATTGTTCTATAAGAAAGTTAAGAAGAAAGGCTGGAATTAAAAATATACTTTTAGCCATATAAATCCTTAAATAGTAAGAGATATAAAAGAAATTATGAAATTCTTAGTTAGGGGAAAAACAAATTTTTTAGAGGCTGAATTTAAAGACAGAAGATTTAAGCCGACTAATCGAGAAGTTGATCCAAGAACATTAGTTCATTTTGGAACTGATATAATTAATTCTATGGACGACGAATATTTTTTAAGTTTAGACCATATAGGGCAACTTCAAAAAGAAGGTGTAGATTATGTGTTTATTTCTAGAGGAGAAGATGTAGAATCTGGTCAACGAGGAAAAGTTCTTAATGTAGTTACGGCATATAAGAAAAAATAATTCCAGAACCCCTTGAAAAATATTAAGTTAGTTAAATTTATTAATCAGTTTTCTCTTGGGTATTT
Source organism: Candidatus Woesearchaeota archaeon (assembly GCA_964632115.1). Lineage (GTDB taxonomy): Archaea > Nanobdellota > Nanobdellia > Pacearchaeales > GW2011-AR1 > CAZWEB01. The sequence continues at coordinate 9,217 of CAZWEB010000009.1, forward strand.
ATGGCAGAAATTAAGTTATACAATACCCCTACAAAAAAAGAAGAGGTCTTCAAACCAATAAAAAAAGGAGAAGTTGGAATTTACAGCTGTGGACCTACTGTTTATAATTATGCACACATAGGCAACCTAAGAACTTTTATTTTTTCTGATGTTTTAAAAAGAGTTTTATTATTTAATGGCTACAAGGTCAAGCATGTTATGAATATAACGGATGTTGATGACAAGACTATCAAGGGTTCAAAAAGCGAAGGACTGAGTTTGAATGAGTTCACTAAAAAATATGAAAAAATATTTCTCCATGATTTAGGCGAGTTAAATATTATTCTTCCAGAAGTTATGCCTCGGGCAACTGAACATATAAAAGAGATGGTTAATTTAATAAAAAAACTTCTTGAAAAAGGTTATGCATATAAAACAGATGACGGGATTTATTTTTCAATTAAAAAATTTAAAGATTATGGAAAACTTTCTGGTTTGAAAAAAGTAAAAACAAGCAAAAGCAGAATAAAAAATGATAATTATGACAAAGAAAATGCTCAGGATTTTGCCTTGTGGAAATTTCATAATGAGGAAGATGAGGATGTTTTTTGGGAGACAGAAATAGGAAAAGGAAGACCTGGCTGGCATATTGAATGCTCTGCAATGTCAATGAAATACTTAGGAAAACAGTTTGACATTCATACAGGAGCAACTGATTTAATGTTTCCGCATCATACAAATGAAATAGCTCAAAGTGAAGGAGCAACCGGTACGAAATTTGTGAATTATTGGGTTCATGCAGGATTTTTGACAATGAAAGAAGGAAAAATGTCAAAATCACTTGGAAATATTTACACCTTAAAAGATTTAAAAGAAAAAGGTTTCTCACCTCTTGAGTATAGATACTTGACATTAACTACGCATTATCGCGCTCCTCTTTTATTTTCATTTGAAAATCTAAATAATGCAAAAAATTCTTTGGCGAGATTAAAAAATATTATTTCAGAAATCGCCGAAGACAAAAAAACAAATAAAACCTATCTCAACCAGTTTGAAAAAGCAATTAATGATGACTTGAATATGCCAAAAGCACTTGCAATTCTCTGGAATCTTGTCCGCGATGAAAAAGCAGAAGGAAAACTGAGGACTATTAAAGAGATTGATGAAGTCTTTGGGCTAGGGCTCGGGGAAAAAGAGAAAATCAAAATTCCCGATGAAATTAAAAAACTTGCAGATGAACGAGAAAAAGCAAGAAAAAATAAAGATTTTAAAATTGCTGATAATCTCAGAGAAAAGATTAAAAAACTTGGCTGGCATATAAAAGATGCTCAAGAAGGACCCAAATTAGAAAAATTGTGAAATTAATTATTACAAACATTTATAAACCTTCTCTAAGATAGAATAATACTTCTAAAAATTCAAAGCAGTTAGTCTTATTTTAGAGACGATTATATGAATGAGGTAAAGATGGAAAATTTAAAATTAAAATTAAGAACATATAAAAAACTTCCAAGAGATTTGGATACTAGAGAAAAAACTCTAAAAGAGTTAGTAGATAGATTGAATAAAAGAGCCAATACAAATAGTGGAGCATATGAATGTTTTAATTTAGCTTGTGAAAGCTTAAAATATAGAAGAGCCAAGGGAACAAAAATAGGCTGGGGATTTTACAATGACAGAGAAATTGAGATGTGGTTCTCAGGGGAACTTGATCCTAAAAAAATATTAGATTCATTAAAAAGAAGAAGACATAAAGTAATTGAGACACAAGGATTAGAAAAAGAATATGAAGAATCTGAGGACTTAGAAGAAAAAGAAAAGAAACTTAAAGAAATTTTTGCAGACAGGCATGAACATTCCATTTCTATAGAAGAACTTGCAGAAAGGATTGCAATTGAAACAGCACATGCTCATGAAGATGAATATTCTGGTGTAAAATACAATCAAGCTCAATAAAGAAAGGAAATTCAGTAAGATTTAAAATAGGGTTTTTCTTAGATAAGATATGAAAAAAAGAGTAAGCATCTGGGATATTATAGCATGGATTGTTCTTGCTTTAATCTTAATATGGTTAATATTAAAAGTTTCTGGGATTATTAACACCCCAGCAATTTTGGAATATGCTCCTTATTTTGGAGTAGTTTATCTTGCTGGCTGGCAGATTCACAAACTTTATGTTGTTGCTGAAGATGTAAAAGAATTAAAAATACTTGAAAAAGCAACTATTAATGAAATCAATAAGATTAAAAATATTTGAAAAAGCAACTATTAATGAAATCAATA
>CAZWEB010000009.1:11578-20688 GCA_964632115.1 Candidatus Woesearchaeota archaeon
AAATTAAAAATATTTGAAAAAGCAACAATTAATGAAATCAATAAAATTAAAAATATTTGAAAAAGCAACAATTAATGAAATCAATAAAATTAAAAATAAGTGTGAACTTAATCATCAAAGAGGAAAATGAACTGCCTCGCCCTAAAACCGAGCAACCCATAAATAAAAAATGTTAAAAAAATTAATGACAAGGAGATAATCCTTACTAAATAAAATGTTAAAACAAGAAAACCAAATACAAGAAAAGAAGAATTTGTTAATTAAAAATTCAAAATATTATAGTTATGGTATTGTTAACTCATTAGAATTAAGTCAATTAAATATTGGGGAAGGCAAAATACTCGGTTGCCATTGATGTAATGAAAAAAGAGAAATTCAGTTTTGTAAATCTTAAGTACAAGCCAAAATCAAGTGATTTAATCTGCTTGTTTAGACTTGAGCCAAATAAAGTTTCAGTAAAAGAAGCTGCGCATAATGTTGCCTTGGAATCAAGTACTGGGACATGGACAGAGGTTTCAACAGAAAAATCCTATGTTGAAAAACTTGCTGCTAAGGTTTTTTCTATAAAAGGAAACTGGATTAAAGTTGCTTATCCTTCTGGATTATTTGAAAAAGCAAATGCTCCAAATATATTAAGCAGCATTGCAGGAAATATTTTTGGAATGAAAATTGTCAAGAATCTCAGGCTTGAAGATATAAAAATTCCAAATGAGATTTTAAATTCTTTCATGGGGCCGAGATATGGAATTCCAGGAATTAGAAAAATGATGAAAATAAAAGAGCGTCCGCTGCTTGGAACAATTGTAAAACCCAAACTGGGATTAAAAACAAAAGACCATGCAGAAGTTGCATATGAAGCATGGTGCGGAGGATGTGATATAGTCAAAGACGACGAGAACCTCTCTTCTCAAAAATTTAATAAATTTGAAGAAAGACTTGCAAGAACTTTGGAAATGGCTAATAAAGCAGAAGAACAAACAGGGGAGAAAAAAGCATATCTTGTCAATGTTACTGCTGAAACAAAAGAAATGATGAGAAGAACTCAGTTAGTTGAGGAGTTAGGCGGGAAATTTGTTATGATAGATATTGTTACAGAAGGTTTTGGTGCTTTGCAGACTCTGCGTGAAGCTGATTTTAAGCTTGCTATTCATGCACACAGAGCAATGCATGCTGCTTTTACAAGAAACAAGAAACATGGAATTTCAATGATGGTTTTAGCTGACTTGGCAAGATTAATTGGAGTAGACACATTGCATATTGGAACAGTTGTCGGCAAACTTGAAGGAACATTAAAAGAAGTTTCTGAGATTGAAGAAGAAATTGAAAAAAAGAATGTTAAAGCAACTAAAACAAGGCTCTCTCAAGACTGGGGGAAAATTAAATCAACCTTAGCTGTATCTAGCGGTGGTTTACATCCAGGACATGTTCCTTATCTGATTAAACATTTGGGAAAAGATTTAGTTATACAGGCAGGAGGCGGATGCCATGGTCATAAGCTTGGAACATTAAGGGGAGCAATAGCATTAAGGCAAGCAATACAATCATCTATGGAAGGAATTTCGCTCAGAAAATATGCTAAAGATCATATCGAATTACAAATTGCATTAGAGCAGTGGGGTTACCCAAGAGTGCGATAAAGAAATTCATTCTTAAATTTGAGATAGTAATTAGCAAAAATTTTAATGAAATCAAAAAATTCCTTTGCGTTTACCACACCTTAAAAGGCGTGGTTTGTTGGAATTTTAGGATGCTCGGGAATGCTTCATTCACACACTAAAGGGTGTGGTTTTCGCATAGCATTCCTGACATAATAGAATTTTATTATTAAGTTATAATTAATTTATAGTAGGGCTGTTTTATTATCATTATGATAAATCCATTAAGTTATATTTGGTTGTAAATGTAGTTTAAAAAATAACAACATTTAATAATTCTCTTTTTCTCTGATTTTTATGAAAACAATAAAATTCCGGGAGTTTAAAACATCTTCAAAGAAAATTGTTCTTGGGGGCAAGAGTGCTGAAAACAATGAAGAACTTATTAAACAGGTTCAGGGCGAGGAGATTGTTTTGCATACAGCAAAACCAGGAAGCCCTTTTGTGAATATTAAATCAGAAAAAGAAAATAAAAAATCAACAAAAAAAGAAATTAAAGAATCTGCGATTTTCTGCGCAAAATATTCGCAGGACTGGAAAAAAAATCATGGAGATGTCAAAGTACATATATTCAGGGGAAAAGATATTTTTAAAAATAAAGACATGAAACCTGGAACATTTGGAGTGAAAAAATTCAAGGAGATAAATGTAAAGAAAAAAGATATCTTAAATTTTGAGGAAAAACATGGTTGAGATTTCTGAGAAGTCAAGAGCCCTGGGTGAACTATTAGCTAAAGATTTAGGAAATGGGAGATCTAGTTATACAAGATATTTAGGAAGAGCCAATGCCAGATTAAGAAATTTTCATGAAGCTGAAGATTTTGTGAGTGATTTTTATCTTAAGGCAATCAGTAAAGCAGGATTATATAGATATCCAATTGTTGAACTTAATGACCGGCAGCTTGGCGGATGGTTAAACTGCGTTTTTAGGAATTTGATTATTGATTGTTTTAAGAAAAGAAAGGAAAAATGCTTTCAGGATGTTGATGAATCGCTGTATGAAAAAAAAGCAATGGAAGAATCATTATCTGAAAGAATAATCAGGCATGAAAGAGAAGAAAAAGTAAGAAGAGAAATAGAAAGGCTTCCTGCCAAATATAAGGGAATAACAATTCTATATGACTTGATGGAAAAGACAGGAAAAGAAGTTGCAGAAATAACAGGAGAAAAACATACAACAGTCAGAGGGAGAGTAAGCATTTCAAGAAGAATATTAAGGAGGAATTTAGAATTAGTTGGGGCATAATTTAAATAAGATGGCAGAACAAATAAAAGACAAAGAGATAATCCTTGCTAAATAAAATGAAAATACAAATAATACAATCAATAACAAAAATAGAAAGTTTGCTAATTGAAAATTCAAAATCTTATAGTTATGGTATTGGTAACTTAAGGTTATGTAAATTAAATTTAAAAGAGGCAATTACCTATTAATATTGATAAAATGAACAAAGGACAATTAACAATTCAAATCGGGAAAAACGGACTTACAGACGGAGTTACAGAAGTAATAAAAAATGCTTTTAAAAACAGGACAAGCATCAAGCTTGTGATTTTGAAAAGCGCAGGGCGTGAGAAGGGAAAAACAAAAGAAATCGCAGAACAGATTCAGGAAGTTCTTGGAAACAAGTATAATTACAGAATTCTTGGATTTACTATTTTTCTTAAAAAATTCAGAAAAGCACAGAGATAACTAAAGAGCATTATATTCACAGAGATGACATTAATTGATAGAAGGAAATATTGTGCCATTGCTCCCAGATTAATAGAACCAATAACTAAAGATTTATAAACTCAAAAAATAAGTAATCTTAAGCTAGATGTTCTTAATAGAATATTCTAATTCCGCAAGGAATGGCTTGTAAATTAAAACAGAATAAACAATATATAATAAAATGTCACTATATGATTTACCTGCGCCTGAATTTAATGAAAAATTAGCTCTTGCTCTAAAAGAAATTCCTGAATTTAAAATGCCTGAGTGGGCAATGTTTGTTAAAACCTCCCCACATAAAGAACGCCCGCCTTTTGAGAGTGATTTTTGGCATAAAAGAGCTGCTTCTATTTTAAGGCAATTATATATTAAAGAAGTTGTTGGTGTTAATCGCTTAAGGACCAGGTATGGTGGAAGAAAAGACAGAGGAGTTAAGCCAGAAGAATTCAGAAAAGCAGGCGGGAAAATTATACGAACAATCTTACAACAAGCTGAAAAAGCAGGTTTTGCAGAAAAAAACAAGGGCAAAAAAGCAGGTAGAAAATTAACAGAAAAAGGAAGAGAATTTTTAGATAATATTAAATAAAACACTACAATCACAAGATTAAATTAACCAAATAAAAATGTTAAGACAAACAAAACAAATGCAATCAATAAAAGAAATAGAAGGTTTGTTAATTGAAAATTCAAAATTTTATGGTTATGTTATGGGTAATCAATATTAAATAAATTAAATTTAAAAATAGATTTAAAATAAAAATGCCAACTAGAAGAAAAAGATACCAGAGAAAAGCGAAGCTTGCAGTACATGGCAGAAGAACAAAATGGGCTCCTTTTTGGGCTGTTCTCAGAAAATTTGGGCCTGGCAAGAGAGTTCATCCATCTGCTATGACAAGGGTAAGAAGAAACTGGAGAACTTCTAAATTAAAGATTAAACCAAGAAAACTCAGAAAGAGGCATCTAGGATAAAAATAAAGAAACAAAATGGCAAAGGCAAAAACAGAACCTAAAAAAATACTAGAAAGAGAATATACTATCCCCTTAAGACGAGAGTTTTTGAAAGTTCCAAGATACAAAAGAGCAAATAAGGCCATCAAGGCAATTAAACAGTTTCTTGTCAAACATATGAAAGTTTATGACAGGGATTTGAATAAAATTAAAATTGACAAGTATGTTAATGAAGAAATCTGGTTTAGAGGCATTAAAAAACCTCCTGTAAGAATTAAAATAAAAGCAAAAAAAGATGAAAATGGAATTGTAAGAGTAGAACTTGCTGAAATTCCTCAAATAATACAATACAAAATAGAAAGAGAAAAAAGAACAGAAAAAGCAGGAAAATCTGATAAAAGAAAGGCAGAGCAGACAAAAGCTGAAGGAGAAAAACTTGAAGGAAAGATTGAAAAGGAAAAAGAAGGGGAGAAGAAAGAGGAGCAGACAAAAGAAGAAAAGAAAGAAGAGTCTGAAAAGGAAAAATCAACAGTAGAATCTGGCTTGAAAGCCCAGAGAAAACAAGCCAAGCAGGCAAAGCATACTTCAGCTGACAAAAAACAAGTAATTCACAGAATGGCTATGCAGAAATAATAAGGAGGTATATTCCTTAAAAGAAGATAAGTTTTTAATCTAATTTTTATTATTAGTTCTATGAACATTAAAAAAACAAAGTTTAGTTCTTTTTGCATGAATGGAATTGCAAAAGGATGTAAACACTGTGTTCTTGGAAAAAAACTTGTGCTTTTTGTTTCTGGAAAATGCTCAAGAAACTGCTGGTATTGCTCTTTAAGCAGGAAAAGAAAAAACAAAGATGTTATCTATGTCAATGAAAGAAAATGCAGGAAAATTAAAGATTTAATTCAAGAAATTAAAGAATCAAAATCTGTTGGTGCAGGAATTACAGGCGGAGATCCCTTGCTATCTTTAAATAAGACTATAAAATATGCCAAAGCAATGAAAGATAATTTTAGAAAGAAATTCCATATTCACATTTATCTGCCGACAAAATTAGTTTCAAAAGAAAAATTGAGAAAACTGACAGAATATATTGATGAAGTCAGATTTCATCCTGAGTTTCTGTGTTCTGGCAAAACAGAAGATATAGAAAAGATAAAATTAGCAAGATTGTTTTTCAAAAAACAAAATATAGGAATTGAACTTCCGCTTCTGCCTGACAAAAAGCAGGAAATTCTTGATTTTATTTTGCAAGCAAAAGATTTTATCGGATTTGTGAATTTAAATGAGCTTGAATTAAGTGACACTAATTTTGACAAAATGACAAAAAAATACAAGTTAAAACAAGGTGGATATGTTGTTTCTGAAAGCAAAGAGGCTGGCTTATGGATACTTAAAAATCTGGAAAAAAGAAAAATAAAACTCAAGATTCATTTATGCACTGCTGAACTGAAAAACTGTAGCCAGTATAAAAACCGCTTGCTTTTGCATGATATTCTTCCTTTTGGAAAGAGAACAAAAGATGGAAGCGTAATCTATATTGTTATAAACAAAAAGCTGAAACTCAAGGGAACTTATTATGATAAAGACAAAAAAAGAACAATTCTTTCTGAAAAAACAGCAAGAAAATTATTAAATCAAGCAAATCATGGCAAGCACAAGATATTCAGAATTGAAGAATTTCCAACATTTGACAGAATTGAGATTGAAAAAGAGGAAATTTGAGCAAAAAAGAAAAATCAGCAAACTATTGTTTGCTCACTTGAAACTATTTCCCAAGTACCATGAAGTTTAGAGAGTTCATAATTATAACTTACACAGGATTCTGGAAATTCTGGACCATAATTTAACATGATCTCAACATTTGCTTTAATCCGAGTTATATCTGGTTTTTCAAAAGTGATTGTTACTTTATCTGTATTTTGATTGTCAATAATATCTTTAATAATCAAATCCCGGACAATTTCTCTATCCTCAATGCCTGGGCGAGGATGATAAATAAAGAATAGAACGGCAGAAAAAACTATCATCACTAATAATGCAATAGACAGCACCAATATAGTTTTTCTCCTAGACTTAGGTGCTGCTTTAGACTTGGATTTAGACTTGACTTTAGATTTAGACGCTGGTTTAACTTTTAATTTAGACATTGCTCTCCTCTTTTTCATAATATCTTTAAATAACTTATGATTATAAATCTTTCGAGCAGGATAAATTAAGGTAATTACTCTAATTTTTCAGGTGATAAATATAAAAAGTCAACTTGACAGTTTTTATTAATGGTTATTGAGAAATTAAAAAAAGAACTTGAAAAACTTGCAAATTCTGAAAAAGCACAACTTCTCCAACGCTTCTTTAAAACCGCTCGTGGAGAATATGGAGAAGGAGATGTTTTTTTAGGAATAACAGTGCCAGAACAAAGAAAAATTGCAAGGCAATTTCAAAATGAGGCTAGTCTGGAGGATATCCAAGGCCTCTTAAACTCCAAGATACATGAATATCGGCTTGTGGCTTTGCTGATTTTAATTGAAAAATACAAAAAAGCATGCAAAAAAAAATCTGAAAAAGAGAAAAAAGAAATATTTGAGTTTTATTTAGAAAATGCAAAAAAAAGAAACATAAACAACTGGGATTTAGTTGACTTGTCTGCTCCAAAAATTGTTGGTGATTTTTTACTTGATAAAAATCGCGAAATTTTGCATAAATTAGCAAATTCAGAGAATTTATGGGAAAAGCGCATAGCGATAATTTCTTGCTTCGCATTTATCAGAGAAAATGATTTTAAAGAGGCTCTTGAAATTTCCAAAACCCTATTAAATGACAAGCATGATTTAATCCATAAGGCTGTTGGCTGGATGCTGCGGGAAATTGGCAAGAAAAATTTAGAAATTGAAGAGGAATTTTTAAAAGAAAACAAAAGATATAAAAACATGCCAAGAACAATGCTTAGATACTCAATTGAGAAGTTTCCAGAGGAAAAAAGAAAGAGTTATCTTTCTGGAAATCTGTAAAAATTTGAGATAATCTCTAGGAGAATAATGTGGAAAGAAAAACTATAATATCCGGATTGGCAGCAGTAGTGGTTGGAATATCAAGCATTCTTGGAACTTATTCTTGCCCTGCTTATGCAGAAGAGAGCAAAAGAACCGTGAATGTTCAGGAAGAAAATAAGAGAATCATACGCAAGGCAGCTGAAAATTATCTTTATGGTTTTATGAGGGGAGATGAAAATCGCACAGGATATATTGATTTTATGGCTAAAAATTCTGAGGAGATTAGAAACAATATCAAGCTGACAAGCAGAGAGGGGGTTATTGAGGGATATGTTCAGTTTCACAGAATGTGCCTTGATATGGCTGTTTCACATATTTTTCAGAATATTAATAATGAAGAGGTAGCTGATTTAGCTGAAAAATTAAGGCAGCATCAAAAATCTCTTGCCAAAGAAACTTATATTAATTATGAAAATCCAATAGTAAAAGAAGGATACCTGCCTTTTGCAAAAAATCGGGCAGAGTTTTTTAAGAAAGTAATTGAATCAAATATAAACTCGCCTTCAGATGATTTTAATGATTTAATCAGAAAGACATTCAGCAAAGAAGGATTTAAAGAGAGCCTGACAGAATATCAAGAAGCGCGAGTAGTCTTGTATAATGGTTTTGCTGAATCTGTAAAAGATTACCAGGATCCAAAAAACAAGGTTTGGGCATGGCTTATAAGACTTTTTGGGCCAGGAATTGCAAACAAAACTATGAAAAAAAGCGATGAGATTAATATGAAAGAGCTTGAAAGAATTTATGGAAAAAATTGAGATTTCTTTGTGCAGGAGATTTTATCTTCAATTTAAAAACACTTATATATCTTAGAATATATTTTGAAATATGAAATCCCAAGAAAAACCAATTCAGGAACTTATTAATTTTAGCATAATTAATATTGACAAGCCATCTGGACCTACAAGCTTTCAGACAGATGAAGTTATCAAAAGAAAACTTGGCTTGAGGAAAACAAGTCATTTTGGGACACTTGATCCAAAAGTAACCGGAGTTCTTCCTGTTGCTTTGAACAGAGCATGCAAACTCAGCGAGTTTTTTATGCATAGAGATAAAACTTATATAGGGATAATGAAAATCAATGCAGAGATAAGCATTGAAAAACTGCAGGAGATAATTAATAAGAATTTTATTGGGAAAATAAAGCAATTGCCTCCTAAAAAATCAAGAGTTAAACGAGCTGTAAGAGAGCGCGAGATTAAAAAATTTGAATTGCTTGAAAAAAAAGAAAAAGATTTTCTTTTTCTCGCAAAAGTTCAGGCAGGGACATATATTAGGAAACTTGTGCATGATTTAGGCGAGGCAAGTGAAGTCAACGGAGCGCATATGACAGAACTTCGCAGAACTCAGGCAGGAATTTTTTCTGAAAATGATAAAGAATATCCTTTTGTAAATTTATATGATTTTGAAAAAGCTGTTGCTGAATTTGAAAAAGGCAATGAGCAGGTTTTAAGAAAAATACTTGTTCCTGCTGAAGAGGCTCTTAAAAAAATCATGCCAGAGGCACAAGCAAATGAATCAAGCTTAAGGCAGATTCTTACTGGAAAACCATTGATGAAACAAGATTTAACTAGAGATATCCCAGATTCAGAAATATTTGCCTTGTTTTTTGGAGAAAGATTTATTGGAGTTTATAAAAAAGCAAGCGAAGGAGATATTATTGCAAAACCTGAGTTTGTGTTTAATTGAAAATATATACTTGTTTTCTTAATAACAATAAACCTTATAAATACCTAAAACCTG
>CAZWEB010000010.1:0-20574 GCA_964632115.1 Candidatus Woesearchaeota archaeon
AAGAATTATTTTTATCTTTAGATTATAATGTTTTTAGATATGGAATGGAAAATACAGTTCCTGGAATTTTGAAACTATTGAAAGGGGTAAGGGGAGATGTTGCAAATGAGATAAGAAGAATGCCTGACTTTGTGGTTCAAAATCCTAAAACTAATGAAGTATTTTTTGTAGAAGTTAAATTTAGGAAAGATGAAGTCTTTTCTATAGAAAATTTACCCAAAGACTATCCTTTTGAAAATGCTTATTTTATAGTTGTTTCAAAAAAGCACATTAAATGCATAACTTTTAAGGAACTTATTCAAGGAGAATCTATAGCCCCTAAAGACAAAAAATATTTGGGAAGTAGGAAAGAATTTAAGTTAGATAAAGATGTGATAATTGATTTTTGTAATTTTGCTATTAAATTCTTTGAGGGTGTCTAAAAAATGGAAATTAAAGAATTTTTGAAAAAAAATATTTTATCTGTAATCTTATGGGGGATAATAGGATTATCATTAATTTTGTTTATTATCTTTAAAAATCTATTGTTCGGAGGAGCAGTATTATTTTCTATGGGATTAGAAAATCTTGTTTTGGGTAGAGGAAGAAAAAACTTTTTAACTTCTCTTTCTGGAGTATCTCTTCTCCTTTTTGGATTAGCAGTAGTTATCTTAAAATATGATTTAAAGTTAAGTCTTACGGTTTTGATTACTATTTTATTAATCTCTTTTATTGTTATCACAAAGATCAAAAAAATAAACTCTCCTTTTTCGAATTTTATTGCTATTCCTTTAGTTCTTTCTAATCTAGTTATTGCTTTTTTTCTGATACCTCCCCTAATTAAAGATATCCTAAATTACATTTTTTCCACAGAATACATTGTAAAATATTGGATATTTTATGGTATTGTTTTTTTGTACATTTTTTTAGCTATTTATCAGGTTTTTTCTGTTGGGCTTTCTGTTTTAAAAGAGAAAAAAATTATTCAAAAAAAATTTGATAATCTCTATTTTTCATTAAGTTTGACCCTTATATTGCTTATATTAATAATTGGACTAATTGAAACAAGAACTCTATATATTAATGACCTCCCTTTTAATATTCCGATGGAATCAGGAAAGAATAATCTCTCAACTATAATTTTCGAATGCCGTAGTGAAGAATATATTGATTACCTCCTTGATTATGATTCTATTATTTGTGAAATAAAAAATCCCGAAGTAAAATCTTTAGATGTCTGGTTTGAAGAAGGTCAAGTTAAAAAAATAAAATTTGAGAATATATCTAAAGGTCCACAAAATTACCAAGATTACCACTTTATTATAGATAATGGTTCAATAGATTATTTTTGGTTTATAGTAAATAAAAATGATAAAGAATATTTTATAGATCTCCTTGGATATAGAAAAAGCAATGATTCCTCAAGGGTAGTTTATCAGGAAAAATGGGTTCCAAAAAAAATCTTATCCAGAGAGGAATATGAGAAAAGAATATTAACACGCATTGGACTTTTAGTTTCAATTATTTCTATTGCTCTCTTTTCTGTTTTCTCAGCCATGGCTAATTTAAAGAAAATTATAGAAGACTCATGATATTCTCATTTATAATTTAATTCTAACAAAAACAAAAAAATTCCCCACTATTCTTTGATGAATTTTATTGGGAAAGTTTTAAATTATCTGGTTTCTTAGAGAATTTATGAAAAGAGTTTGGAAAGGAGCACTGATTGGGGGGATTATCCCAATTATAGCAATTCTTCCCGGAATTATTTACTTACTAGAAAGATTTTATATTAGATATTTTCTCCCTACATTTATTTTACAATTAGATAGTTCAATTAGTTATGCATATAATCTAGGATATTTTATAGTACCCTCTATAATTCTGGTTGTTAATTCCATTTTAATTTTTTTAATACAAAAAAATAAAAGTTTTAAATATACTGGTTGGATATTTTTAGGATTAATTGGAATATACCTAATTAAAACAATATTCTGGGGTATGGACTTAAATCCGCAGATTAAAATAGATGAATATTTAGTTTTGTTCATATTTATAGGATTCATGCCCTTATTTATATTCTTATTGTTGAATTATTTAAAGAGATTATCCCATAGATGGTTTTTATCTTTGTTTTTACTTATGCTAATTTTACCAATAGTCCAAGCAAACAATAGCAGCACGGATAATCTAGAAAATGGCAGTATTATAAAACCAATGTGGTGGGGAGATGTTTTAGGTTTTGGTAATGACCATAAAGAATTAACTGATAAATCCATAAGATTAGTGGAGAACCATTATCCCTTGCCATCTAAATTTAGTGAAATATACAGTTATCGGGAGATAATTAGCGAAGCAGCTAATCAACTTGACACGTTTGAAAAAGAGGGTGGAAAACCTCCCACCTGTGCAGATTGTATTAATTTTAACTTTTCTCATTTTTATAATCCCATTACAAAAGGAAGTATTAATTCAAAAAATTGGGCAAGTGCTTACGATGAAGCAAAACTTTGGTGGAATGATGCCCTATTAAAGTACAGTGAAGGTGATAAAAATAATGCCTATACGGAACTTGGATACGTTTCACATTTATTGCAGGATGCAAGTGTCCCCGCACATACTTATCTAATCTATCATGGACTAACCCTAATAGATAATTTAGAATGCTATGCTGCCGCATCAGATGTATCTTTTGAAAATCTTGTAGTAATAAAAGAACAAGATTTTCAAATACAATTTAATAATCTAGCGTTAAAATCTTACAAAAATCCAGAAATAATTAATATACTAGACAAATACTATTCTGATGGTGCTTATAAGGGTGATAATTACTACTGGAGGTGTAAATGTGCTTGGGTTCAATACTGTTCACCCCAAATATCTCAATCAGACGTCACCACCTTACAAGATTACCTTATGAGAAATACAATAAGTTATAATGCCGGGTTGTTAATTTTATTCTATGAATCAACTCATGATGAGGATAATGATGGAGTAATTAATATAAATGATGCATGCCCTTCTACTTACGGAACTTACTGTCATGGATGTCCAATGCCCTCCTGTGGAGTATATCATCATCCAATTTGCAATATTTCTGGAATACCATTTTGTATACATGATTGTAGCTATCCTCCTATAATTGATTGTGATACTGAATCCGAAATTCATCAAATTGAATCAGAATGGCAACGAGAAATTTGCACAAGGGATGAAATGAATGCTTGTTTGGCTTCTTATTCTAATAGAGATACAGATAAAGATGGAGTAAAAGATTCAGAAGATTCTTGCCCCTCAACATATGGCACATTTTGTCATGGATGTCCAGCTCCTTCATGCACAAATGGATATGCTTCTTGTCCTCCTCAAGGAGCACCTTATTGCATAGATTATATTTATGATCCTCATGATTCTGTTAGTTTATCTACAAATTATAGTAAAATATACTTTAATGATTCTTTAAGTTCTATAAAGAATATTATAACAAAAAATGATTTTACTCTTCTGGAGAATAAAAGTTTTTCAGGAAACATGAATACAGTTTATGAACAGGTAATTGATTTAGGAACTAACACCTACCTTATGTATTTACACCAACCAACATTTTTAAATGATCCAACACTAGGATTTTCTACAAGCACCTCTTCTACAAACTATATGTACAATTCAACAATAATTTTTTCAGGGTTAGTTAATTTCACAAGTCCTAGTTCCAAAGGAAAGAATATAACCTTTTTTGGTAAAAATTTTACTATTTCGACATTAACAAATAACCATAATCTTGTTTTAGAAAATAATATTGAAAGAATAACTCTTTTAGATGGAAGTGCTGTAACAAAAGGAAGTTCTAACTCAGTAATAGATGGAACAAAAGCCACACTTTCAGGAGGTTTAGGAGCATTATCAAAAATAACAATAAGTGTTTATGCGCCAGATTCAGATAAAGATGCGATTTTACCCGGACAAGAGTTTATTGACCCTGTATTTGGAAGCTTTAAACTAAGCTTTTCAGGACTTTCTGAAGGCATAACAGCAGAAACAAGAGATCATATAGTTGTTGATACTGATAATACTGCAAATGCAAGAGTAACTTTTACAAGTGCATTGGCAGATAAAGAGTATACATTTAACTATGCTCATGACTCTAATCCTACAAGCACTGCTGCAAAAGCAGTTGCTGCTGATTCTGCAAATAAGACAATACATGTTTTGGAAAATGAAACAGCACATGAAGAGGAGTACATTATTATCAATAGTGGTGATGATGGAAGAATCTTGGAAGTTTCAGATATTTCTGTAACAAATAATGGAAATCCTACAGATTATGTTATATTTACAGATATTATTACAGGAGAACAATATCAGGTAATAGGAAATTTCATATCAGGATTAAAAATATTGAGTATTGGTAGTGAAGATTATAATGTTTGGGCAAATTCAACTTCAGTAAGACTTACTTGGAGTACAACAGGCAGTCTAGTTCTTTTCCCAAGAATCAAATTGGCTAAAGGCGGATGGTTAGCTATTTTAAAAGAAACAACAATGAATGTAACTGGTAGAACTGGTGCGACATTTATAATGCCCTCAGGTTATGAAACTGTTACAAGTGAAACAATGACTTACAGCAACAAGACAAATCCTGCATACGGTAATGAATCAGTTACATATGGTAATTGGTTATGGGTTTACAACAATAAAAACGCATCTATCTTAAGTGGTTTAGACTTTGAGAAAGATGGTGATGTTGATTGTAACTTTAGTGCACAATTAGGACCAGTTGTATTATTCCTTGAAGAGAAAAAAGATGGAGATACATATGGAGATGCTATTTGTGTACCATTAACAACAACAGGAACAACTGAACTTGCAATTGATACTCCTTACTTCTCAACTCTTGAGGGTGTAGGAGCAAGTAGATTAATTTCTTGGTCAAGTGATACCTACAAATCAAGTGCTGTTGACAAATATGGTACTTATGTTGTAAAAGATACTGCAACTGGAACAAACCAACAAGTAGATATTTATTATCCAGATGAACAAATGTACGCAGATATCTATTTAGAAAAAGAAATAATAAATATCAATTGTTACCAAAACTCAGATTGTGGAACAGACTTTGCCAACAAATATTGCAATGGAAATAACGCATGTGAAACAACTATAACATATACTTGCAATAATCCTGGAACAGAACAATCTTATTGTACAAATCTTTCAAGTGGAGGATGCCATTTATGTTCCCTTGGATGTAACGAAAGCAATTTTGAATGTAAAAAATCCGCCCCTACAAAACTAATAGTTAATTCTCCAAAAATGAATATTTCTGATAATAAAAGAGTTTTATTAGATTTAAAAACAACACAACAAGTAGATGAGATAACTTATGAGGATCTAACTGATAAAAATCCTCGAGAAAGAAGATTGTGTAGCAATTGTAATTCTTATGATAGGGAAAAATCATTCAATGATGGAAATCATAGTATAATTTTTAGAGCAATCAAAGATGATAAAGTTGCTGATGAAGAAAATGTCTCATTTTTCATCGATTCCAAATCCCCCAGAATCTCAACAACAAAACCATCAAGAAGAAAATATACAAATGGAAGTGATTTTTACCTTAAATACACAGAAGACAATTGCCAGTCATTAAAATTAGAAATTCAAGGATACTCAAATTCTGTTGCTTATGCATATGCTTGTGAATCTGGAAAAAATATTGAAAAAACAATTTTGCAAAATTTATCTGCTTTTAATGGAGAAACCATAGAATATACTTTCACAATTACAGATATTGCAGAAAATACTGATTCAAAAACAGTTAGTGGTGTTTATGTTGACACTTCCCCACCTGTATTAAACAATCCAGATTCTTTCTGGACAAGAGGCGAAGGAAGATACTCAAATTATATTTATTTTGATATGTCAATAACTGAAAAGAACTTTGATGAAGTGGTTTTATCTTATGATTATCGCGGAAAAACAAGAGAAAAAAGATTGTGCAGCAGATTAAAAGATGGAAAATGTGAATATAAATTCAAGTTAAGTGATGCTTACAGCAACCTTAGATTAATAATAAGAGATGAAGCAGGAAACTCTGCGCAAGAAGAGATTGATTTTGGAGGATAGGCAAAGTCAGGCTCAATAAAACTTCAGATAAGGGGAAAATCTTGAATTGAAGAGCAAAGGTTTAAATCCATTTAACTCTTAAGAAAAACATGAACGAAACAAAGAAGGGATTAAGAGAGAAATTTTTGAGGATATACGCAGATATTCCCTTGAATGTCAGAAAAGAAATAGTATTGGTGCTGGAAAAAGAGCCAATAACATGGAATGTTGCATACATAGAGGTATCTAATGACACTGGAAAATCTAAAAAAATATTGCAAATGCTGGAGGAATTAAAAATAATATGAAGAAAAATAATATTTTTCTGCCTCTTAAAATCAGGAGATTGTTAATATGAGTGAGGAATTAACTGAAGAAATTAAAGAATTAGTGATAGCAAGACTGGAAACTATTCCTTCAAACAAGAAGATATCTATTGGAAATTATGGTGAATTCAGCAAGGAAGAGTTGATAGATGGCGTAAAGTCAAGCTCAGAAGTTGGCAAAAAGATTGTGGAGGTGGAGCTAGAATTTCTCAGAGCAATGAAACAGGGAATAGTAAGATGAATTTTACTTTTTTGATTACTCGCCCAGAACATGATGATACTACGTACTATCTTTCTAATTGGAGCAAAGAGGCAATAAAAATTGCGGAAAGTCATGGCGCAAGAATATTGGATTTACAAGGGGAAAAAGCCAATAAAAAAGAATTTGAAAGCAAGATAAGAAAATTTTCTCCTGAATTAATAATGCTTAATGGGCATGGTAACGCGGATTTAGTCACTGGACACCAAAATCAAATACTTGTTAAGGCTGGAGTTAATGAAGATATGCTAAAATCTGGGATAGTTTATGCCCTGTCGTGCAAATCTGCAAAAATTCTTGGGCCTAAAAGCATTCAGGCAGGGGCTTTAAATTATACTGGCTATGAAGATGATTTTATTTTTGTCTACGAACCAGAACTTTTTAGCAGGCCCCTCTTAGACAAAACAGCAGGATTATTTTTAGAACACTCTAACATATTTATTGAAGCGTTAATCAAGGGAAATAGAACTGGCGAGGCATTTAAAAGAGCAAAGAACGCTATTAGGAAGAATTTCAATAAGGCAATATCTACTCTGGAACAAGATCCAACTACTGCAAGGTTTTTGTGGTGGAATATGAAAAATTTTGCGTCTCATGGAAACATGAATGTCTCTGTTAGCTAACTAATTCAGTTATTTATTCTTACTTTCCCCTCACATCCACTCCTCCACACTTTTCGCCTTGAGTTCTTTTGAAGCATATAACATCTCAACTTCTTCTGAGATATCAGATATTGCGCGAGCATCTTGGATTTTTATTGCAGTTTCATAGTGGGTTTTGAAACCACTATAAGTAAGATTAGCAGAACCAAGAAAACAAACACTTTCATCAATTATGAAGATTTTTGAGTGTATAAGCTCTGTGCTATATGGCTTTTTTCCTGAATGAGAATCAAAAACCTTTATTCTAAAAAGAGGATTGTATTTATAAGAATAATCTGAAATAGAAAGTGAATAAATAAGTGATATAAGGCTTGCTAACAAAAATATTCCTGAAAGGAAAAACAGCATTGGGAAAATAAATGCAGGAATTGCTGACAGGATTGAAAAAACAAACATCCAAGCAAATAATTTGAATATTTTCTTTTTTAGCCTAGTTGATTTTTCATTAATGATTTTTTCTTTTTTAACTAAATCAAGAGTGCTAAGGTCAGAATAATCATTAGTTTCTATTTTATCGCAGGTAATAAGCGTTATTTTTACACCTTTATTATGCAATTTCAACAAATCTTTTACATAATCTGGAGAAAGATAAGGTGAAACTATTTTTACAGATTTTTTGGCATTTCTTATGTTTTCATGAATCTCTTTTCCAGCTTCTCTTCCAATATAGATAGAGTCATTATTGCTGAATGTTCTCATAATTTAAATAAGAAATAGTGTTTTATATTAATTATGATTGAGATTCAAACCCAGCGACTCAAAACAAAGGCAAAGCCAGGCTCAATTATTCTCAAGAAAAAGTAAGATATTACATCCTTTGGACATAAACTATTTCTGGAATTATGGCATACTTCTTGGCCAAATCTGGACGAGAACTAAAAACCCATTTTAAGTTATTCTTGTTCCAATCATGTTTATCTCCTGTCAGGATTTTTAATTCTTTTTCTTTTTCTTCTTGAGCATATTGTATTCCTGACGCGAGAGTCATGGCATCAGAATGGTTTTGTAGAAAAGTAAATAATGTGCTTTTCAACTCAAAGTTAATCTCTTTTATAGGAACTACTTCTTTATCAATCAGTTTTAATAAAAAATAATTTATCCTCTGAATCATTAAATTGTGATTTTTTTTCAATTTTTCATAATACCCTTGCCGATTTTCTAAGCAAGAAGCCTGTGCCAGAAGTTTTTTTAGAATTATTATGTCTTGCCTAAATAAAAGATTATACTCTTCTATTTTTTCTATTTCACAGGAAGGATTTTTAAGTTTCCTTCCAATAATTTTCAAAATCGCATGTTGCCTTCGAATCCATTTAGGCATATTTTCTTTAGTGATATAACAACAAACAAAGAATTTCTTGTCTTTTTTATTATTAACAAAGTCCTTAGACTTAATGGATTTTGCCCCTTTTGTGTCTGATGCATAAAATATAATAATACACATATCTAAAAACCAATTCATTATTCCACCTCTGCGCCTTCTGCAAATATCTGCCTTATTTCTAAGGATTCTTTATCAGAAGGAGATTCTATTTCCTCCGGATTTATTGAATTAACCTCTGACTCTAAATCTGCAATTAAAGAGTTTAAACTCGCAAGTTTAAGATTTAAGATGCTGTCTCTAATCTGATAGAATAATTCTTTCTTTTCAGGAGGTATATGCTTTTCTGCATCATAAAAAAAGTATTCAGTTGTTATAGCATCCCATACTAATGAAAATAGCTCGCGGATTTTGTTAAAACTTTGCTTTTTAGTTTCAGAATCTTTTAAATTTAATAAAATTGTGGAACAATAGATAAACTTATCAAAAATTGGAAAGGAATTTTTTAATTCAATTGGATAAAAAATTGATAAGTTTAACAGGCTTTTTTCTATTTTTTCTTTATTCTCTTGGCTAAAAAAGGAAAATCCTTTTATAAGATTGTCTTCTTTTTCTCTGTATAGTTCCATCCCTGGTTTTTTGTATTGATCTGACTTGGCATCTCTGCATAACCTTCCATGATATTTTTTTATTAGCGATTTCAAAAGAGTTATCTGAAACTCATTAAAGTTAAATGGTTTGTAATGTGCAGAAGAAGATTCTTCATACCTTACTGCAAGAGTTTGGCCATAATGGAACCTCAAGACAGGAATCTCTTTTATTTTACCTGTAGATTGTTCTATTAATTCTACTGCAACTTTTTGCAACATTGTTCTTGAAGGAATTACTCCTGTCTCTTTTTTCCATTTTTCTGCAATTGCATGCAACAATGATGAAGAGTTGTTTCTTGTTTCATCTGAAAAAGGCAGGCTGTAATATGCTAAATCTTCTGTACTTCTATATACCTTCATTTTAGGGGATGAGATTATTTCAAAAACAATTTTTTCCTCTTTTAATTCCTTGATAAATTTTTCAATTGTAAGCCAGTTTGAGCCAACAGATTCTCCAATCTCCCCAATTGTTTTAGGACCCTCTTTAAGCTGATTAAGAATTTCTGCGCGAATTTCTTCAGGAGTTTTCTTTATTTTATCTGCCATAGAATTATCACCTCCTCTTTTTTCATATAAAATAGAATAAAATGAGGTTTATAAATGTTTGCAGTTACATATAATAATGTCTGACTTCCTTATATGTAATCAAAGCATAATAATACATAAAAATAACCTCCTCACATCCACTCCTCCACACTCTTCCCCCTCAACTCCTTAGAGTTATACAGCATTTCAACTTCTTGCGAGATTGTTTTAATGTTCTACTGGCTGTTTTGATTTAGAATCAGAACCAGCTAAAGATTTCATAAGTTTTACAATAGGAGTTTCATATCTTTGTACTCTTGCAGATGCGCCGCCAGAATCTGTGTCAATTATCCCTTGAAGTATAAAAACAGGGTTAGCATATTCTGGAATTTTTTGCCTTGCTATCATCACACCATCTTTTTCTTCTAATACAAATTCAACATTTAATTCTCTTTCAAATTCTTTTAATAAAGACTGCCAAACCTGGCAATAAGAGGTATTAAATAACTCCAAAGCAGCTTTTCTAAAATCAGGCGCCTCTCTTAATTTAACTCTATTTTGAGAAAAATAACTGTTTCTAGAATCAAGTATAACAGGATCACCGACTTTTTCATAAACCATTTTATTAAACCTGGCATTTTCAAAATCAAAATATAAACACGGGCCCCCGCAATTTCTAAATACAAAACCCATATCCGCAAAATCCTGAGAGTCATCTCCTCCACTGAAATCATGACCTGTTAAAGCAAATGAATATTGCATTATTCTATCCCAATCAGTTTCTGGTTTAACTTTTTCCAGATGAGCAATCACTTTTCCTACATCTTTTGGAGACATTCTTGCCCGCAAGTAGCCTGTGTCTGCAACAGCAGTTTCTAAATTTCTTCTGGAAAGTTTTAAAGGGAGAAAAAAATTTTCAGTTTCTACTGCCAATACTGGTTTTTCATCCATTCTGATAATACTACTAGATGGTTTAAAAATAAATCTGTTCTAGAAAATATATGATTAATAACCCCTCCCCCCTTCTACAAAACCCATCCAAAATAGTCCTTGTCCTCCCAAATGATGTTATCAAACAATCATGCTTCAAAGAAGGAGATGAGCTTGAAGTTGAAGTTAAGAAAGGGGAGATAAAACTTAAAAAGGAGTGAATATTTATTAGAAGATGAAAACTAGCAAGTTAGCGATTATAAGTTTTATAATTTCTATATTTATTTTTATGTTAAATTTACTTTTTTTTCTTTTAATGGCCTTAGGAAGCATAGATCCTTTTGAGATTGTTGTTTTTATAATCAATGTAGTATCTTATTTCTTCTGCTCATCAGGAATAATAATATCAATAATTTCTCTTATTAAAATTCATAGAAATAAGGAACTAAAAGGAAAGTTCTATGCAATATTTGGTTTAATTCTTAATATATTGATTTTTATTTATTCTATTCTTGTTTTTATAATTATGTTAATGCCTACTAACATTTAAAATTGATTTTATTTAATTAACCTCAAAAATCTTTAGAGAAGCGAGGCAAAGAAAGATTCGATTATGCTCAAAAGAAAGATATAAATAAGAAAAATATCTAACTTGAATTATGGGGCTATGGAAAAAGTGGATAGAATTTAGAAAAAGAGTAATTGTAGCTGGAGGAAATATTGATTCTTTTTCTAATAAGACTAATTTATTATGCCCGAAATGCAAATCGAAATTACATCAAATATTCTTTACAAAAGGAGGATATCCTCAAAATTATGTTTGCAGAAAATGCGGCTATACTGGTTCTTTAGGATTAGAAGTTACGAAGAATTCTAAAAAAAGAAAAAAATGAACAAGCAACCCATCAAAACCTTCCTCCTCGTCCTCATTTCAATAATCATACTAATCGCCCTGCTCATTCTGGCAATCCACATAATAAGCTTACAAGAAAACCCTGAAGAAAATAAATCTAATTTAACAAATACAAATGAAAATTCCAATAATATTTATGTTTCTCGGATTATTGATGGAGATACATTTGAGCTTTCTGATAATACAACTGTGCGCTTGCTGTGTGTAGATGCACCTGAAAAAGGCAAAAAAGGTGCAGATGAAGCTACTAGTTTTCTTTTTGACATGATTCTTAATAAAGAAGTAAGGCTAGAGAAAGATAAAACTGATATGGATGCATATGGAAGGCTGTTAAGATATGTTTATGTAAACATATCTGGAGTTGAATTATTTGTGAATCAACAGATGGTGCAAGAAGGTTATGCTAAAGTGTTTCGATATCAAGAAAACCCTGATGATTGTGTGGGTTTTCTGGATGATCAGGAATTAAAGAATTAATGAAAATTCCTGACATGGAAATGATACTGCGAGATGTGATGAGATTGAGGGGAAATAGAAAGATTTAAATATTCATATGTTTTCATATGAATAAGTGTATAAAAATGTATGAAAATAGATATAAAAATCCGCATATTACAAGCATTGAAGAATTAGACAATTTTCTAAACTTAATTGCAGATTTAAATGAGTCTATTAAATTATTTGCAATAGGGGGAACTGCAATGATTCTTAAGAGTATCAAGGAAGCTACAAAAGATATTGATTTTCTTACAACTGAAAGTTATGAAAACATAAAAAAATTATTTAATTTAGCAGGATTAAAAGAAGAAAATGCAGATAAGATTTGCAATATCTGGAGATTAGGAAAAACAAGAATAGATATCTTTTATGATGGATTTATAATGGGCATTCCTTTTCCAGATGACTGGAAAGAAAAATCTGAAAAAATAAAAGAAATAGGCAAAATCAATCTTTATATTTTAAATTGGAATGATATTATCATAACCAAGATATCTCGTTCTGAGAAAAGAGATATAGAAGATATCATTAAAATAATAAAAAGCCAGAATATTGATTTTGAACTTTTAAGAAAAAGATATTATTCTATTGCAGATACAGCATTAATTTCTGATTTTGACTATAAATTTAAGCATCTAGAGAAAGAATATGATAAGCGCAAGGCTGATTAAAACACTTGAAAAAAAGGGGTTTTTTCTTGAATTCCCTGATTATTCAAATGAGGAGGCAATAATTGAAATTTTAAAGCAAGACAATCTGAGGCTAAAATATTCCCTGCCTTTAATTCTTGATAATTTTGATTATAATAATATTTTAAATAAATTAAGCAATAACCAAAAAAAAGAATTTAATAATATAATTGCCATTAGTGATAAAATCTATAAAAAAGAGGACATTAAAAGCAATCTTCATGAGATTATTCAGAAAAATAAAATAAAATCCATATTTTCAAAAGAAGAATTTGAAAATTATTATAGTACTTTTAAAGAGGCCAGGACCCAGGAAGATAAAAACAGCCAGAAGATAATTGAAAAACAGGCTAAATTAAGGCTGAATCTTAATTTAAACAAGTCTTTGGGAATTTTATTTTCCCCAGCAAAGATACGGATTATGGAAAAAATCTTTAATCATGAAAAACTCACAAACACTGAATTAAAATACTATTATAAATCAATTTCAAATATCAACAAGGCAATTTTAAATCCTGCCTTGCAGGATTATCTAAGGATAATTGAGATAACCAAAAAGTTTATTGAGTAGAATTTATATTAAGAGCTTGAGAAATAGCAGGTCATAAAATAGGTTTTTGGAAATGATACTTTCAAATGTGATGAGATTGAAGGAGTAGAGTAAAAGATTTAATTTAGAGTTTGAAAAATTATCCTATTGCACCTGCACTACAACCCCCATAACTACTATTTGATCCTGAATTAAATTCTCTTCCTTTTGGACCAGAGAAAGGGAGTTGATTGAAAAGTAGAGGTAGATTTTCTAATCTTTTAATAGGCATATATAATGCAAATTTGCCAGGCATATCACTTCGAAGGATTACTGTATCTGCAGGCACAATTGCTAAGGGCCAAAGATTAGGTGTTGAATTAAGCATTTTAACCAGTCCTTTTAAAACCCTAGGTAAATCTTTCTGATCGAAAACCTCTTCACAGTACATACCAACCTTCCTTAGATATTCATCTCTATCAGTAAATCTCATAAACTAATAAGCTGACGCACGGACGAGTACATCTTTTGCATTCATATTTTTCACAATTTTTTAATCTTTTTAAAGATTTATATATCTTAGAATACACAAAACCAACTCATTCGCCAACACCCAAAAAACTAAGGAAAAAAGACTAGATAAAACTTAAAAACTAATTTCATCCCCTTTTCTTCTGCTTTCTTTCCATGTTTCCTTTTACAAATACAATGCAATTAATTGCAAAATTCCCCAGATTAAAAAGTACAATCCTACAGCCCATCTTATGAGCTTTGGAAAAACCAGAACTAAAATTCCGAAGATAACTGCAAGAACTGCCGCTATTGTCAAACTTATTGCTGCCATGATATATTTAAGAGGGAGTAGTTAATAAAACCTTCTGATGCACAATCAACCTATGAATGTTCTTCCACAAGCTGAGATTCTTTCTGCATTCTTTGCTCATAAATTGTAATTTAAGATATTTAAGCATTATTGCAATTGAAAATATAATTTTGTAGAATTACCCATCTTCCACTTTCATCAGCAGGACATCAGTCTACACCAAAAATACCCTTTCTGTCTGATTCCTGAGATGGTTGAGTTTTCTCAGCAAGTGGAGATTCATCAACAAGACGATTATGACGACACTTTTCTCCAATTGCCACCATAACATCAAACTTACTATAAGAACACTGTCCAGTATGCTCTGATAATCTAGAATAACTTTCGCATCCTGAATTGCACTCCCTTATTTCACCCATGTTTTTTTAAATTTCTCCGCCTTTTTAAGCATTTATATTCTTAAGAACAAAGAATTATCTCCTAGCAAAATCAGCAGGATCTCAGCCCAAACCCTGATTATCTCCCCTGTCTGGTTCTTTAACTGTTTTAGTAGGTTCAACTGTTTCAACTAAAAAAGATTCTTTTGCTCTTTGTGTTTCATCTATTAGCCCTCCTCTACATTTTTTAACATATGTCTCAGCATATTTTTTTGAAGAGTCATAAGTCTTAAAAGAAATATTCTCTTCATGAGAAGTTACCCCGATTACCTCGGAAGCAGGAAAAACCCCTTCTGGTTTAAACCAAACTAACCAATGACCATCCACTTTTTCAGCAGGTGTATGAAATGTGCCTTCAAACCTAGTCTCTTTAATGAGGTAATATTGCTCTGGAAAACTGCCTCCGATTATTTCTTCTTTTGGAACATCTCTTAAATAAAACTTCATGTTTTTAGTGATATTTTAAAATATTTAAGCATTTATTTATTAAAGAACACACATCAAAAAAAGCTAGCCTGCTGTTTTTCTTGCTAGCTGAGATTCTTTTGCTCTTTCCTTATCAGCTAATTTTCCTAAATGAGTAAAAATAAAGTTTATTAAAGCTTGAGCTTCTTTAAAATATTTTATAGGGTCTATTGGTGACAATCCTGATTGAAGGACATATTCCCCACGCATTGGAGTAGGTGAAACCGGCATTTCTCTTCCATCTGGAAAACTAGCAAAAATTCCAATTTGATGAGTTCTAACATAACATAATTCTCTGCTGTCTCTAAAATGAGCTTCATAAAAACCATCTTTAAGTACTGATTCCTTGGTCATATCCTGATTAATTTTTCTACCATATTTAAGCATTATTGCAATTGAAAATATAAATGCAAAAAGATTCAGTGTATAACTTCAGGACCATATTGATCTTTTAGATGATCTTTTGCTGTTTCAGCAGTTTCGACAAGTTGAGATTCTTCCCCTTGTCTCCAAGGCAAATCTTTAGGATCAACTCTTTTATAATGTCTAAGAAAAGAATCTAAATTTATGTTTGTTATTTCTTTAAACTTTCCATTTGCCAATGAAATATGTGCTTCAAAACGCGGATGTACTTGGTCCCAAAAAGAAACAATTTTATAAAATTGGCTAGTATTTTCTTCAAATTGATAAAAATTTCCTACAACTGCATCTTCTATATCATCAAATAAATTTCTATTTGCATCAGGCATAAATAAATTATACAAAAGGATTATTTAAGCATTTATATTCTTAAGAACAAATAACAAATAATAAACAGATTATTCTCTAGCCATCCCCTCTATTCTCTCCTTGAATTTTGGAATATCTTCAATTGAAACCTGGGCGCCTGTTGCATGTTCATGCCCTCCGCCTGTTGCTCCATCCAATCCCTCAATTGCTTTCAGAGTGACTTCCCTTACATTATTTTTCCATCTAAGGGAAATATTTGCTCTTGAGCCCTTCATATAAGCAACAACAATTAATTTATCAGGATAAAGGAAAAAAAGTTCATTTGAAATATCAGCTGAAAGCGAGAGCTCTCCACCATACTGAAAAAACAAAACCCGGTTTCTTGAAAATCTTTTTGCTTTTTCAACAAGCTGGGAATATTTTGAATCAACCTGCCTGAATCTCTGCAAAATTGCATATGCCTGGTCTTCATCTAAAATATCTCCTGGGCTTTGAATTTTCATTAAAAACCTGAGCATAGAAACAACTTTGCTTGTCCTGTCTTTTAAGCCAAAACCTAAAACTCGCGCTATTTTTCCTATTTCAGTTGTGTAAAGCGCCTGGCTTGCATAAGTAATTTCCCCTCCCCAAAGTTCAGGATATTGCTTCTGAAACTCTTCTGCAAAATCAGGAAAATACCCATCTCCAATGCATCCAAACATAGAAATCCACAAATCCTCTTTTTTATTTGCAATTTTCCAGCACAAATAAGAAACAGGCTCATTTGTCTTGTCATTAAAATAAGGATTATAATAATTTTCTACATCTTCTGGCTTCTCGACATTGTGGTGGTCAATCCAAACCAAAGGCAAGCCAAGTTCCCTGACTTCCTGCAAAAATCCATTATCAATAACCGGTTTGTCAAGAACAAAAATATAATCTGGTTTTAGCTCATGTATCTTTCTCGCATAGCTTACATTTAATCCAGGAAAAGAACGAACAGCAACACCCTTGCCTCTGTCAATAAATCTCCTCAAAAGCAAAAAGCTCGCCAAGCCATCTGCATCATTGTCAAAAAAGAAAAGCGGGTTTTGCGCTTTTTCAAGATGTTCTCTAATTTCAGTAATTTGATCTTCAGTTAGCATTTTTCTGTTAAAACCCTAAGAAATGGTTGTTTTTAAAATTAATCAAGTTGCAACAGATAGATGCAACGATGAATGGCTGTTTAAATTAATCAAGATAGAAAGCATTATATTTTCAAGACTTTTGCAGATAATTAATTCTATAAATTTGGCAAAAGTCCTGCTATTTTAACAAAGCAATCAAGTTGCAACAGATAGATGCAACGATGAATGGCTGTTTAAATTAATCAAGTTGAAAGGTTTTTTATATTCAATAACCACAAAAAGTATTTATATCTTCTTCCCAACCATAATCTGCTCTTTCAAGCTGCTTAGGTTCTTCTGGAAATAATCAGTTCTATCCTGCAGGATTTCTCTTAATTTATCCTCGCTTATATTGAGTAAGTTATCAAGACTTAATGTTTCTTTGATAAGATTTTCAATTATCTCCAGTGGAAGATTTGTTTTGCTAATTATTCTGTATCCTTTTGGCTGTGTTTTTTCTTCAGGCAGGCATGAAAACAAAGTACTTGCTATATTTGCAGTGTCCAATAGCTCATCAAAACTCAAATCAGACAAAACATCAACTTTTTCTCCTTTAATATCATAATCTTTTAAAATTAATTCTTTTTCTCGGTCTATATTCTTTAAAAGTTCTTTCAATCTCATTTTTATAATAATTCCCTCTTTTCCAAGCTCAATTAAATATCTTTCCATCATTACAGAAACTTTTGTAATCATTCCTATTCTCTGAAGTATAGAACAAACATCACTTACAACAACAAGCCCTGAAATCTCAAGAACATTTAGATTAGAAAGCAATTCATCAAATATTTCTCTTTGCTTTTCAAGAATCTGAAGAGTTTCATTTGCCCTGCTTAAAAGCTCCTCTGTATTCTGAAGAATATATCTCAAACTGCCATGATAAACAGAAATTTTTTTCCTTCTTTCAGAAATAGCAATAATAAGAGTATTGGCCTGCTGTGCAGCCCGCTCCCCTGCCTTATGCCTGGTTCCTGTTTCATTTGAAGGAATTCTTGTATCAGGAACAAGAAGAACATTTGCATAAAGTATTTTTGTCAAGTCAGAAGACAAAATTATTGCTCCGTCCATCTTGGCAAGTTCAACTATTTTCTGCGGAGTTAGTTTAGTATTAACTCTAAATCCTCCCTCAATTATACCCTTCATTACAGGAGAATCAATAACAATCATTGCCCCCATTCCTGCCCTGAGAATATCATCTATAGCTATCCTGAGAACACTCCCAGGAGATACTAATTTTAACACATCAGTTAAACTTTTGGTTTTTGGTTTCTGTTGTTCTTGATTAGCCATTTTTAAAATAAAAAATTTAATACATTATAGAGAAGAACCTGAACTATATATTTTTTTCTAAATCTGCTGAGCAGGAGCCGGCAAGGTATTTTGAGGGGTTGCTGTTCCGTTTCCCTCCACAAATACAGCAACAGCAATAACAGTAGTCCATATTCCATCTTTTCCCTCAGCACTCTGAGTTATATTTCGGGTTCTAATAATTTTTCCAGAAGCCTTGTACTCCTGTTCTCTTTCATTCCATGCTTTATCTGAATCAAACTCCAGCCCAAAAGTTGTTGCAAGCATGCTCGCAGCTAAATCTTCAGCATAATCTCCTGACTTCTGCTCTGTATCTCCAAAACCATGATGCTCAGATAAGTATCCATAAGAATTAGGGTCAGCAGGAACAGCACAACCAATAGAAGTTGCAATTAATCTATTATTCTCATTAGTATCATTTCTTGCAAGAACACAATGAACAATTTCTCCTGGATTTAATTCAGATAATCCTTTTTCTTTTGGAACAATTTTGCAAAAAGGGGGCAGAATACTTGAAACACAAACAAGATTAAATTTTTCTATGCCTGCATCTCTAAGAGCAAGTTCAAAAGAAGCCAGTCTTTCTTTATGCCTTCCAACTCCCTTTGTGAAAAAAACTTTTTTTGGTACCATCGGTAAATTGTTTTTTATTAAATTTATGTGCTAAGACAAATAGTTTATGTTTTAAGTTCCTTAGCTATATTTTTTATTAAATTTATCTTTTAATTAAAAGTAAATAGTTTATAAATTTATGTGCTAAGAAAAACCATTTTAGGTTCGTTTTTGGTTCTTTAGCTATATTTTTTATTAAATTTATATGCTAAGGCAAATAGTTTATGTTTTAGGTTCCTTAGCTATATTTTTTATAAATTTATATGCTAAGGCAAATAGTTTATGTTTTAGGTTCCTTAGCTATATTTTTTATAAATTTATGTGAGAAAATTTAATTTAAAAATTATTTTTAAATTCTTCCATACTCTCCATAAGGATAATAATTTTCTTCATAACCCAAATCCATAGAGTTAATTTCTTCAATACTCTCTAGGTTATTTGCTTTTATTCTTGCATTTGAGATAGTGTACAAAATATCATCCATATACAAGCTTCTTGATATTGTGTATTTTCCTCCATAATACCAATATCTTTGTTCTTCTGCTGTTTGATTGTCATCATGACTGATTCTTCCTCTTTCGCTGATTTCATTTTCATTTATATTTAAAACAAAAACACCCTGCCAGACATAATCTCCATAAGCATTGTCAGGAACTTCACTAGACCACTCTAAATATTTTGATTCATTTATTTCAGCAAGCCTTATAGGTATTACAAGCAAATTCTTTTCTTTGTCAAATAAAACAGCTTTGTGCTCATATAAAGCATCACTATCTGTTCCTCTATCTCCAATAATAATTTTTGCTGTTTCAACTGGATTTTCAACATCTGAAACATCAAACAAAGAAACTTTAACTCCCTGATACCAGGAAAAGTCTTCATTTCCTCCTTGAGTTTCTTTTCCGATTCCAATAATATGATTTTCATCATAAGGATGCAAATAATCAGAATATCCTGTGATTTTCAAATACCCGAGAACTTTTGGATTCTTAGGACTTGATAAATCAATAACAAATAAAGGATCAACTTTCTTGAATGTTACAATATAAGCTCTGTTTCCCATAAATCTTGCAGAATAAATTTTCTCTCCAGGAGCTAAATCTTCCACACTTCCCACTATTTCCATATTTTCATCAAGAACATAAAGATGATTTAACGAATTTCCTCCCCATACTTCTCCTGTTGTTGTGGCAATTCTGAAATTTCCATTAAATTCATCCATTGAAAACTGATTTAAAACATGTCCTGGAACCTCGCCAACACCTTCATAATTTATTTCTTTCTTGTCAATATTAATTTTATGAATAACTGTTTTCTCTGTTTTTTTCTGAATATTAAATTCAAAATCACTCATTTTCTCAAGCAATTCTTTGTCAAATTCAGCTTTTTCATTGCCTTTCAAAGAACCAGAATAATCCTGAATAATCTTCTGAATTTTATTCTGTTTTTCATATGAATTAACAGAAGAATCTAAAATTTCTCGAACCCCCATATCTTCTTCACTTGGAAGAATAGGCAAAGCAACCTGCTGAGCAAACTCATTAACATAATCAGTATGTTCAATTTTTACATCCAATTCCATATTTATATTAAAAATAAAAAAAATAAATTAAAATAAAAAATATTTTATCAAAAAAGAACGTTCTTAAGAAAGATTTTTACTAAGTTTGTC
>CAZWEB010000011.1:0-20364 GCA_964632115.1 Candidatus Woesearchaeota archaeon
CAAGAAAACAGCTCAACTTGAGTGAAGATGAAATTCAGTTTCTTGACGAGTACCAGAAACAGCATCTTGCAAGAATAAGAAACTTATAAGACTTCTCATGAATTTCATAAGGTTATCTAATAAATTAACACCCGCATTGTACTTACTTATTGACATAAACCACCTATAAGATTTAAGGAGTTAGCAAAATTTTATTATTTATATAAGAGTTATTTATGGTTATTCTAAATGATTATATTAAGTTGCAAAATTAGTTTAATAAAAAATCAAGTTTTATCAGCATGTTGCGTCTGTTGCTCCAGATGCTGAAGCAGCATATCCAAATCCAGGACTTGGGCTTGCTGAAGAAAGTTGTGTCTCACATTCTGCTGGCTGAGTTGAAAATGCAGAACAAATTGTATCAAGATAAGATACAGAATCTCTTCCGCTGTTTGCCTGAACACCATTAATAACTAATGTTGGACTTCCTTGAACACCATACTGGTTGCTTAATTCAGAATCCTGAGCATAATAATCTTCTGATTTTGTAGCAATGCAGGAAGTTAATTTTGCCTTGTTTATCTGAGTTTCAGTTAGGCATGTCGCAGAGTCCCCTGCTCCCAAATAACAACTTAAATAATCAAGATATTTATCAGATTGCTCTTCTCTTATGCAAACCTGCCTATATGTTTCCTGTTCTTCTACATCTCCATGCATGAAATAATGAACAAATCGAATTTGAATATCAGCTTTATCTCCAAGAGCTTCAATTGTCGGAATTAATCCTTTTTCAGCCTGAGTTCCATAAGGACATTCTGTCATAATAAACAACTCAACTTCTGGCTTGTCTGATTTAGGAATATCTTGAGGTGCTGGTGGCTGTGACGTATTTAGAGAATTAACAGCATCTCCTGTAATAGGAACAACATTCTGGACAAAATACTTTCCATCTTTTGTTGAATAAACTGGAATTTCCTGCCCATTATAAGAAACAATTACTTCATATAAACTGCCAGCATCACTAACACTAATTAGCTCAACCCCCCCGCCAGTCATTGAATTAAGATAATCTACAAGATTTGCTCCTGCTTTATCTTCAGAAATAACATTTCCAGTAAGCCCTCCTGTAAGGTTCCATATTAATAATGCAGCAATAATTAAAATCAAAACTCCAGAAACAATCATCCAGGGGTTTTCCTTTAATTTGGAAATAACTTCAGAATCTTCCTCATTAACATCATGCTTATCATGTTTTTTTGAAGTTTCATTATTTTCTTCAGATTCCTGTTCTTTGTTTTCTTGGTCTTCTTCCATTTATTTTTGTATATAATGGTATTTATAAAGTTTTGTATAACTTCGAGTATATTAGTTTGTAAATTCTAAAAACAGAAACCTATAAATATCTCATTTTATTTTTACTGGGGAGGTAATAAAAGAGGATAATAAAAAGATGTTAAACCAAAATCAATTCAAACACCAACTAATAAAAAATACATTGTTAATTCAAAATTCAAAATATTATAGAGATAATCCTGTTAATTCAAAAAAGTTTTGTAAATTAAAAAATTTAAAATTATAATAAAATGCCCTATAATATAATAATCGGCAGAGATGAAGCAGATAAAAAAAAGTTCAAGGAAAAAGCACTTATTTATCTTGGAAAAGGATATGTAACAATGGGAAATTACACTTCTTTAAGCAATTTAATCTGGATGGATGTGGCAAGAAGCCATGTTATCCTCATAGCAGGAAAGAGAGGTTGTTTAGAAGGAGACACATTAGTTTTTACAGATAGAGGATATAAAAAAATAAGTGATTTCAATAAAAAAGAAGATAAAATTCTTTCATTTAATAAAGATAAAAAAGAATTTGAATGGGAAAATGCTGAACTCCTAAAATATTCTACAAAAGATGAGGAATTGTTTGAAATAGAATTTAATGATGGGAGAATTATTAAATTAACAAAAGAACACCCTTTGCTTGCCTCTTATGGAAAATATATCTTCTGGAAGAGAGCCTGTAACTTAAAAATAAATGATAAAATAATCGCCCCTACAAAAATTCCTGAAATAAAAAAAGATAAAGAAAGTTTAAAAATAGCAAGACTTTTAGGATTCATTTTGGCTGACGGAACAATTAATATAAGAAAGGGCCGATTCAAAGATGGAAGAGGTTATTTTTATAATGGAACCAAAGCAAGAATAAGAATATATAATCAAGATGAGAATGTACTCTCTCAAGCAAAAAAAGATATTGAAAATGAGTTTAAAGTTAAAGCTAAAAGATACAAAAGAAACGATTGTAATTGTGAAGTTATTGAAACAAAACATCAAAGCATAATTAATAAATTTATGAATCTGGGAATTCCAAAAGGATATAAATCAGGAATTATTAGAGTGCCTGAGATAGTTTATAAAAGTTCAAATAAATTCAAGGCAGAATTTATCAGAGCCTTATTTTCTTGTGATGGATATATCCATAAAACTGGAAGATATATTGATTATTCTTCTAAATCAAAAGAATTTTTATTAGATTTACAACTAATTCTAAGTCATTTTAATATTCAATCAAATATAAAAATTAAAAATGCTAAACTTAAAAATAGAATATACCCTAATTATAGACTATTTATCACTGATAATGTTTCAGTTCAAAACTTCAAAAAAATAGGGTTTATTCATAAAATAAAGCAAGAAAGATTAAACAGTTTCAACAGAAAAAAATTAAGGAGAAAAAGGAGAACCCACTATCATACAAATGAATTAGTTTGTTTAAAAATAAAATCTATAAAAAAAATCAAGGGAATTAACGAAGTATATGATTTCTCGGTTGATAAAAATCACTCTTTTATAGCAAATGGAATTATTTCGCATAATTCTGGCAAGTCCTACTCCATCGGAGTAATCGCAGAAGAGCTCTCTGACTTGGATAAAGAAGTTTCCCAAAACATTGCAGCCCTTATTTTTGATACAATGGGTATTTTCTGGACAATGAAATACAAAAATGAAAAAGAAAAGTCTCTTCTTAAAGAATGGAATCTAAAACCAAAAAATCTTCCTGTTAGAGTCTGGGTTCCTTATGGATATTTTGAAGAATATGAAAAAAGAGAAATCCCTGTTGATGCAAAATTTGCGTTAAAAGCCTCAGAATTAGAAATAGAAGACTGGCTTTTAACATTTAAGTTAGATATAATAAATCCTATTTCTATTTTAATTGAAAGAGTGATTTCTCAGTTAAAAGAAAAAGGCGAGTACGAGATAGAAAATATTCTAAGTGAAATAGAAAAATCATCTGAAAACCCTGAAATTAAAAAACCAGCTTCTGCTTTATTTGAAGCAGCCCAATCCTGGAAAATCTTTGCAAAGCACGGGCAAAAAGGAACAGAAATTTCCGAGCTCATTGAAGCAGGAAAAACATCTGTATTTGATTTATCATGCTATTCATCTGTAGGTTCTTTTAATGTCAGAGCTCTTGTTATTGGATTGATTTCAAGAAAATTATTTAATCAAAGAATGCTTGCAAGAAAAAAAGAAGAAATACAGGCAATTCAACATGGAGTTGATTATCTAAATTATTCTGAAAAAAGAGAAATGCCCTTGGTTTGGATTTTTCTTGATGAGGCTCATGAGTTTCTTCCAATGAATGAAAAAACACCTGCAACAGATGCATTAATTCAGCTTCTCAGAGAAGGCAGGCAACCTGGAATTTCACTTGTGCTCGCTACTCAGCAGCCAGGAGTTATTCACCGAGATGTTATGACTCAGTCAGACATAGTTATATCTCACAGAGTTACTGCAAAGCCAGATGTAGAAGCACTAAATAGTGTAATGCAAACCTATCTTATTGAGAGTATCAAACAACAGATGGACGAATTGCCTAATCTCAAAGGAAGCGCAATTATTCTTGATGATAACAGCGAAAGAATTTATCCCATGAGAGTCCGTCCTAAATTTACCTGGCATGGCGGCGAGGCGCCAACTGCTGTAAGAATAGAAAAAAGGATATAAAATACAGATTCAAAAGACAGGTTCTCTAACAAACAAAAATTTATAAATCATAAAACTAAAGGTGTAATATGACTATTGAAGATACAATCCAAGAAATAGAAGATACAATCCAAGAAATAGAAGATACAATTCCCCAACATGTGAGAACAAGAGGAGCAACAACTTTCAAAGAAAGAACATATAAACAGATTTTGCAGGATTCTGAGATAGTTTATGAAGATTTTTATGGCTCTGAGAAACCAATAAGATAAATTATCTACTTAATTTTAAGATGGAAAACCAACCAATAAAACCCAACTGCAGGTTTATAGATGGAAACATTGCTACACTTTATGCAAGAGGAACAGGAGTTTTATGTACAAAAAATGAATGTCCTTACGGGAAAAATCTTGGCATAGAGATACTTGGC
Source organism: Candidatus Woesearchaeota archaeon (assembly GCA_964632115.1). GTDB lineage: Archaea > Nanobdellota > Nanobdellia > Pacearchaeales > GW2011-AR1 > CAZWEB01. Next base: position 4,396 of record CAZWEB010000011.1, read on the forward strand.
CTAAAGACATATTATGAAGAAAAACCTGCAAGAATTTGCAGAGTTAATGGAATAGTTAATAAAGAAACTCTTGAGAAAATTGCTCAACTGGGATAATTATCAAACTAAACAATCTTAAAATCAACTCTCCAACGCCACTTAAACGGTGCAATATCTCCTGCTTTTTTAACTCTTAGAACCTGGATTTTTTTTCTGTTCCTTTTTGCAATCTTGTAAATTTCCTCTAAACTCTTGTTTAAATCTTCTTCCCTACCAAAACAATAATAAAAAACCAGAGTGCCTTTTTTGCTGACAGAAAAAGCAGAATTTAAAAATGTCTCACGCAAATTCGGGCGAGGCATTACAATTATATCAAACTTGCCTAATTTCTTTTTTCCTTTCTCAACTACTCTGTTCAGCTTTTTCACATCTCCCTGAATAATTTCAACTTTGTCAGCAACATGATTTATTTTAATATTCTCGCGAGCATATTTTTCGCATTCCCGAGACAATTCAAGACTCACAACATTAGCTCCTCGGTTTTTAGCAATAACCACTGGAAAAGGAGCAACACCGGCAAACATCACAAGAACTCTATCAGTTTTATTAATCATCCCAGATACTTGTTTTCTTTCCTCAGCAAGCCTTGAAGAAAAATAACATGTCTCAACATTTAACTTGAAAACACATCCATTTTCCCGATATAAAGCCTCAAGTGTTTTCTCGCCTGCAAGAAACCTAGTTTTTAAGGTTCTCAATCTTCCAGAAACTTTTCCAGACTTCTCCAGAACAGTTTTAATATTTTTTTTCTCCTGCAGAATTTTCTTTGCAATTTTTATTTTTTCAGTTTTCTTTATTTTCCTTGGCTTTTCAGGAAAATGCAATATTGCGATATTGCCTATAATGTCTAATGTCATGAATAATCTAAGAAACCAGTATTTTTAAAATAATTGATTTATCCTTATCTCATTTTCCCCTTAAAAATTCCTTTGTCTTTGAAGACAATCTCTGTGTGCGGATATGCAATTTCCACATCTTTCTCTTTCTTTATCCTGTCATAAATCTCTTTTGTAATATTGCTTGCAGTTTCCTGCATTATTTTAACAGGAGCAAAAAACATTACCCTTATATTCATACAGCTAGATTCCATTTTTATTCTTACAAGAGCTTCTTTCTTAATTGCGTTTAAATGTTCTTTTGTAAACTTAATTGCAGATTCTTTTGCAATTTTCATTGCTTTGTCAAGATTGCTTTCATAAGTTACATCAACAGAAACCTCTCCTAAAACATAATCATGAATCAGAGTATAATTAATAATATTATGCTCAAAAAGAAGGTGATTTGGAATCATTATGTTTCTTCCAGATACTTGGTCGCTTCCTGCTAATCCCCCGATTTCATCAATATAAACATGTGTCAGAGTAATATCATAAACATCTCCTTTCACCTCTCCAATAGCAATTCTATCCCCTACTCTAAATGGCTTTTTTACAATAACCATAATCCACGCAGCAATGCCTGTTATCGGCTTTTGCAAAGCAAAACCAAGTGCTGCTGTAAGTAATCCTACAAAAACTCCGAGTCCTGTCCAAGAACCAATATAAGAGAAAAATCCAACAAAAATAACAATAATTGTAAAAGCAATAGAAATAATCCTTGTAAGCACTTTTATGTTTGACACTTGCCTCTTTGTTCTTGCTTTTTTAAGAAGATACCTTTTTGTAAATGTTAAAGCAAAGTTAAACAAAACCAGCACAATAATAACAATTATAATTGTCCAAAATAAGGGGAAGTTATTTCCTATTATCGCAAGTGCATCTGAAAAAGCCATAGACTAAAAAAACCAATTCAATTTAAAAACCTTTGTTCTGTGTAATTCTACATATTCACAGGATTAACAATCTCATAACCAGAATATTTTGAATTTTCAACTAACAAATTTTACTGGAGGGTTTTAAGATATAGTAATTCATTTTATTAACTTATATGAAATTTATTATGGTTATTCCAATAGATTAAATTAAACTATGTTACTCCCAAATTCTCATTTCAAAAACTTTATAAATCAGCTTTTCTTCTTTAAAAGAAGAAAACTTGGGCAAAGAAGAATTAAATTTGCAAAAAAGATAAAAAAGAGGCAGAAAGGATGATAAAAAAAATTATTGGTTATGTTTCACTAATACTCGGAGCAGCGCTTCTTGTAATTAACATAGGAGCTCTAAAGACAAAACTAAATATTCCAATTATCACTCCGATTTTAACATCAGTTCCTTCTTTATACATCACAATTGCAGGAGTTGTCTTAGCAGGAATCGGGCTCGTGTTGTTATTTAAAGGAGGAACCTCAAAACAATCTCCAGAAGTTCCAATCTACCACGGAAACAAAGTTGTAGGATACAGAAGGAGATAAAAGATAAAAAATTATCACTCAAATTCAATAAATAAAGATAAGAAATATTTATAAACAATAAATAACTTATGAGAACATGAAAAAAAAGAGCATTTTAGTTTTTGTATTATTCTCAATCCTATTAATTAGTTTTTTAAGTTTTGTGGTGGCTGCACAAACTGAAGATGAGCTCGCAATTATAGATTTTTTTAAAACTCCCGTGATAAAACAAATTATAGGAATTGTTTTTGGTTTATGGGATGTTGATAAAGCAGCAGAATATTATGCCGGGCCAGCTACTCAAGCAAGCCCAAGTAATATTTCTTGGTTAAACAGAATAACAAATTCTGAACCTATAAATGCTGCGGGAGGAATAATTGTTTATTTAGTTATTTGGGGAATTTTATTCTTAGCATTTGCTAACATTATTTCTACTTTTTCTCCTTTTGATGAATGGGTCGGCTGGCTAATTGGGCTTGGATTAGTAATTGCGGCTGCACAATTAAAAACAGTTTATGTTATTGCAAGCTGGATGGCAGAAATTACTTCTTATTTTGGAGCAATCAGCGCTTTTATAGGGATAATTATGTCTTTTGTTGCATTTATAGGAGTAAGTATTGGTGCAACATCTTTCAGAAAGTGGGCTGTAAAAAGACAATTAGCAATTGCAGGAATAAAAGCAATGAAAGGAACAGCAAAATCAGTTGAAGGACTAAAAACATTGAAAGACATTGGAACAGAAGTAGCAAAACCATGATTATTTATAAACAAATATTTAAAAATCTCTTAATTCTATTGGATACATGAAAAACAGAGGTATCTTGATTATTTTAGCATTTTTATTAATCTTAAATATTTTTATAATTTCAGTAAATGCTCAATTGTCAGATTCTGGATTGCCTGCTGGCACAGAAGGTGATGTCCAAAAAATACAAAACCTAAGTGAAAAAGCAGCAAAAACAGCAGAGGAACTTACAGATGAAGAATCAAGAGAATATCTTTTTCAGCAATGGAAAGAAATCCTACTTAAAAAACCAGTAATTGTGAAAATTGATTCTTTTTTGCAAAAAATTTCAATTGTTTTTGTGATTTTGTTCGGAGAGCCATATTCTCTTTCAGGAATACTGCTGATTATGATTATTTTATGGGTTTATTTCCTATTTACATTCTCAGAGATATTAAGAGATTTCTCTCCTTTCTCAGAAGGAATTGGGTGGCTTATAGGTATAGGATTAACAATTGTAATGGCTCAAACTAAAGTGCTTAAAAATGTCACAGAACTTCTTATCTGGCTTATATTTTACAAAAAAGAATGGTACTTCAATCTTATAATTGGAATTATAATAATTGGTGCTTTATTTTTGATTTATTATCTTAGCTCATCTTTTGGAAAAGTAAAAAAAGAGCAGAAGAAAAAAGAAAAAGAAGAAATACATCAAGCTAAACTTAAGGCAGGGGCAAAAGTAGCAGAGGAATTAATGCGCGGCGCAGGAGAAGGAATTTAAAATAAATTTGAAACAAAAAATAAAGAAAAGATTTATTAATTCAAAAACCCAAAATATATTAAAATGATTAATCTAAAAAAAGAGGTAACAATTAAAAAAATATTAAATCTATTTTTAGTAATTTTGCTAATAAGTCCTTTAGTTTCTGCATTTGATATTGAAGATTTATTTTATGGAGAATGGGGGGACTGGATTATTCTAGGACTTGTTTTTATTGTTTTATTTGCATTTATACATTTTGCTCTTTCAAAAAAATATTTCAAAGATAATGTAGGGGTTGCTGCAGTCATCTCCCTAGCGTCATCTGCAATTATTTCATATGCTCTTTTCGCAACAGGCAGGCTAGAACAATTAATAGAAATAATTTCCTTGTCTGGACAAACCATAACAATTATAGGAGTTATAATAATTGGAATAGTAATACTCTGGAGTTTTCTTAAATTCACAAAAAAAAGTTTTAAGCCATAATTATTAAAACAGATTTTCAAAACAACCTCCCTTGCTTTAATCACTTGAGGTTATTGTTTCTCTAACATGTTCTCTTTTCTTTCTTTATCTTTGATTTTTGATTTAATCTCTCTTTCATAATATTCCCCTAATTCAGGATTCCCGTCTTCTTTTGCAATTCTTAATTTTTCTTCATGAATTTCTATTTGTTTTTTTAGAGATTCAATTCCTTTTTTAGTCTTTTTTTCCTTTTAGCCATTTTCCAGGGTTTTTATCCATTTTTCCTGCTGTTTTATCTTTTCCATAATATAATCATGAAATTTTTGAGCTTCTTCAATAGGCAGTTTATCTTTCATTTTTTCATCAGCTTTAACTCTTAAATAACCTTCATAAGCAGTTAATGAGCCAGAAATTTTCTTTATTAAATTTAAAAACTCTTTCTTATTCCATTTTTTGCCTTTCTTTAGACATTCAACAAGATAAATTCCCCTTAATCTTAAAACCAAGGAGTATGCAGAGCCATCCCCTTCATTCATCTTCATTTCTTTAGATAATTCAATGCTTTTTTCAACTACTTTCATAATAGATTTTGTTGTTTCTATATGAAATCTAAGATTTCTTTTAGTTAATTTAGTCTCTTTATAAGATTCAATAAACTCAGCATTTATCAAAGGCTTAGATTCTTTTATCATGGGTAATAATGGTAAAATATTTTTTTTTAGCTGGACTTCAACAGAACTTCTAGGGATTAAGATTATCTCATATTTACCTTTTTTAATTCTTTTAGATACCTTATGAGTTATAACTAAAACATCAACATCACTCTCTTCTGTCTGTTCACCTCTAGCATAACTCCCAACCAAATAAACCCCAAAAATTTCCTCTAAATAAGGATTAAGAATTTCCAATATATCTCTTTTTATATCAAGCGGTTTTTCAATTAATTCCACTCTTGCTTTTCCATTTATCCATGCCTTTGGGAGCAATACACAGGCAGAGTTGCCCATTTTTACAATTGGTTTAATAAGCTTGCTTTCTTCCATGTTTAAACAATGTTTTAACATTATTTAAATCTTTCTGCATTTCAAAACAGCGTCTTCTGTTTTGCCTGTTCTTTTGCTTCATCTAATCTTTTCAAAGCCGAATCAATTCTTGCTTCTGAAAAATCATGCTCAATGAGTATCTTCCTTATTTTCTCTTTGTCTATTTTTGGAAAATTTATCTCTGCCTGCTTGACATTTGGTTTTTTAAATAATTCAAAAACTTCCTGCCAGTCAAAACCCAAATCAGGAATTTGCTTGAAAATTAATGCAGGTGCTTTTCTTTGCCTGACAAGAGCTAATGACTTCTTAGGCCCTAAGCCTTTAACTCCACCTTGATTATAATCTGTTCCGCTTAATATTCCTAAACAAATCAACTGGTCATGATTTATCTGAAGAGTGTTTAAAACTCTTCCAAGTTCAATTAATTCAGGTCCAATTGAAACATATCCTGAAAATGTTTTTCTTTTTCTTGCAAGGGTTAGATTCTGAATAAGCCTTGGAGCTCCAAACAGCAGGGAATCATAATCCTGGCTTCCAACAGCATAAATATCATTATACTGCGCCATAAAAGATGCTTGTGCCTCTCCTTCGCCAGGAGCTTGCACAACAGCTATTCCCATTGCTTCAAGAAGTTCTTTGCTTTCAGCGATTTTCTCATCATCAATACTAGAAAGTTGCCTTGCATATTTTCCCATGCCTTCAATATCTTCTTCCTGCTTTGCCTGCTGATATTTTTCAAAAGCAATATCTTTATGCTCGCGCCTTTTGTCATTTGTTGCTCTTTTCATTTTAGGCGCTTCGCCGTCAAAAACATAAATAAGCTTAATTCCTTCCCTAAGCAAATTGATATTCCTATAAAATAAACCACTAAGATGCGAAGTTACTCTCTTCTTATTATCCATTAAAGGAGTGCCGTCTGGCTGCCTAATAGTAGATAAAAATTGATAAATTGCATTAAAAGCATCTACTGCAATTGTTTTTCCTTTTAATTCAGAGAATTCAATTCCTCTTCTCGGAACAATATTGCCTATTTGCAATCCCATAAAAAATACAAGAAAACTGGATTAATAAAATTATTTATTTCTTCTTCTAACCAATAAGCCAGCCAAACCCCCAAGAGCAAGCAAAACCATTGTAGCTGGCTCTGGAATATACTCAAACGCTCCCATATCAGGGGCAGAGCCATGATAAGGCAGGCCAATATCTAATCCAGTGTCAATGCAGGGCGAGCCTGACTGTAGATGATAATTCCCATTGCCTATAAACAAGGGGTCTTCTGAAATGTCATCCGTGGAGGTTACATTGTAATAATCATTATGGGGATTGCCCCACACATCATTATTAGAAAGAATGGGCGGAACATGAGATATACTATCTATACCCTCATAATTTCCTATGACAATATTATTAAAAATAGAACTAGGTTCGAGAGTTAATTGATAACCCTGAATCCAGATGCCAACACCAATATTATTGTATATTGTATTGTTTCTGATTACAGCAACTGATTCAAGAACACCGATTCCGTTTCCAGCATAACTCATACTACCTCCACCATTATCACGAATTATATTTCTCTCTATTATCATCCTACTATTTGATAATTTTACACCATCGCAATTAAACCCCCCATTTCTTAATGTGAATCCTGCAACTGTGGTAGTAGGGTCCTGTATATTTAGGGCATAAACAACCCCGTAATCATCGCTTCCCTGCGCATCCATTATTGTGACATCTGCTCCTGAGCCGATTAAATCAACGCTATCTTTCATATTTACTTTCCCATAATATGTTCCTGGATTGACATGGACTTCATCCCCTGTAAAAGCAGAATCAATAGCTGCCTGTATGCTCTCTCCAGGGCTGACATAGATTATTGCTGCTTCAGCACTTGCTGCTAAAGCCAAGCCAACTAAACCAGCACAAGCTAATGTCTTAATTCTTTTCTTTGCATTACCCATAATATTTTCTAAATTCATTTTCCTGAATTAAATTATTGATGATTATACATTTTATTAATATATCTCTTTCCAACTGAAAATCCAGCAATTCCGCAGGCAATTAATGCTCCTGCCAAGCTTGATTTATAAGCAACCTCACTGTCAGCTATTCCCGATATAGCTGCTGTTGCTCCCATAACAACTGCAACTTTTAATAATATATTCTCAAGTTTTATTTATCATTTTGATTATCAAATTCCATTATATCTTCCCCTCAGTAGGAAAAAGCAATGGTTGTGTATCTGCTTTTTTTCTTTCTGCAGATATCACTGGCTTTCTTTTAACAAGCTTCTGCTGAGTCTTCTTAGTTTTTGGTTCCATTTCTTTCTTAGCCCAGTTCATAGCAGTCTGATAAGTCTTTGAAAAAGCATGCAAAACCCTTGAAACTGAAACATCTCCTATAGGTATGCTTTTCCCTTGAGCAATTGTAAGTTTATCATATCCAGAATCTCTCAAAATTCTCATTTTCTCAGAATACTGGCTTTCATCAAAAGAATCATATGGCTTCACAAAACTTGAATCCACTAATCTTAAAAATTCAGCATAATTTATTTTTGTCGTCTTTCCCCTATAATCTGGTTCAGTTTGCTGAGGTGCCTGAATAACATTTTGATAAACCCTATCTTCAAGAACTCTTTCTCTTCTTTGCATAAGTTCAGCTACCCCTTGCTCATATAAATCCCTATAATCTGGATTTCTTCCAAGATTATTACAAGCAAAAACATAAGCAATATTATCTCTCCCCACTGCTTCCCTCATCTGTTTTTCTAGAACACGAACTTGAGGTGTTCTTCCGTCAAAAGGAGTGTTATCTGCCATTTTATCTTGCCCTCACTTCATCACTATATTTTTCAACAGCAACTCTCAAACGCTGTTTTGCAGAATCATCAAGCAATTTAGTTTCAGAACAAAAATTATCAGGGTCAATCATATGGAAAAATTCAGGAAAATATTTCTCAGCCTCTGCTCTTTTAAATTGATTATAAATAGCATCTACTGCTTCTGAATCACTCATCTCTGCAGTAATTGGGGCATTTGCAAGTCTCAGTGTAAATTCAAGTGCATTTTCAGGTGTTTGTCTTGTTTGTATTTCTTTTTCCATTTTAGCATAAATTTACCTTCCCTCATCTATTCTTTCTGAATTATCAGGATTTCCTAAACCCCTGGTATTTTTTAAATCTTTATCTGCTTCTGCTTCAAGAAATTTAATAATATCATCAGTCTCTTCATCTCTTGTCCAAACTACTCGTTTTAATCCTGCTCCGCAAGTGCCACAATATTTAGCATTTTCACGAGCCTTAGAGCAGCATGCTCCTCTTCCTTTTATAGCCCATTCATTCCATGCAGCTAATCCTGACTCCCAGGTACCATCTCCAGAACCAGGTTCATAAGAAATTCTTGGAGGGTTGTTTTCTTCTGTTTCCAATACCCTTACATCTTGATATCTCGCACTAGCAAGATAATCCACTGCTCCTTGTGCATCTTTTAAATTAAACTCATTTTCTTCCATTTTAATTCACCATTTCCTGCCTTAAATTTAAAACATCCGGCTCTTCTCCTTTTTTCCTAAAAGCATCATATTCATGTGGAAAAACTACAAAAGGGTCTGGCATTCTTGTTTTTTCAGTCAAGCCAGCATCTACACCATACTTTCTTTCAAGGATAGTTAACATTCTAACATATTCTGCAATGCTTTGAGCTGTTTTGTTTTCATTCATTTTATCTCCTTATTTATCCTAAAATCCCTAAGCAAAATAAGTATTTAAATCTTTCTAATTGTTACTATTATAAAGTAACTATAAATTATAATTGCCTACTCCAAAGATAGTTAAGTTTTAAATAATAAAGAGGTTTTTTAAATTTATGCAAATCAAATTCATTCCAATAGACTATGACTATTTTGACTATCAAGGCAAAAATTATGTCAAAATAATCGGCAGAAACGAGCTAGGAAAGCGAGTTTGCGTTATTGATAGTTTTGAACCTCATTTCTGGGCAATCCTAGTTCCTGGAATAAATGAAAAAAAGATCCAGGAAATTCAGAAAAAAATAGAAAAAATAAAAATAAAATCAGAATCAAGAATAACAACAATCAAAAAAACTCAGGTTCTTGATAAGAATTATTTAGGAAAACCAGTAAAAGCAATAAAAATTTTCCTTATAAACTACAAAGATGCTCACCCAGTAGCAGACAATCTTGGCATGAAAGAGATTATAGCAAGGCGCGAGTATGATATTCCTCTAATCTCGAGATATATAATGGATAAAGGACTTGTTCCTTTGTTATGGTATAACATAGAAGGAGAAGTTTTAAATAATTCTCAGGAATTTGGAGGAATTGATTCAGCACTTGATGTAGATATTTGCATTAAGGCAAATAAAATAGAAAAGCTTCCTGAAAAAGAGCAGCTGGAATTTGAAAAATCATTTAAGCCAAAAATTCTTGCATATGACATAGAATCTTCTGAATTTGAAATAGGAAAAGGGGAAATTTTAATGATTTCTCTGTACTCAGATTCAGGAAAATTCAAAAAAGTCCTTACATGCAAACAAGCAAAGCACAAATTAGATTATGTTGAGTCTTTTAAAGACGAAGCAGATATGCTCGAAGCTTTTGTCAGGCATATAAAAGAACAATCCCCTGATATTCTTGTGGGTTATTTTTCAGATGGTTTTGATTTGCCTTACCTAAAAGCAAGAGCTGAAAAAAATAAGGTTCGGCTTTGTCTTGGAATAGATGGTTCTCAGCCAAAATTTTCAAGAGGAAGAATTCTTTCTGGAAAAATAAATGGCATTGTCCATGTTGATATTTTTCGTTTTATTCAAACAGCATATTCGCAATATCTTCAATCTGAAACTCTTGGATTAAATGAAATTGCATCTGAACTGCTTGGCGAAAAAAAGAAAGATTTTGATTTCTCAAACTTGAAAAAAATGAAAGAATCTGACTGGAGTGATTTTTTTGAGTATAATTTACAAGACTCATCATTAACATACAAACTAGCTGAAAAAATATGGCCAGATATGCTTGAGTTTTCAAAAATTATTCAGGAACCTTTGTTTGAAATAACAAGAAAATCAATGTCTCAGTTAGTTGAATATTATATTTTGCATAATCTTGAAAAATACAATGAAATTGCTGCAAAACGCCCTCTTCATGAAGACATAAGCAAAAGAAGAGCAATGAAAAAATATGGCGGAGCATTTGTTTTTGAACCCTCTCCAGGATTATATGAAAACCTTGTGTTCTTTGATTTCACAAGCATGTATGCTTCTGTAATAGTTACCTATAATCTTGCTCTTTCAAATTATCAAGATAAAAAGCAATCAGATTCTTTGGAAGTTGATTTAGGCAAAGAAGGAAAAGTTTATTTTTCAAAGCAAAAAGCATTTTTTCCAGAGATGCTCTCAGAAATAATAGAAAAAAGAAAAAAATACAAGGCAGAGTATAAAAAACAAGAGAATAACTTGACAAAAGCAAGAAGTAATGCCTACAAGTTGCTTGCAAATGCAGCCTATGGCTACCAGGGATTTTTCGGAGCAAGATATTATTGCAGAGAAGCAGCAGCCTCAACAGCAGCACTAGCCAAGAAACATATTCTTGAAGCAATTGAAAAAATAAAAAAGGCAGGATTTCAGGTAATTTACTCAGACACAGACAGCATAGCTTTTTTACAAGATAAAAAAAGCAAAAAACAAGTTCTTGAATTTCTTAAAAAACTAAATTCAGAGCTTCCTGGAATAATGGAACTCGAGCTAGAGGATTTTTACAAAAGAGGATTATTTGTTTCAAAAAGAACAACATTAGCAGGAGCAAAAAAGAAATACGCTTTGATTAATCATAAAGGCGAAGTTAAAATCCGTGGTTTTGAAACAGTTAGAAGAGACTGGTGCACTCTTGCCAGAGAACTTCAAAGCAAAGTTATAGGGAAAATCCTAAAAGAAGGAAATGAGCGCTCTGCTCTTGAAATTGTAAAAGAAAAAATAAAACAAATTAAAAATAGAGAGATTTCAAAACAAGAAATCCTCATAAGAACTCAATTAAAAAAACCAATTTCAGAATACAAATCTATTTCGCCGCATGTAATTGCAGCCCAAAAAATGCACGCCGAAGGGCTTCCAGTAGATATTGGAATGCTTATTGAATATTATATTGCAGAAACCCGAGAAAAAAAGAAATTAGTTCGCGAGAAAGTAAAACTTCCAAATGAAAAAGGAGAATATAATATAAAATATTATCTCGGACATCAGATTATCCCTGCTGTTGAAAATATCTTTGAAGTTTTCAACATAAATCTAAAAGAAATTGCAGAAGGAAAAAAGCAGATGAAATTAGGAGAGTTTTGAAATGGTTAAATTCCCAGTAAGAAACTATGCAGAATTTGTGTTTAAAAAGGAAACAAGAACTGCAAGAGAATTGTATATCTTAAGGTATTCTTTAACTAAAACAGCAGAAGAAAGAACAAGAAAAATTCTTGAGAACTGGGCTGACAATCCCAGAATAAATTTTACTAAAATTGATGCATCCTATATCTGCAGACAAATGACATCTATTAAAAGAAAAAGCCCAAGAGAAAGAATACCCAAGTTATATTCATAAAACTAAAAAATAAAACAAATTATCTCACCCTAAAACCGAACAACTCATAAAAAATGCAAAAACAATTCAAACAAATAATAACAAGAAAGAATTTATTAATTGGAAATTCAAAATATTATAATTATGGTATTATTAATTCATCAGAATTAAACAAATTAAATTTATTAGAATAAGGCAGTTAATTATCTTCGTCTTGGATATAATGAAAAAATACACCCCAAAACCCCATTTCATAGAAAGAATGCAAAAACTCCTGCCAAACAAGCAGGACGAGCAGGAATTCTGGAAAATAATTGAAAAACCACCAATAGACTCAATTCGCTGCAATACCCTAAAAATCTCGCCACAAGAACTAAAGTCAAATCTCGAGAAAAAAGGCTGGCAAATTTCCCAGCCATTTTCAGATTATCCTGAAATTATAATAATAGAGGATTCAAGCAATCTAAAACCAGGGGAGCTTGGCAAGTCAACAGAACATCTTCTTGGATATTTTTATGTTCAGGAAATTTCAAGTATGTTGCCCCCAATTGTATTAAATCCAAAACCAGGCGAACTTGTCTTGGATTCATGCGCATCTCCAGGAAGCAAAACAACGCAAATAGCAGCAATGATGAACAATTCTGGAACAATCATAGCAAATGATAAAGATATAGGAAGAATTTCAATACTCGGAAGCAATTTAGAAAGATGCGGATGCACAAACATCATAGTCACCAGAAATGATGCTGTTCAACTTTGCAAAAGACTTACAAATGTAGGAATGAAATTTGATAAAATTCTTCTGGATTTGCCATGTTCAGGTGAAGGCACCTTGCGTTCCTCGCCAAAAACACTTTTAATGTGGAATTTAAAAATGATTAAAAAAATTTCAAGACTGCAAAAGAAAATCGCAGCGTCAGCAATTTCCCTTCTCAAGCCAGAAGGAACAATAGTTTACTCAACTTGCACACACTCGCCTGAAGAAAATGAGCAAGTTGTAGATTTTCTAGTTAATAATTTTAATATGCAAGTAGAAAAAATCTCTTTGCCATTAAAATGCCGCCCAGGAATAATTTCATGGGAAAATAAACAATTTAACAACCAAATAAATAAATCCTGCAGGATTTATCCCCAAGATAACAACACAGAAGGGTTTTTCCTGGCTAAACTGAGGTTTAAGGAAAAATAAACTCCCTAAAACCTGAAATATTTTAAAATAAAATGCAAAACCAACTCAAAAAACCCGCAAAGAAAGATTTGCTAATTGAAAATTCAAAATATTCTAGTGGTGATATTGTTAATCTAAGATTAAATAAATTTAAATTAAAGGAAAGCAGTTATTTATCCTTGCCATTATTATAATGTATCTCCACTTCCTCACCCGCGCAGAAAAGAACAAAATTCTCGAACAATTAAACGAGCAGTTTGGAATTGAAAAACTTCCTTACCTGCTTGTCAGGCTTGGAAAAGACAAGATCAGAGCATATTCTGGAAACCTCTCTCGTGAAGAGCTTTCTGCTCTTGCAAGAGCAGTAAATATAGAGCTTGCTGGAATTTATTTATGCAGAATCGAGCAAAACCAAGTTCGAATTTCACACGACGCTGTTTCTCTCCTAAAAAACCAAATTTCAAAAAACATTGTCAATCTCACTGATCATGAAGCCAGCGAGTGGCTTCATGGACAAGATATTGAATTGCCAAATGAAATAAAAGAAAAAGGTTTTGTAATTGTAAAGCACAAAGATTATATTATTGGCGCAGGCAAGAGTAATGGAAAAATAATTTTCAATTTTGTCCCAAAAGAAAGAAGAATTAAAAATTAAACAGAAGAATCTTTATTCCCTTCATTTTTTGGGTATCCTAATTGATGTGAAACAGGAATTTTAGGATGATCCTTATAAAATCCTTTTTTGCTTTCTTCTATGCTTTTATCAACTTCTTCCCATGCCTTTCTCACAACTTTTTTTGATTGCATTGCTCTCTTTCGGGCAATATCTTCTGCAATTGCTTCATCATGATTTTTATCAATTTCTGCTAAAATCTGTGCCTCAAGTCTTTTACCCTTAATCTCTTTTCTTCTTCCCATCAGAAATCCAACAGAAGAGACAGTTACAATTGTCATAAGATGTTTTCTGTCTAAACCAAATATAGGATATTTAGCGATGTGAACATCTATTTTTTTGCCTTTCCCAGAAGTAACAGAAACAACAACATCCTGTATTCGTGGATTATTAAAATGTTCAATTATCTCTTCTTTAGTCCTTGTGCCTTCAAGATTTAACAAATCATAATAAGGCTTTCCTTTAAAATCTCCATTGCAATCTAATTGCTCTTTTACCCTATCACTGCAATCCATAATTTTATTTTCAGGATCTACTAAAATAACAGAAGCACAACCATATTTATCAAAAAACTTGCATACATTTTCTAATTGAGATACTATTATTTTTTCTTCTTTCTCATGAACTGCTTTTCTTAAAAAACCAATAAGTTTATCTCTGTCTGCAAGGGTTCTTATCTTATTTTCCAAAAGAGCATCAGTATGAGCATATTCTTCGCTAACTATCCTAAGTTCTTTTTCTAATCTGAGTCTCTCGCTTTGTTCTCCCCCATATCTCTCTGCAATATCTCTTTCGCTTTGTTGATAATTTTGTATTTGAGCTCTAAATTTTGTCATTTCGCCTGCATAAGCACCAAGTTGTCCTCTTGCAATCTGCGCATTTGTTGCTTCAATAGAATTTCTAAAATCAGTATATTCTTGTTGCAATTTAACAAACTCTTCCTTGAGATTATTAGATTCTCTAATAGTCTCATCTCTTTCATTGCTTGTTCTGTAAAGCATATTTCTTACAGCCAACCTTCTACCAGAAACCCATTGCCATAATCTGCTGAATTTGCCTTTATCTCCCATATTTTCACCAGTATCAAAGAGTTTTTAAGAATTGCTATAGTGGGCTTTAAGAATATATCAGGAAATGATATTTTTTATAAGTGTCTTCTATTATTTCCCACAAATATAATACTCAGACTATACCTTTATATATATAAAAAATCTAAAAAAAACATGAAAGAACAAGAGATTAAAGACTATGAAAAAGCAGGCAAAATAGCCTCAGAAGCTGTAAAATACGCAAAATCAATTATCAAGCCAAATATGCTTCTTGTTGAAATAGCAGAAAAAATAGAAAAGAAGATTACTGATTTAGGCGGCGAATTGGCTTTTCCAGCAAATCTCTGCATAAATGACATTGCAGCTCATTATTCTCCAAACTTAAATGATGATTCTGTTGCTTCGGGATTATTAAAAATAGATATTGGTGTCCATGTTAATGGTTTTATAGCAGATACTGCATTTTCTGTGGACCTCAGTGAAAATAATGAATACAAAAAACTTATAGAAGCATCACAAGATGCATTAGATGAGGCATTAAAATTAATTGAAAAAACAAAAAAATCAACTCTTTCAGAAATCGGAAAAGCAATTCAAGATACAATAACTTCTGCTGGATTTTCACCAATTAGAAATCTATCCGGGCATCAGCTTGGCGAGTACTTGGTTCATGCTGGTTTAACAATTCCAAATTATGAAAATAATAATTCAACTAATCTTAATGAGGGTGCTTATGCAATAGAACCTTTTGCAACAACCGGTGAGGGAATAGTTCGCGACGGAGGAAAAAGCAATATCTATCGTCTGGAAAAACAAGGGCTAGGGGTTCGAGACCCAACAGCAAGAAAAATCTACGAACATGTTTTGGATAAATACAAAACCCTTCCTTTTTCAGCAAGAGCAATTGAAAAAGAGTTCGGCTCCAGAACAAAACTTGCTCTGTTGTTTCTTGAGCAAGCAGGAATATTGCATCATTATGCTCAACTGGTGGAAAAATCAAATCATCCAGTTTCACAAGCAGAACACACAATCATAATCTTAAAAGATAAAGTGATTGTTACGACGAGATAGACTTAAACTGAAGTTCAACGCCCCCACGAGATGTTTAACCTTAGGTTAAGGTTAGCACGAGATTTC
>CAZWEB010000012.1:0-18824 GCA_964632115.1 Candidatus Woesearchaeota archaeon
TGATAATCTTAGAAAAAACTATGAAGATAAAAAATATACAAAAATGCAGCAAAAAATAAATCAAATGGTTCTAAAAAAAGAGATAAATGACCTAAAAATAAATAAAGATAAAGATACAAATCAAAATCCCATTAAGATGCCTGCCCACGAATTTTTCAGATTATTTGAACAAGCAAAAAAAATTAACTAAAGATAAATTTATAATCTCTTTTTATTTATTTAATTTATGCCATTCACAGAAGAACAAGCAAAGCAAATAAAAGCGCAGCTTTTCCAGCAAATAACTAATTTGCCAGAATCCCAGCAAGCAGCCCTAAAAAAGCAGATAGAATCTATGAATCCAGAGCAGCTTGAAAAATTTCTTATTCAAAATAATATGATTCAACAAGAGCAAGATGGTGAATCTGTAAGCAGTCCTAAAACAGAGCAAGGGGGATGTGTTTTTTGTAATATTGCAGAAGGCAAGGTTTCCAGCTACAAACTCGCAGAAAATAAATCCGCAATAGCAATTCTTGATATAAATCCCGTAGGCAAAGGACATTCTCTTGTTATTCCAAAAAAACATTCAGCAATTGAAAAACTCCCTACCTCAGTTCTCTCACTAGCAAAAAAAATAGCCAAGAAAATAAAATCAAAACTCAAGCCAGAAGATATTAAAATAGAAACTTCAAGCATCCAAGGACACGGGATAATTAACATAATTCCATTTTACAAAGACCAAAAACCAGAAAAAAAACAAGCCAAACCAGAAGAACTTCAAGAACTCCAGAAAAAACTTGCATCAAAACCAAGAGCAAAAAGAAAAAAACCAGAAAAATCCAAACCCTTAAGAGAACTTCCAAAATTTCCATTGAGGATACCTTAAAGATAGTATCATTCAAATACACAAATCTTTAAAAATATTTATTATATCCAGTGATGATGGTATCAGTTAAAGAATCATTAAAAAAATCAAATTCTGAGAAAACAAAAGTAACCATAGCAAGATTTAAGTGCGATATGTACTATCAAGGATTATTTGTCAAAATAGCAGTCGAAGAAGAAAATTGGCAGAAAGTTGATGTAAGTGATACTCCTTTTATCAAAGATTACTATGACCGAGGGCATATTGGAGAAATTCAGCCAGTTAGTTTCAGAATAGGACAATTAGATGAATTTAATAGAAAAATGATTAAGGAAATTGAAGGAATAACCATGAAAATTCCCAATTTAGAATTAATTTTAAAACATAAATCTTTTTTAAATTCATTAAGAAATCAAAGAATATTTGAAACAATAAAACAATGGGCTGAAAAAAATGGATTGAGAAATCCTTGGGAAAAAAAATTTTATATCTTAAAACCAGAAGTATATCTTCATGGAGAACCACATTCTTCCCTAGGTTTTCCTTATAAATCGGGTAGATTAGAATTAGATCAATGATAAAACTAAATTTCTCAGCCAATCATCCAAAGCAAAACCAAAAAAGCCAGCAAAAATGCAGGTGTGAAAGGAATTCCTTCTTTCACTAAAACTTTTCCCCTGTAATTCTTAAATAATTTTAATTCTTTTGTAGAAAGCCCTTCCCAATTCGGCTTAATTGTTTTTCCTTTAATTTGAACACTCTGATAAAGCCAGTCCCCTTCAGTAAGATTCTCTGCTTTCACAGACTTAATCATGCATTTTTCTTCAATTGCTTTTGCATAAATGTAAAATAATGGAAAGAGCATCATTATAATTGCTAAGATTAATAATAAATACTCTCCAAAAATCAAAATAATAATAGAATAAATTATAGAAAGAATAACGGCTAAATCAAATAGCTTCTTATTCTTGTCAAACTGCCTGGAAAATTCTTTTTTAAAAACATTATAATTTTTTCCAACAAGCGCAAAACTATAGAACAAACCATAAATCCCTCCGCAAAACAAAAACAAGAAAATAAAATATCCAAAAATAAACAAATTTGAATATATTGAAGAAGCAAAAGGCAAAATAGCTCCTAAACCCATAAGCAACTTAGCATCTCCTCCTGCAAATACCCTGCCATAATAAAACAAATTAGCAAGAGCAAAAAATACAGCAAAACCAAATAATCCAAAAGCAAAATATCTGTAATCAGCATAAAAAACAGATAAAAAAGCCCGATAAGCCAGGGCAACAGCAATAAGTGAAAAATTCCACCAGTTTGCAACTTCCCGCTTTCTAAAATCCTGAATAATTGCGCCAATAATCCAAACAAGCCCCAGAATTATTAAAAATAAATTTTCATTAAACATCTTTTATTTTGCCCCTTTTATAATCCTAAAAATTCAGAGATTTTTAAAGTTATGTAAATGTAACTTGCGTTTCTAATGTAGAAATTATATTTGAAATTAAAGAGGCTAATAAACCAATGCACTAATAAATAAACCAGTCATATCAAGGGCATTCATTTTTAACAAAATAACTATCAAATAAATAAAAATAACAAAGTTTATAATTTGAGATAATATTGAAAGTGCTCCTCCAATTTTCATTTTAAATCAAAGCCCTTATAATTCCATAAATCAGCATTCCTAAGGCTATAAAACCAATTAGCCATGCAATTAACTGAAGTATTTTAAGTGTTTTCTTATCCATCTTTCTCGTTTTTAAAGTCTATATTTTTTCTTTTTCTGCCCTGAACTTCCCACCATGTTTGTAAGGATGTTTCTTTTTATTTTTCCTTTTATCCTTGCGTTTGTTTCTTTTCTCAGAACAACAATAGTCTGCCATCTTAATAAAATTAGTTTTCTCTTTCCCAAGTTTCTCTTTTTCTAAAAGAGAAGGCTGTATTAATAAATCTAACTAAAAATAAAAAAATAAAAAAATAATTATTTATGGTGTGCAAATACCCATAGTACCTGTAATTAAACACTTTGGTTTGGATAAATCACATTCTATGTTTCCACATGTACAAGGCACAGTATTAGCTGCACTTCCATTAGTATTCGCACAAACTGGTACAGGGCAATTAAGCGCAGAATTATCACATTCTTGAAAACCAAGAGCCTTATGTTCTTCTGCTAATTTCTCACATGTTTCTGGAATATCTGGTTTTCCTTCTTGTTTCACTGTTCTCACTCTTGTGCAATAATCATATGTTGCTTGAGTAGAACATGCAACTCCGCATGCCTGAACAACACTATCAACATTGTTTCCACCGCCAAAGAAACTTGTTATTCTTCCCCACAAGTTTCCCCATCCGCTTGTAAATCCAAGAACCAAAATCACTAAGACAACTAATGCTAACACTATGATAACAATAGTCCCTATAGCCATCTCAGCACCTTTTTTGTTTTTCATTAACATTTTCCTCTTTTTTATATTTAATTTAAGTATTATTCTTAATAAATCCTAATTTTTAAAGGTTTCTAAATGTATTTAATCTGATTTTCAGAGGTAATTTATCTAAAGGTTGCTACCCTGTATTTTATTTAATCTGTGTTGTAAATTCCTTTTCATAATCATAATTAACAAAAAAGCTATTGCTTGCATCACCAATTGTTTCCTTAATTGAGATGTCAAATCTTGCTGAAAAAATCTTTGTTTTATCATATAAATTAAAATTTTCTTCTTTAATCTGAAATTCAATAAAATTAAATTCTTCTAGAACATAACTGCCGTCAGGATTTTTATATTTTTCAAGTTCGCTCTTAAAATTTGCAATAAACTCTTCTTTTGTCTGAGATTCAGAACCTGCTTTGTCTGTAATGTCCTGCATATAGAAATTAATTTGCTCTTCTTTTGCGTAAATTTCTCCAAGAAGCCCTACATTTGCGAAACTATTGTCTTTTTTAGCAGAATCTGAAACAAAAATAAATAAAGTTGCTCCTGCCAACAGCAAAACCATAAAAACAAGTAGAGTTATTGCTACATCTGCTTTTTTTCTACTTATCATCCTTATTTTATTAATTTCCATTTTATTGTTCTGAATTGCACTCCCCTAATTGCTTGTATTTTATCTTTATCCAATAATTTTCATAATGAATTTCTCTGGCAGAATAAACCTGATTATAATCTCCAATCAATTTTTCATTTCCTATGTCTGATTCAGCTTCTTTAATTGATTCTACAATTTTGGGATTTTCTCCTTTTTCTTTATACAAAATTCCTTGTGGGAGAATAAAAATATATCCATCGCAAACCTCCCCTAAGATTTCTCTGGATTTTTCAAATAAAATTTCTGCTCTTTCTTTCCCACCGCTCAATACACCAAAGTCATTATTTGTAGAGATAATAATTCCTCTTTCTTCATCTTCTTTTATGTAATTATTAGGTTTTTCAACATAAGGTTCTAAAGAGTAAATAACAAGTTCCTGAATTGTTTTTTCTAATTTTTCATCTTTCAATTCAAATTCTACAGGGGTTTTCAATACAGCAAAAAGTGTCTCCGATTGTGAAGGCAGATAAACTTGTGTTTTAGAATCTTTTAAAAAAGATTTCATTTTATCAAATAAACCGCTTATTTTATTTGCTGCTGTTGCAGTAAGAGTTGCTCCAATAAATATTAGCATAATAAAGAATATAATTAAAAAAGCCACGAACCAGGTTAATGTCTCTGAAATCTGCGCTTTTTTTCCGATTTTTATTTTTCTCATTTTACAATAGAAATTTTTTTAATTCTTTGATTTGAACCTGCTAAAACAAATAATTTTAATTTTTCAGTATTCTCGCCAGAATTGCTTAAAGCATATGCTTGTTTTTCAGAACATTTAGGATAATACTCAGAACTCTTAAGCAGGCTCTTTGTAGATTTTTCTAATTTGCACTGAGTTTCAAAATCTCTCAAGCCAAAATAAATTCCATTTCTTCTTGATTTGCCTGAAAAATCATATAAACTTACATTAAAATAAAAAATATCTGAATCCAAAATATTCTTATCAAGCCCACATTCCTGAAAAATGTCAAATTCTTCATTATTTAAAAAATTTTCATTAATCTCTCCTTGATTAACCAGGCAGGAGACAATTTTTTCAGCTAAAATTTCTGATTCAACAGCCCTGGTATCAATTTCGCTATTGTAATAAATCAAAACCCCTATAACAATTCCAGAGCCCACCACAACCAATACAAAAAACCACCATAAAGACAAAAGTTTTTCTCCACCAACCTTACTTTTTAATAAATTTTTAAACATTTTCAGATTTCTCCTTAATTTCTATTTTAAGAAATTTTTGATTACCATAATCATAATTTAATTCAGTAGAGATATCATAGTCTGAAAAATACTGAAAACTATGCCCTCCTTGCCCAGACAAATCAACAATAACTTTGTTTTCTTCTTGATTTATTATGACAATTTTATCTAAATCCGCTGTTTTAATCTTCTCATTAGCAACTTCAACTATCTTTGTTACATCTAAAAAAATAATCATTCCAGGTTTTGCATTATCTATAAGCAAAGCAACTTGTTTTGCATACATTTGTTCATATACAAATGCCTTGCCACCAGAACTCCAGACAAAAATCAATAAAACAACAATAAAAACTAAATTTAAAACTAAGAAAATAATTGTTTCATAAAGAGGCGTATCTGCTCTTTTACCCCAGTTATTCAGTCCTCTTTTTTCCATGTAAACAACAAAGAAAAAGAGATTATAAATTTAACTTAAAACAGCTCTGGTGAAAACTTAAATTTTTTAACTTAATTGTTAATATTAACTTTCAGCTTATAAACTTCTAAAATGTCATACTATAATGGTGTTTGTAACATTAGCAATTTAAATTCTTGAACAGTATTAGGAATTATAAAATGATTTCAGCAAAGCCACTTAAACCAAAACAAAAAAAGATAATTTAAGGTATATTCTGAAAAGACTGGCATTCTAATCCTTGAAGTTTTGAAGCATCATAATCCATAAAAAAACTGCTTGATGCAAATTTTGCATCCCCCATTTCACTTACTGCATCTCCAATATCTTTTCCAACCATATCTCCAACAATAGCCCCTCCAATAAAACCAATTGCTGCTCCAGCAATTGTCCCACCTAAGGGAACAATACTGCCAATAGTTGCTCCAATTTTAGCTCCAATAAGCCCTCCGCCAGAAAGCCCAAGCCAATCCCCTAAGGTATTTTTATCCATCTCCATAAAGACAATTGTTTTTTCATCCATTGAAAAGCTATCAAATTCCTTATTGAAAATGGGGATTTTAGACCTATGAGTTAAAAATTCCCAGTAAGAAATATCTTTATTTGGAACCTTATGAGAAATAAGATACTCTCCAAGTCCTTTCACTTCTCCAATTTCTTCTTTTAGAGATTTATCAAAAGCAATTCTTGCGCATATAGAACATTCTCTTTTTGCACTAGTTGAAACAAGTTCTCTTGCAAAAACCTGAACTTTTCCTTCACCCATCATTGCCCAGCAGTCAGCCATTTCTCTGGCAATAAACATGTTTATTTGCTCTTGCCTCTCAAGTTCACTTCCGCTGATTCTTACTTTTTCATATTTTTCTCCGGCAAATTCCTCGCAATCTCCCTTGCCAAAAAACTTGTCAGTTATACAGATTTTCCTTGTTGCACATTTTAATGGAACATAATCCTTGGTTCCAAGAACAGTATCCGGAGCAGTAGCCCTAAGAATAACACTCTGATGACAAACTTCTCTGTCAATATTTCCAGTCCAGGAAATCTGCCAGTAAAGAAGCAAAAGAATTGCAAATCCAACAACAAGTATAACCAGTCCAACAATATGTTTAGATGTTAGTTCTGCTTTTTTATTGTTTACTAATTTATCTCTTTTTTTCATTTTATTATAAATCTTTTATTATTTTTAATCTTTCCTATCCAGTTAAGTTTCTCAATAAAAAATAAACTGCTAACAAAAGCATAGCAAAAAGCGCAGCCCATAATGCAATCTTTAAAAAATCACTCATCAATGCTTTTTTGTTCTTTAATTTCATTTTTATTTCTCCGCATAAAATAGCCTCATTCTTGCGATTATGTCTCCTGAATCACAAATTATCTTTTCTTCAATCATAATTTCATTATCAGGAGTGTTACCTGCTTCTATTTCTTTATCATCATCTACCTTATCTTCTACCATTAGGCAAAATCTAATCTGCCCTGTTTCTATTTTTTTCGCATCAATTAGTTGTTTAATAAATTCCTCAGACTCAGATTTAATCAAATTCTTAGCATCTCTATCAATTGCATTTTCAATAATTCCTCCACGAAGTATCTTGAACTTATCTTTATCACAAGATGAAGCATAGTTTTTCTTGACAAATTCTTCAAAACTTGATTTTTCTCCTTTAAAATCAATTTCTTTTTTAAATAAATCCTCTAAAAATTTAGTTTCAGAAATTAAGAATTCAGAAATTAAAATATGATTATTTTCATTTCTAATATAAAGATTAAATGGGACTTGGAATATATAAATGTCTCTTCCAGTATATGATGCTTTACCCCAGTAAGGAAAAGAGCCCCCATCCATCCTTATTTTAGTATCATAAGGTTCGCAAACACCCATAGTCTCACAATCTAAAGCATTTACTCCAGAACACAGGCACAAGCAATTTTTACTCTGACAAGATTCTGGAGAGTTTTCTTCTTTATTAAAACTAATCAAAAACCACTCTTTTGGATTTAAAATAAGATAATGTGTTTTGTCATCTGCTCCTAAACTGTCAAGTTTAATCTTTATTTGCTTTAAAGTCTCCCTGGCTTGTTCTAATTCTGTTTTTTTCAAAAACAGATTATAAAGTTGATAAGCAAGATATATCAAAATAAGAATGCATAAAACCGCAATTATGATTTTTAAGGTTGCTTCAGGTAAAATTGCTTTTTTGTTTTTCATTTTTTTAAAGTTCATCTTATTATTTTTATTCTGGAAATCCGCTGTATTCTGGAGGTAAAATTATTGCCCAACCAGGAGCATTTTTAAATGTTCTATATTCATTCCAATAGTCCAATAATATCCAAGGAGATATATCTTTTTCTACGAAATCGTCGTCTGAAAACATAATATAAATTCTTCCAAGATCCCATCTAAAATAAATCCAAATAAAACTATCTCCTCCCGTATCAACTCCTAAATAATTATTATAGTTATTAATTCTGATTGGAATACCCTTAGAATCAGTCAACAACTTTCTTTCTTCTTTTCCAGCAAGAACCTTCAGATTTTCAATATTTCCTTTGAATTCTTTTTCAAGGTAAGATTCTAAATCAATATAATCATTTCCTTGATTATTTATGATTTCAATAGGATAAGCTGTTTCTAATTCGTCAGACTTGACAATAAGGTGATAAAATCCTGAATTATCTCTAAAGAGATAATCTTCAGATTCTAGCGCTAATTCACCGTTTTCATGATGTATGTCTGTGTATAAAGAAAATTTCTCAGGGGGGTGGAAAGAATTTTTCTGTTTTATAAATTCATCAATATTCAGATAATAATTCTTATTACTATATGTAAATTTTTTGATATTCGGAATATTTAATTTAGATATCTCTTCTTGTTTCTTCTTTTCTAGGATCTCTTTAATAGTAACAAGATTCTCTTCAGTATTTAAATCAAGATAACCTCCCCCATTTATTTCTATATACTCTTCTTTTGTAATTATTCCATCAGCAAATAATTTATCAATAAAATCTTTGATTTCTTTATTAGAAGAATATTTCATATTTTCACCATAATTTAAAATTAATTCATTTAATTTCTTAAGAGAAGATTCTGTATCTAATTTAACTTCTTCTGTTTCTTTCACTTCAATTTTCTCTTTTCTGCAGATAAGATTGCTGTACCAAAAATATGAGTTGTTTAAATTCAGCAAATCTTTAAAATATGGCAATTCATTCTTTACTTCTTCATAGATCTTTCCTTTTTTTTCTAAAATTTCTTGAAAAATTATTATAATCTTATTTTCCACGTCTCCGATTTTATCGTCTATCCCATAAGGCTGATCTGTATAAATCTCAGAATTTTCTATATTTACTTGAGATAAATATAATTCTGAACCAATCAGTTTTTCATCACTGCACATTTCATCTCCGCAAAACTTAATTTTATTCTCAACAAGTTTTGCAATTCTTACAGGGCATTGCATTCTCTGTGCTTCTTCATCACCCATCTGACTCATATCAACTTCTTCATCACTAACTGAAGTATGCCATTCAGGTAGATTTCTCAACCATTCTAAAATATCTACCCTAAATATTAAAAAAATAACAAGAACAATAACTAAAACAGCCAGAATAATATAAATTAATTTATTTGTAATTAATGATTCAGAGCCTTTTTTATTTCTCAAGGGGATTCTATTCATTTTAGTTTCCAAACCTAAGCAAATTTTTAATAAATTCAATAGCAGAAATTCCCTTGCCCTTCAGAATCAAATAACCCACAATAACAAGAACCAACACCGCAATTGCAATAATCCACCAAGTCAAGACCTCAATTTCAATTGCTTTTTTATTATTCATTATCCTACTTATTTTAGCATTGCCAACTGCTTTTTTATCTTCCAGCCATTTTTTAATTTTTTCTTTTATTATGGTTCCCATTTTATCAGCATTCTACCCCTTCGCAATTTAATTTCTGAATCCTGTTGCTTGTGAAATTTTTTTCAGAAAGTTCAGAACAACTGAGTTCTTCCTCAACAATCTTGCTGTTTTGCTCATATTCCACCTGCTTTTTCACACAACAATACTCATAAACAGCCTGCTGGCTTTGCTGGGTATTGCATGCAGTAACAATAGAATCCACATTTGTCCTGCCCTGCATATTTCTCAAAAAATCTGTAAAAATCCCCGATTGATAATTCCACCATATAAGAATCCCTATAAGCAAGAATATTGCAAGTATAATTGCAACTAAAGTTCCAGCAGCCATTTCAAAACCTCTTTTGTTCATTTTTCCTCTTTTCATAATATTTATTTTCATTATTTTCCTCTTTGTTTATCCCGATTAATAGTTTCTATTTATTATAAATTTATCTGAGTTATCCAACCCCGCTCAAAGCAACTGCTGCGAGTATTGACAAGGCGCTGATAGCAATAATAGCCGTTAAAGCATAGAGCAAAAATCCAAATCTTAAATTCTTGCCAGCATCATATGTTCTTTTTAATTTATCCTCGCCAGCATCAATTGTTACTAAGGTTCCTGTTAAAATAAAAATTATTTCAATAATATAGATTCCAATAGCCAACTGAAGAAAATAAGGAGGAATCATCTTAGTAACATCAAAAATACTTGTGATTGTAGCCAGATTTCCAATCCCTGCAATTCCTGCACCTTCAAGATCCATGCCAGAACCAATCATTGTCTGCAATTTGTTTAATATTAAAGTAATCATTCCAGATAAACCAACAACAATTCCTGCAAGCAAAGGAGCTAAAAAAGTCATATTGCTTTTCATATCAGAAACAACTTCTGCCAACAAATCCTCCAGTCTCTGATTTATCTTTTGCACATTTTTAACATACTCTGAAATGCTCATTAAAGAACCAGCAGCAACACTTAATCCTTTTTTCACGCTTTCAACAAGTATTTTCATGCTCATTTTTATTAAAGCAGAAGGAAAATAAATTATAGCCCCTCTTTTTTCATTAAAAATAGCCTGTTCCAAAGACATGCCAGCCTGATGCAAATTCATATTAACAGTATTGAAGAAATCTGCTGTTGCAGTTCCTCTTGTAGACTCTGCAACTCTTGCAAAAGCAATTTCAGCAGGCAAACCATCTCCAATTCTGTTTCCTAACTGAAACAAAGAACTTGTAAATTCTTTTTCAAGTTCCTTGCCATTTTCTCTCTCTTTTATTATTTTTTTTGTCTTCATCAAATATGAAATAGAAAAAAACAAAGCCACAGATAAAGGAACAAGCAAGCTTAACAATAAAGCTAAAGGTCCAAAAGGCCCTATAGTGCTCCCATTAATATTCTGAAAATCAAATATTTTCATGTTTCCTAAATAGCTTATTCCAATTTCAGTAAAAGTATAATCACTTTGCAAGCCAATCCACCCTGGTATTGGAGTAAACTGGAAAATAAAAGGCAAAAGTCCAATTAATAAAATTGGAAAGCAGATTAAAAATGCAATTAAATAAGGACGTTTGCTTTTATATTGAGGATAAAGAGGATTCATTTCAAGAATCTGTGTTTCCCCATATCCCCCAGGACGTTTTAGCATAATCTCATTTGTTAGATAAAAAACAAAAAAGGGAATTATCAAATCAAATAAGATAAAAACATGATACCATTGAATCAATCCCTGAAGAAGAGTTGAAGCCAGAGGTAATAAAGCCAATCCAAGAGTCGGCAAGATAATTCCCAGCATGTAAAGATTAGTTAAAGGACTTCTTATTGAATGAGTATATTTTAACATTCTCTCATAAACACCATCTAAAATAACCTGCAAAGCTCGTTCTAAAACAGCGACTCTTCTTGCCTCGCTTGGTTCATATAAACTAGATTCAATTAAATGAAAACTTTCAACAAATTCAATAGAATGCTCTCTCCATGTTTCAAGATAAGAATCTAAACTTTCTTTAATTGAAGAAAATCTGCCTGTTTCAACATCCCAAAAAATCTTTTTAAAATCCATAGCCAGTGGAGCCTGCAAATGTTCTGAAGCAAACTTAATTGCTCTTTCCAGATTGCTTGTATGTTTCATATAAACCACAACGTAAAGAATACAAGGCACCATTTGGCTGCTTGCCTTAAGGCGCCACCTCATTGCAAGCCTGTAAGGTATGCTATAAATATAATAGGATAAAAACAAGCTTGATAAAAGTCCTAAAAATAAAAAAAGAATAGGAAAATCATTCATAGTTCCCCCTTTTAAAAACATAATGCCAACACTAGAGAGTATCCCTACAAAAAAAGTTATTAAAAAAACCACAATAGCCAGAGATAAAGCCTGGCTTGGTGTAATATCAAGATGCGCAGTATTCAGTTGCTTCTGCATTTTATCTTCATCTTTTTGCGCTAATTTTATTTTTATTAGATTTCCCAAAGATTTTGCCCAGTTTTCATATCTTGAAAGAGAAGGCATCATATCAGTCTTAAATTGAAGATATTCTCTGCTAGAACTAACCCCTGCAGATTCAGAAGATTCAAAACCACTCATCTGTCCTTCAATTTTTCTCGAATATTTTTTCAAAATATCATCAGTATTCATCTTATTCCATTCTTACCTCTTTTTGGGAGTATTTAGTGAGATAATTTATTTTTGAGTTCTCACCATTATTTTTTTTCATGCTCTTCCCTCTTTTGATAGTATTAAGCAAGACAAATTAAGTTTAATTAGTTTAAAGTTTCTTGCCATGCTTACCTCTTTTTATTATTGCTATTTTTATTAAATGATTTTGACTTTAAAAATTCAATGATTGCCAAATTAACAACCTGCTTCTTGCTAGAATAAATAAATTTGTTTTTCTTAACAAACTCCTCAATTTTCTTTAGTAGTTCTGCATCTACTTTAACAACTCCATCTGCCATTTTACATAATATAAGTTACTTTTAGTAACAAAAAGTAACTTTATAAATGTTGCTGGAAGAAAATTTAAAGAAACTTCTTAGAATTATATTTTCTTAATTTTCTCTTTCAGCCATTTTTGCCATTCTGGGAATACTCGCTCAGATAAAGGCAATCCAATTTCTCCGCGGATTTTGTCAGAAATCTCATGAAATACTGAGTTACTTAGAGAATTAAACTTTGCTTCTAAAATAATAGGAGTTTTGGATTTATCTGCCATATCAACTAATTCTTGTTTTATCTTCCCTCTTAAAATCATGTTATCGTAAACCGCATCCCAGTTTCCAGCCCAGCCCTTGACATTCGAGGCAATGTCCTTTATAATCTCTGAATTCCCATTAATCAAATCATCTGTTGGTTCAATCTCATCTTTTTCAACATTATATCTCAGCAAATCAACAAAACCTTTTTCTTCAAGAGGATCCTTAGTCCAATGTTTTCTTACTTCAGAAAGCTGTATTGCTCTTTTCCAAGAATGCAAACCATCAGGGCTTTTAACAGGATTTACAATAAAAATAGCATCTGTTGCTTTAAAACTAGTTACAGGAACACCTAGATCATTTACAACCCTGTCAAAAATAGCATAGGGACTTGCACCATGAATTGTACCTGCCACAACATTTGCCAAAGCCCCAATTCTCATTGCTTCATATAATGCCTTTGCTTCCTGGCTTCTGACTTCTCCAATAATTAAACTGCTGTCCCCTAATCTTAAACTAACTCTTATTCCTTCATCAGCAGCAACTTCTGCTGTTGTTTTTAAGAGTGCCCCCCTAACTTTCATTCTTAAAATATCATAACCAATTTTTCTCAAGGCATCAACAGGCAATTCTAAAGTGTCTTCAATTACAATAGTTCGATATTTAGGCATTATTTCCAGCATTAATGCTCCTAACATGGAAGTTTTACCAGAGCTTCTTGTTCCACCAACCAACAGAGTTCTAGAACCATCTATTAAAAATGAAAGCAAGCCTGCTGTAAATGAATTAATCATTTTATTATTAATAAATAAAGGCAAAGTCCATGGCTCTTCCCTATGCCTTCTAAAAGCATATGCTAGCCCTGATGGTGAAAGTGGCTGCTGAATTATAGCAACTCTTGCCCTGACATTTCCCAAACTTAAATCAGTATCCAAAACCGGGTTTGCTTCGTCTAATGGTCTCCCTGAAATCATTCTGAATTTAGCTGCCCAAGAATCAGCATCTTCCTGACTGGGAATAATATTTGTTGAACACTCATCAAATTCCTGATGCCTTACAAAAACATGATTCAATGCAATAGGAGCATTTAAAACAATATCTTGAATATTCTTATCTTGCAGCAAAACCTCTATCAAGCCAAAACCAATTGTATGCCTCACTAAAATATTTGCAAGTTTGTTTAAATCAGAATAACTAAGTTTTATGCCCTTGTTTTTTCCCAACTCTTGCAGCAAATCTCTTGAAACATTAAAAAAAACCTGCCTTGTTCTTTCTGTATCTGTAAACTCCTCTGCCTTTGGCCTGTGTTCAATTAAAACATTTCTTGCTAAATTCAAAAGCAAATGAAAATCTTCTTCAAGAGTATATTCTGGAGGAGTCAAGTGATAAATATGCTTTGTTTCATCTTTTTTCTTTAAAATAGTTACTGTGGATTTGTCATAACCCGAAGCAATTTCATATTCATCTACAATCTCAACATCTTCAGGAAACGCAGAAACTAATCTTGTAAAAGTAAAATTAGGAATTACATCTGGCCTGAAAAACTGATTATAAATCTCTCTTTCTCCAAGTTTATAATTTTCATAATAAGGAATAAATTGTTTGATTAACGTAAGGCCTTCAATAAAAGATAGCAGTTTTTCTAGCAGCCTTATAAAACTCATCTGGTCCATTTTATACTGCGAAGACAATTTATCAAAAGCAATTCTCTCCTGCCTTAGGGTTCTTCTAATCTCAGAATAACATGCAAAAGGATCTTGCTTTAATAACATAAGCAAATAATTCACCGCTTCGTGCCTTCTTCCAATTGGCTGTCCTGAAATACTTAATTTTTCAGGAGAAAGAATTCTTTCCTGCTTAACCAAATAAGTATACATCTGAGCAATTTCCTGCAACAAAGAAACTTGTGGAAAATCATAATGATAGTTTCTCTGCTGAACAAATATAATCTTAGAAATATTTGAGTTATCTATAATCAAATCAATAGTTCTAGACATAACCTCTCCTGATTCTGCTATATTAGGGACAGCTGGGCTTCCTAAATAATTTATATATAAAACATCTTCTCCAGATTCTCTCTGAACTTCATAAGCATATAACTGAGTTCCTGGTTTAAATAACATTTTAATTTAGTTTAATAACATCTCTTTTTGTAATCCTCCAAAAATACATGTAAAAACAGAATTAAATAGTTTTCTGTATTGAAACAAGGGCTAACACCCTAATTTATACAAGAATTTTTAAACCCTTTTTACCTTTTAATATTAGATAAATATAAAAAATAAATATAAAAAAGGTGAAAATAATGGCAAGAAAGAATCCTTGCTAAATAGTATATAAAAAAGGTGAAAATGGCTCAAGAACAAATCCCCGATCCAGCTATAACTTCTCTGCTTTCAGATTTTAATACTAAATTAAGAGATATGGAAGAAAAACAGAGACTTATTAAAGATAGGCTTCTTTTAATAGGAAAGAACATTGTCTCTGAAAGATCTGAGAATCTTCAGGAAATTTCCTTAATAAAAGTAAATGTTGATAATCTATCTAAAGAGGTTGAAAGAATAAAAGATACTCTTTCAAGTTTAATAGAAGAAATACAAAAATTAGCAAGAAAAAGCGAATTAGAAATATTGCAGAGGCAATTTAAAATGTTTGAGCCCCTAAAAGAGAAGAGAAGTTAAAAAAGAAAAATATTAAAACTCATTCATTATAATAAATATAAGGGAAAACAAAAAAGAGGAAAATGTCAATAATAGAACAAATAAAACAAATGCAGCAGCAAGGTTTCTCTGATTCTCAAATATCAGACCAATTAAAACAGCAAGGAATATCTCCAAGAGAAGTAAATGAATCTATTGAACAATCCAAAGTTAAATCTGCAGTTTATGAAGAAAATTCTCAGATGGAACCAAGCATAATGCAGCCTCCAACAAGCATGCAGCAAGAACAAATAATGCCACAGCAGGCAATACAAACAAGAACAAGGCAAGCAACCCAAGAGATAAATGAGCCTTATCCTCAAGAGGCAATGCCTAATGAAATGCAAGCAGCTTCCGGAACAGAACAATATCCTGCTTATCAAGAGTCTCAGCAATATCCAGAATATGCATACCAGCAACAACCTTATGATCCTGCATCAATCACAGAAATAACAGAACAAATAGTTGATGAAAAAACAGAAAAAATACAAAAGCAAATTCAGGAAATAAATGCCTTTAAAACAGAAATTCAAGGCAAAGCAGCAAATATAGAAGAGCGTTTGAGAAGAATAGAACTAATTATTGACAGATTGCAAATTTCCATTCTTAACAAAATAGGAGAGTACGGGCAGAATCTCTCTGATTTAAAAAACGAAATGCAAGCTACTCAAGAATCTTTTTCAAAAGTTCTTAGCCCATTAAGTGAAAATATGGAAGAATTAAGAAAAATTTCAGGAGAATCTTCAGAAGGAAAAACAAAATTTAAACAAACAGGAAAAACCAACAGTAATGCAAAATCCTCTGGCAAAACAAAAAAGGATTTTGAGCACTATTTAAGAAATTAGTTTCCACTACCAGAATTATATCTAATTTTAATTCTGCCAATTTTTAACAATTTATTGCAAATCAAATATACTTCTCCTGGATTAATATGCAAATCATAAGCAATTTGAGAAAAATCTTTTCCAGGATGTTCTGTTAAATAAGCATGAATTCTGTTTCTTACCCTTATCTCAGTTTCAGTAATCTTTCCAACCATTTGCCCATTAACAGGGACATTTAAAATACCCAGCATTAAAGAATCTAGACAATCAACTCCTTTCTTAATCATAAGAAAACTCGGTTTTTCTTGCTTAAATGTTTTACCATCTTCCAGAAACCTCTATAGCAATTTAATACCACTCTCTAGTTACATCAAATAGAAAGATTTATAAATAAACTTTTCTATGGATTTTTAGAACTAAAGGAAAAAATAAAAATGGCACTAGATATTTCATGGCTAAATCAAGGACTTCCGATTTTCGGATTTGCCTTAATTATTTTTGTAGTTTATGCTATACTTGCAAAAACAAAGATACTTGGAGATAGCAAGGCAATTAACTCAATAATTGCAATTATAATTGCCCTTATATTCATAACTTTCTCTTCAGTAAGAACATATCTATTAAATGTAACTCCTTGGTTTGCTGTTTTAATCACAATATTATTTTTCTTCTTTATGATAATTGCATTTATGTTGAAAACAGGAGAATGGAAAAAATTCACAAAACCAACAGCAATTGTTTTTATAATTATTCTTGGCTTAATTCTTATAGCAGCAATTTTCTACACATTTCCAAGCACACGCGCTCTTTTGCCAGGAAATGTAATCTCGGGAGATTATCATGATTATTCTGCTGATTATAATTGCGATAAATCTTACAATTATGATTATTATGAAAGTGGAGAGTGTTTCAGAAAAACAAATTCAGATGAATGGAAATGTTATTACAACTGGCCAGATGATTATCAAAGATATGACAAATGCACAAAAACAGGAGATGAATATAAGTGCTATGATTTTGAGGACTATGATAATAGTTGCGAATATAACTCTAATTCAGTTAGTTATTCTTCCTATGAAGGGGATGATGTTTTTATAAGAGCAAGAAACTGGCTTTATCGCCCGCAAATAATTGCTGCTTTTTGGCTCTTAGTGGTTGCAGCAATTGCAATTACAGTTGTAACTTGGAAAAAATAAACCGAGAACGTATAATTAATTTTCTGATTTTCAAAAAAAACATTCTTAATCTCTAATCACTTCCATAAATAAAAATAAATTATGCACAAATAGTTTAATATTCTTACATCACCAATAATTTAAAATTTTTAAAGAATCTAAGAATGACTTCCCGGACTTCCTCTCCAAGGAACCATGCTAAATGGAGTTGAACCTCTAGGAGAACCATCACCAGATTTCTTAGTCGCAGCAATAACCGTAGCCACTAACCCTCCAATAACTAATAATGCAACAATTGCAGGCCAATATTCATACCACCAATTGCCTCCCCACCACTCATAAGATGCAAGCGAAGAAAGAATTACAATTAAAGCAATAACTGCTCCTATAATAAAAAAAGCAATAAACCATCCTTTTTCATTTCCAGTAACAAATAATCCCATTAAAATTAAAGCCACAAGCAAAACCCCTATACCTACGCCAGCATATGGAAAAATTGTAGCAAAAAAAGTAGGAACATAATCAAATTGCAATGCCATCAATCCGACAGCCAAAGCAACAACAGCATTTACTCCCTTATTTTCTCCAAACATTCTTGTTGCACTTAAAATTCCAAATACAACTGCAAAGATAAGCAAAAATGGAAGAGCATATGCAAAAATCCCCATGTCTGCCCAAGTATTCAAAATACTTGCAATATCATTTCCCCAAACCGCCAGTCCTGAAATTACGCTCATTTTTTATAATAATCTATATTTTCTTTGTTTAAATATATTTTGTTTATGTTTTGTCTTTATCGTTTCCGCTTGTTGCTAAAACAACAGCCATTGCACCGCCAATAATAGCAATTATCAAAACATTAATCCATACTTTACCAGCATAATCTTCATAAATTAATCTTTGATAAATATAATCCCAAGCACCTGAAATCCATAAAACAGCAACGATGACAGATAATCCAACAATAATTCCCAGAGTGATTTTAAGCCCTTTGTTTAAAACATCTTTTTCTTTGCCTGAAACAAAACCATAAAGCAACATAAATACAAATAAAATCACCAAAACAACAGCTAAAAAAGGCATTAGTTTAACTATGATATCTCTAGGCATTGGAAATGCAATTAGAATTAATCCAACAACAAGAGAAATAATTGCATTTATTTGCTTCTTCTCTTCCCCAAGCAATTTTGTTTTTTCTAAAATAGCAAAAACTAAAGTGAATACAAGCAAAAAAGGAAGAATCATATCTAGAAAGATTTCACTTGATAATACATTGTCAACCATTTTTCACCCTTTTTAAAATTAATATTTATAATTCAATTTCCTTATCATCTAATCCATCGCCTTCTCCCCCAAAATCCATTGCCCCTTCATTTAAAGGAAGGTTCGCTTTGCTCACTATGCAAACATCACCAATTGCTTTAACAAACTGATGAGGAATC
>CAZWEB010000013.1:0-18651 GCA_964632115.1 Candidatus Woesearchaeota archaeon
CAACTTTTGTTATTTTATCTATAACTGGAATAATCCACCTTAATCCTGGCTGTAATGTTTTTACATATTTTCCTAATCTAAATTTTACTGCTCTTTGATATTGTTTTACAACTCTTAATCCTAAAAAGAAGATTATAAGTATGATTGTTCCAATTGTATAATACATGTTGGCCATATCAATTTAAGTATCTCTTTATTTATAAAACTATCCTAATTTGAATGGGCCCAGGAGGAGTTGAACCTCCGAATACTCGGTTTTTATGGTTAAGGAACCTTAGTTTCCCACCTTGTAAACGAGTCAGTTTACCGCTAGCTTATGAGCCCGCTATCTATGCTTAGTAAGCATAAAATACAATTAGGTAATAAAAGAGATATTTTTAAATTCTTCTGTATACTCATTTCTATAGTTATCTTTTTAAATATCATTAATTTTATCAGATTAAGCGCGGGTAGTATAGTGGTTAGTATATTTCGTTGCCAACGAAGTGACCCGGGTTCAACTCCCGGCCCGCGCATCATGGGACTGAAAGCCCCAGTGATTCTCGGGTTTGAAATGATTTTAAATATTCTGAAAGTTCAACTCCTGAATAACTTCATAAATCAAACATCAAGTAGCCAAAAATGTTGAAGTTATGAATAGGCCCGCACATTTAATTTAAGAAAAATTAATAAGTATAAGCAAATACAGAGAATAATAGAAATTAAATGCAAGGAGCGCATTTAATTTAAGAAAAATTTCAATTATCTTTAAATACTCTTTTTGATTTTAGTCTTTATGAAGATATCAATAAGAAAGGGGCTTGGTTTTGGATTAACTTCTGGAATAATTACTACTCTTGGTTTAATTGTTGGTTTGCATTCAGGAACTCATTCTAAAATTATTATTCTCGGAGGAATTCTGGTGATAGCAATCGCAGATGCATTTTCAGATGCATTAGGGATGCACATTTCAGAAGAAGCAGGGCATAAAAAATCAAAAAAAGAAGTATGGGAAAGCACAATTTCAACATTTATATTCAAATTAATTTTTGCATTGATTTTTATTATTCCAATTCTGGCATTTCAGCTTCAAACAGCAATTATAATCAGTATCATAATGGGGTTGTTTTTATTAAGCATATTTAGTTTTTATATTGCTAAAAAACAAAACATAAATCCATTAAAAGCAGTTTTAGAACATCTAGTCATTGGAGGGGTAGTTATTTTAATCACCCATTTTGTTGGTGATTTAGCATCAAAGTTATTTTAATTTTTTAGAATTTGTATTTTAGGGTTCTGTTAATACATCAAGACGAAACCTTTTTATATCCTCTATGATTTTTTTATTTATCACATGGAAACAAAAAAATGCAAAGATTGTGGAAAAGAATTTGAATTTGAAAAAAGAGGTAGATATACTAGAAAATACTGCGACAAGTGTTCTAAACAGAGAAAAAAAGATTATGAGAACCTATATCTTGTAAAGGCAGAAGATTGCGAGGATGAATAAAAAAATAACCCTCTTACACAACCCTCTTTGATTCAAAACGAATTAAATTCTCTCCAGAATATTGCGTCAAAACTTCATAAACCCCTTCATTCTGAAGTAATTCAAGTATTTTCCTATCCCCTGGATATATTCTAATTTTTTCTAAATCAGAATTATTAATCCAAATTGGTTTAGCTCGAGGATACTCTTCTTTTAATTCACCTGAAAATTCTTTTGCTTCATAAACTTCAACACACCAATCCTCAGGATTTTCTTTCCCGCCAAGAATTCTTCCCTGATTA
Source organism: Candidatus Woesearchaeota archaeon (assembly GCA_964632115.1). Classification (GTDB taxonomy): domain Archaea; phylum Nanobdellota; class Nanobdellia; order Pacearchaeales; family GW2011-AR1; genus CAZWEB01. The sequence continues at coordinate 1,771 of CAZWEB010000013.1, forward strand.
TAAAAAGTTGCAATAGATCTTAATTGAGGATTTATTAAATTCAGTCCTGTTTCTTCTTTAAATTCCCTAAAAATGCAGTCTATTCCTCTTTCTTCTCTTTCAGTCCTTCCTCCAGGAGGAACATACCAACCATGATGTATGTCTCCTTCTCCTTTATTTCTATAAAGAAAAAGTGTTTTTCCACTATTTCTAAGAAAGCACATTGTTGCATTTATCATGTTTCAATAAAAATACTTAAGTTTTTAAGAATTTATGTGTTGTATTCAATAAAACATTGATTTATTGAATAATTCCCTTCAGATAAGACATTTCTCTTTCAATAAATTCTATAATTTCTCTTTTGAATTGAGTATTCAAAGAGATATCTGTAAATTTAAATTTCTTGTGAACAATTAACCATCCTTGCTTGGAAAGTTCCTTGATTATTTCTTTTAAATTTTGAAATCTCTTAAAATGTTCTGTTCGGTCATATTTTTCTCCCCAATTTCCTTTGCTTCTTGCCAAAACAGACATTAGTTGAGCTTTTTCCAAGTCTGATGCCATATAAACACAGATTTTTAATATTTTTAAATGTTTCTATCTTTGACAGTTTATTACTCTTAATGGAAAGATTTAAATATGCTATGTAAATAAGTATATTATGAAAATAAAAGAAAATAAAAGTTTTTTCCTTATGCAATTTGGAGATACTCCTCAGTTGAGAGTTCTTGACTTTTTGATTGGGTTTAATTTTTTTGACTATCCTATTACTGAAATAGCAAAGGAAAGCAATGTAAGTTATAATTCTATTAAAGTTTTCTTCCCCTATTTTATAAAATCTGGAATTGTCTGCAAAACCAGAAAAATAGGCAAATCTGATTATTTTAAACTCAATTTGAACAACCAATTTGTTAAAAACTTAATTAAGCTTGACTGGAGTTTGACTAAAAGAAATGTTATTCCAGAAATAAAAGAAGAAATTCATGCCTAGTTTATTTTCTAAACCCAGCATTGCATTTTATACCAATTTCCTGCATCTTCTCTCATTTTTTCTGCTCTTTCAGGAGTTATTTCAGAAAGATATATTTTTTTACCTTTAGGAGTTTCATGAACTTTTAAAGTTCCATCTTTATCAACTACCAATGTAATTGGTTGTTTTGATTTTTCACCCATATTTATTCCACTGCAATCTATTGCTAAAGCAGGAATTTGCATTCTGCCTCTTGGAACAATATAGGGTTCAAACCATGCATGATAAAATGTTTTATCTTCTTTTTGTCTTAGAAATTTAAAACTCATAACATCAAGAGTATCTTCTTCTAATCTTTCTTCTAGAGGAGTATCAGGATTAACTAGGATAACACAACCCTGAACATTAGGTTTGTCTTCTTTTAGATTGTAATATCTTTTTTCCATATTGATGTTATTAATAATAGGTTTTTAAGAATTTATATACTAAAAAATAGTTTTTAAATATAACATCTATCCCTCTCAGATATCTTTTTTCCTTTTGAAGTTAAATCTAATATCCTATTGCTATCAAATTTTGCTCTTTTTTTTGCAAGTCTTTTTGCTTCTTCATACATTCTATTGAGAGCAATATTCGGTTTGTTTAAATCCACTCTACCAAATGGTTCCCAATTAAGTTCATTAACCCCATTAGCACTCATTAATATATAATGATCATCTATTCTTCTTACTTCGACTTTATTGCATCTAAATCCTCCCATAGCAACTAATCTATTTGCAATAACAGAAAAACTTCTCTCTTCTAAAGGGGTTTTTTCTTTTTGTGGTGCATATTCAGTTAAAAGAGTTCTTGATTGTTCCATTTTTCAATGTTTTATTCATAATCTCCCATTCCACCCATTCCAGGAGGCATTCCCCTTGGCATTCCTCCGCCTGCTCCGCCACTCTTTCCACTTGCAAGAACATCATCAATTCTTAAAATCATCATTGCAACTTCACTTGCAGAATCTATAGCTTGAGATTTGATTTTCAATGGCTCTATAATTCCTGCTCTTAAAACATCTTCAACTTTTCCTGTAAAAATATTTATTCCTGCAAATTTATCATTTTCATGAGCAGCTTTCAATTCTGTTAAAACATCAATAGGATCCAAGCCAGCGTTTTCAGCAAGAGTAACAGGAATAAATTCAAATGCAGATGCAAACTCATCAACAGCCAGTTGCTCTCTGCCGCCAAGAGTCTTGCTGTACTCTCTTAATCTTTTGGCTAATTCAATTTCAATTGCTCCTGCTCCTGCAACAACAAGTCCGGTTCTTAAAGCAGCAGCAACATCCCCCAAGCCGTCTTTAATTGCTCTTTCCATCTCGTCAATAACATGTTCTGTTCCCCCATGAATTAAAATAGTAAGTGCTTTTGGATTTGAACATCCCTGGACATAAGTAAAAACATCGTCGTGATTTTTAACTTCTTCAACAAGCATTGCGCTTCCTAATTGCTCTCTTGTAATCTCGCTTAAATTGCTGATAATTTTTCCTTGTGTTGCTCTTGCAAGTTTTTCCATGTCTGACTTAGCAACTCTGCGACAAGCATAAATTCCAGATTTAGCAAGATAATACTGGGCAATATCATCAATTCCTTTTTGGCAAAAAACAACATTAGCTCCACTCAGTTTAATTTTCTCAGTCATATTTTTTAATAATCTTTCTTCCTGCTCAACAAATCCTTGTAGTTGTTCAGGACTTGTAATTGAAATCTTTGCTTCTGTTTCAGGGCCCTTAATTTCCAAAGCAGAATCAATCAAGGCGATTTTAGCATTTTCAACCCTAATAGGCATGTCAACAGAAACTCTTTCTTTGTCAAGAACAATCCCTTGTATAAGTTCTGTATCTTTCAACCCATTGCCTTTATTTTTTTCTATTTTAATATCTCCAAGATTGATTTTTCCCTTGTCTGAAATTTGCTTGACTGCTCTTACAATAATATCTGCAAATTTTTCCTTGACTGTTTCAGCGCTTTTTCCAGTCATTGCAGTCATTGCAATATGTCTAAGAACATCGTCCTGCTCAGGTGTTATTTTGACAGCTAATTCTTTTAAAATTTCCTGCGATTTTTCAGCAGCTAATCTATATCCTTTTGTTATAACAGTTGGATGTATTTTTTTATCAAGAAGTTTTTCTGCATTTTCAAGCAACTTGCCTGCAAGCATAACAGCAGTTGTTGTTCCGTCACCAACTTCGCTTTCCTGAGTCTTGGCGATTTCAACCATCATTTTTGCAGCAGGATGCTCAATTTCCATTTCTTCAAGTATAGTTACCCCATCATTTGTAACAATAATATCTCCAACAGAATTCACAAGCATCTTGTCCATTCCTTTTGGCCCAAGAGTTGTCTTGACAGCATCTGCCACAAGCCTTGCTGCCATAATATTGTTTCTCTGGGCATCTTTGCCAATTGTCCTCTGCATATTATCTGACAAAATAAATATTGGTTGTTTATCGCTCATTTTAATTTAAATTTAATTTATATTCTTTTATAAGAGACTTATACTCTTTTTGCAATTCAGGATGTTGTTTAAAAATCTCTTCAGCTTGTGTTCTTGCTGCACAGCAGCCAAAAACTTCAATTCTACTTAAAACATCATCTAAATTGAGCTTCAATTTTTTAATGTCCTCGGTTCCTTTAATTACCATTTTAAAAAGATTTATCTTAATTTCTAATGATTAAATTGCATATTTAAAGATTATGGTAATAGAGAATTCTTATATCCCCAGGATTGATCAGGCAGCTGGTTCTGAATTTTCTTCAGGAGTCTGAACAAGATTTGCCCTTGGGTTTTCTCTTGAATCAACAACCCCAGAGCCATTAAGCAGTCTTGCATTAATTCCTTTATTAATAACAAATGGAGAATTTAAACTAAGACCCTTAAGTAATTCATCTAAGTTATCAAATCTTTTATCTTCTGATTTAATGATATCCAATAAACAAAATAAATTTGACAAATATCCTCTTACTTCTTTTTCAGCATCTTCCCTTTTAAATGAAGAATTTTTTGGAATCCAGCTTGGAGTATCTCCTACTCCTTTTGAAAATATTCTTGTAAAATGAAATCCCCTAGAATTAGGAACATAATGTGTTAAAACAGAAGATGCAGCTCTTATGCTCAAAAGAGAAGAAGATATCAAAAGGCTTGTTAAAAATTCTTCCCTATTTATTCTTATTCCATTTCCATTTTGCTGCCCAAGTCTTTCTTCAATAGAACCTTTGTAATTAAGATAATCCTCAACAGTTGCATTTATTCTGTCTAAAAGCCTCATAGGCATGCCTTTTGAATCCAGAACTCCTTCAAAAATAGTGTCTGTATAAAGAGCAAGGTCGTCTGTTATTGGCCCTATACAGGTTCCCCCTGCATCTAACAGGATATTTTTGGTTGCATGATGAGGACAAACACCTAAATCTCCATTTATAACTTTTACTAAATCTTTCTCTTCTCTAAAAAGATAGTCTTTTGCAACAGCGCTTACAAGTTTTCCGATTTCTGCTTTCTTATCAGAATCAATCTCCTGCCCTGTAGCACTAAAATATAAACAAGAAAGATGTTTAATTATATTTGACGCAACATAATCTGGAGTTCTCTTTGGTATCTGTATTCCCAGCCCCCCTTCTTTAAATTGCGCTACCCAGCTGCCTTGGCTGTGCAAAAGGCAGATTGTTTCCAGAGTAGTTTTTATTTCTTCCCATTTTACTAGAGTTTTGTTTTTTTGCTGTTCTAATACAAATTCCTGCAAAGAAGGTTCTTCTATAAACTCCCGGACAATTGTCAGACGCTTGTCACAATCACTGACAGAAGTGCTATAACACTCTGGATATACTTTCACAGGTCTTGAACCAAAATTAACTTTTAATCCTGATAATGCCAGCATTGTTTTTTCAACTATAAACTCTCTGGAACACTTTTCTTTTATATAATCAGGACCATCACCCCTGTATACTTTCAGCAAGAGATGACCGGGCATTCTTATATGCGAATCTCCCTCATAATTCAAACCAGTAACATCATATACATAAGATTTTTTATTATATGGACTCAAGCTGACAAGTGTATAATCACTAATCCTTTTTACTTGTCCCCCAAATGCGCTGCTGCATACCTGCCTTAGCAAGTCTTTTATAACTTCCCTGTTTATTCCTTTTGGAAGCCGAGGCTCTCTTGGTTTTCTCATTTTATTTTACGAAATATAAGGTGTATTTAGCAATATTATGAATATTTGCTTGTATATTCACAATTTTATCACACATCTCTTTCATTAAAAGGCTTTCTGCAGATTTAAAACAAAAAGCATAAACTTCTTCTTTGTTCTTGGTGACTAAAAAAGCCATTTCCTTGTCTTTCTTATGGTAAGAATTAAGAGCATTTATAAAATTATCTTTTATCTTTTGAAATACCTCCTCGGTTTTTCTAATTTCATCTTCCTGCAGTTTTTTCTCAGATAAAATTCTTGCGATTCTTTTAATGTCATCCCCTATTCTTTCAAGATTCATTGCAATCAGCCACACATAAACTAAAGATGAAGAATCTGTTTTTAAAATATTCAAAAGGCCCGGGTTGTCTATTCCTAAAATCATCAGTCTCCATAGCAAAAAATAAAGTTTGTTCACGTCCTTGTCAGCACTTAAAATTTCATTATACTGGTTTTTTGTTGAAAAACCTTTTTTAATGCAGGGCATTAATTCTTCAATCATATTTCTTATGGAATTATCTATTCTTCTGGTTATTCCCGGTATTGAAATAGAGTTAACATCAATCATATCTTTAGCTATAATCGAATCGCCTTTGCTTTCTGTTATTTCCATTCCAAATAAATCTTTAAGAACAGATTTAACAAACTTTACATCACTGATTGATTTTATGTCCAAGGTGCTGTTGCCATTAATATATGCAGAAATTAATTCTCTGTTAATCTCTCTTTTATTTTTTCCCTTGAGTTCAATCAATGCTTCTTTGCTTCCATTTAATTTTTTATATTCTGATTGAATAACAAGCTCCCCATTAGCATTAGGAGTAATAAAAATATTATCTCCTTTTTTCAATCCAGATTTTTCAATCCAGGGTTTAGGAAGTGCAATTGCAAAACTTGAATTCCCAAGTTTGATTAGTTTTCTTTGTTCCATTTTTATTGTTATTTTTCTTTTAAAAATGGAGCTAGAAAATTTCCTGTTTTCTTTGTTCCATTTTTTATGTGTGTTTTAAAAAAGGGAACTCAAAAATTTCCTTGATTTTTGTTGTTCCATTTTTATTGTTATTTTTCTTTTAAAAATGGAGCTAGAAAATTTCCTGTTTTCTTTGTTCCATTTTTTATGTGTGTTTTAACTTTTATGTTTCTCAAAAACTATTTCCCTTAGTTTTTCGAGCGAATTGTGTTTTAAAAATATATATTGTTCTGTAATATATATCTTCTACAATATATATTAGTTATATCGGTATATATCTTCTAAGTAAATCTCCTTAATATATTTTTCGGAGAGTATATATCTTATATATCATATATCCATTATTTATAAGTAATGATTTTTCTTAATATATTTACAGCAGGGTCTGGCTCAGACATCCCTGCTGTTTTTTTAAAAGCGGTTATTATAAAGACTATTTCTAAGATGCTACAAGGAAATTATAATTCTTAACTACCTTTAAGACAATAGCAACCAATTAACAATACTATAATATCTCCTATTTTAAATTAGAAAATTTTTCTTGCAGTTATTTGTTTAAATTGTTTTTAAATAAGAGTAATTCTTTTTATCACAACTTTAAAGTTATTCAAATACTTTATAAACTCTAATTGCTTTTATATAAAAGACATAGGAGCACCTTATAATGAAAATAGGAATAAAAGTCGGGGATATTATGACAAGAAACTTCTATTCTGTCAGTCCAGAAACTTCTATCCTGGACTGTGCAAGAAAAATGACTAAAAAGAGAGTCGGTTCTTTAATTCTAGAGGAAAAGGGCATTCTTAAAGGAATAATAACAGAAGGAGATATTATCTGGGCATTGACAAAAAAATCAAAAAAAGATTTAAAGGATATCAAAGCAAGAGAAATAGCACCAAGAAAACTAGCTACTATAAAACCTTCTGCTGATTTATATGAAGCTCTTCAAAAAATGAACCGGACAAAATATCGCTGGCTTCCAGTAACGATTAAAAAAAACATCATAGGATTTTTAACATTAAAGGATATTTTGAAAATAGAACCAAGTTTATTTGAAATAGCAGGAGATTATTTCAAGATAAGGGAGGAGTCTACAAAACTAGAGAAAAGAAAAACAGGTGAAAAATTCACAGAAGGATTATGCGAAGAATGTGGAAATTATGAAATTCTTTATAATATAGATGGAAAAATTATTTGCGACAGCTGTAGAGACTCAATGTAAGTTTATAATATGCTCTTTACCCATTTTTTATCCCACCCAGTTAAATATTTTTCAATGCGAAAATATTTAAATAGCTATTATTTCTTATTTAAAAGAGGATAATTAAAAGATAGAAACATGGTTGAAAAAGACAAGATTTATTCAGGCAAATTAAAACATACAGGAATATGGGATTTTAAAGAAACTTATAGATTCATTTATGACTGGCTAGTTGACAATGATTATCTTATAACTGAAAAGAGTTATAATGAAAAAATTACTCCTGGCGGAAAAGATATAGAAATTGCCTGGGAAGCAAGAAGAAAAATCTCAGATTATTTCAGGTTTGTCTTAAAAGTGAACTGGCGTATTTTAGGGATGAGTGATGTAGAAGTTCAGAAAAATGGAGCAAAGATAAAAACAAATAAAGGTTACATTGAAATTAAGTTTGCTGCTGTTCTTGAAAAAGATTATGAACACAGATGGGAAAATTCAGGTTTTATGAAATTCTTGAGAGGGGTTTATGACAGGTATATTATAGTTGGAAGAATAGACAATTACGAAGATAAATTATTTGGAGAAGTTGACGAGCTCATAGCTCAGACAAAGTCCTGGCTTGCACTGGAAGGAAAACACTGATTTTACAGGCGCACCCTTTAATACATACTGCAATATAACAAAATATTTAAATACAATTCAGGATTATCCTATTATGGAGCAAAAAAGAGCATTATTCTTGGTTCTGGCAATGTTTCTCATGACAATTATACTAGTCAGCTTTGTTTCTGCAATAGACTTAGAAATTGAGAAAAAGGCAATAAGAGATGTTGTAATCACTGAACTAGATACTCCTGCTGAATTTGAGTTTACAATAACCAATAATGGGCCAGATGATACATTTGAAATGTACTCTCTTGTTGGAATAAATATTTACCCCAAGGGAAATTTTAAAATAAACCACGGACAAACAAAGATAATTAATATTGAAATTGAAGTTTTAGAAGCAGCTAAACAAACTTCAGGATATTACACCTTTGTCTATAAAATTAAAGGTTCAGATACTGGAATACAAGAAGATAAGGTGACTGTAAAAATAGCAGGAATAAAAGAGGCCCTGGAAATTTCAGCAGACAGTATCAATACAGATTCAGAAAAAACAACAGTTTATTTAAGAAATAAAGAAGATATTGATTTTCCAGAAATGACAGCAGAATTTTCATCAACTTTCTTCTCTAAAAAAGAAACTTTCTCTTTGGAGGCTTTAGAAAAAAAATCTTTTGAAGTGGATTTAAATAAAGAAAAATTAAGAACATTAGTTGCAGGACCTTATATGCTCCTCACCACCCTCAGTTTCAATGAAGAAGAAAAGAGGCTGGAATCAACAATCAAATTTCTAGAAACTTCAGGAATTTCAACAACTGGAAATGAAGAGGGTTTGTTATTATACCGGCAGGAAATAGAAAAAATAAATGAGGGGAATATACCTACAGTTGCTGAGATAAAAATAACTAAAAATATCTTTTCAAGACTTTTTACAAATTTTAATCTTCCTCCAACCAGAACAGAAAGAGAAGGATTCAAAATAATTTATTCATGGAATCAGGAACTAAGACCAAGCCAAAGTTTAAAGATAATCGCAAAGACAAACTGGATTATTCCAATTATAATTATCATTGCAGTAGGAGTTATTATCTTTTTGTTTAATGTTTATTGGAAATCCAATCTTATTTTAAAAAAGACAATAAGTTTTGTAAGAACAAAAGGAGGAGAATTTGCATTAAAAGTAACTATCACTGCAAAATCCAGAAAATTTATTGAGAAAATTAACATAGTTGACAAAATTCCTCCTATGATGAAACTTTATGAAAGATATGGAACAATAGCCCCGGATAGGATTGATGTAAAAAACAGGAGAATAGAATGGAATCTTGAAAATTTAGATGAAACAGAAGAAAGAGTATTTTCTTATATAATTTATAGTAAAATAGGGGTTCTAGGTAAATTTGAACTTCCACCTGCCAAGGGAATCTATGAAAGAGACGGCAAGATAAAAGAAACCCAGAGCAATAGGGCATTTTTCATAAGTGAAGCCAGGAAGACAACTGAAGAAGAATAAAGGGGTTTTTAGTAAAAGCAAATACTTTTAAATATCCTCTTTCTATTTAATTTTATCATCCCACCATAGCTCAGCGGTAGAGCGCTCGGCTGTAGCATTTTGCTAAGGCGGATTTTTCCACTGAATTTGTGGATAACATGAAGCCCTATAAGCCAACGTTGAACCCGAGAGATCCCCGGTTCGAACCCGGGTGGTGGGATATATAATAAAACCAATATATCAGATTACATATTTCTTTTTAAATAATAAACTCATCATAAATCTATGTTCAGAGGTGAATCAGGAAAAGCAGGGTCACTAAAACAAAAAATTCTTTCAGTATTAACCGGAGTTATTGCAATTTCTAGTGTTGGATGCATGACTCAAATAAATTTTGAAAGATATTCCAAAGAATCTCCCCTTGTAGTAGTTTATGATGGGCTTTTTTCAGTTGATGCAAGAAATTTTATTAAACCTCTGGCGCAGAAACAAAAAGTCCCCTATATCTTAGAGGATAATGTTGTTTGGGAATCTAATCAACAAGCAATTAAAAAAGCCAGTGAGCAAAAAAGAAAAATACTCCTAATAGGATACAGCTCCGGATGTGATCAGGTAAGATTAACAGCAAAATGGTGCGATAAACAAAATATCCCTATAGAAAAAATGATCTTTTTTGATCCAACATATCTTTCATGCAGTTTTGGAAAAAGCATACCTAAAAACGTCAGGAGCATTACTAATTATTTATCGCAAAGAGGAGTTCTAGATATTTTGGAAATAGGAAAAGGAAGAGAAATAAAAAAAAGCGATTTGGAAAATCCAGAAACAAACTATGAGAATATAGAATTAGATGGCCCCCACTTAGGGATTTTCAGAAATAATCAGGGATTTCTTGAATCAAAAATAAAAGAGATGTTAAAATAAGATATTAAAGTTCTCAAAAATAATTTCTTTTTGCTCTTAAAAACTATATTTTCTTTTACAATAATGCTTAAATAAGAACAAAATTTAAAAGATATATGCTTGAAAAAAATACAGCATATTGTACTCTTGGAACAAAAACAAAACCTAAGGAAATATTCATAAGAAGCGAAAACGGAAATAAAAAGATTATAGGAAAAAAGTTAGAAGATATTAGAAAAAATTTAAAGGGTCTTGGAGAAAATATCGGAAGATTTGTATACTGCCCTTTAAAGGAAGCAAATAATACCCTAAGAAAAAGTAGAAAAGATGCAGTAATCAGCGATAATACCCCTGAATATTTTTTTCGCGAATCAATCTTCTTTGAAACACAAATGGGAAATTTTCCAGGCGGAATTATAATTTATGAGGATGGAAATGAAAAAACAAGCAAGGGTTTGCCAAAATTAAAAAGATCCTATTCTCTTGTTGAAAAAGTTGAAGAAATAGAATAATCTCAGATAAATTTTCTTCTGTTACCTAAATCTTGAGTGAAAGATTTTCAATGTGTTGTCATATTCTCAGGACTTTTGTGAATAATTTTTTTATAAATTTGGCAAAAGTCCTGCTATTGCAATAAGTCAATTTTCGAAAACCTTAAAAACCCTGCTATTTTTGAAGTTTTAACTAAACTATGAGGTAATATAACTATGGGAAGCGAAGAACAAACAACAGAAGAAAAACCAGCTGAAGAAACTACAGAAGAAGCTGAGAGTGAAAATTCATCAAATGAAGAATCAACTGAGGCTGCACCAGAGGAATCTGGTGATGAAGCTCCTTCAGATGAAGCTTCAAAAGAATCTTCAGAATAAATAACAAAATTTTATTTTTTATTTTACTTTTTTTTATTTTGATTGCATAAAAAAACAATTAATGGACAACCGTAATATTTAATTTTAATTAATTATCATAACCCTAATGTTTCAGATTTTCTGATTAACGAATCTTTTTATGAGTATCCATCTGAATTATTTTGTATTTTTTATCCTCAAGAACCAACTGAAAGCTCAATTGCATTATTATCTTCTCTCAGTTCTCTGATTTCATTTTCTCTATCTACAATGAACTTAACTTTATCTGTATTTCTTGAAGGTAATTTTAAATTTCTTGCCTCTAAAATCTTGCCTTCTCCAAAACCAATCTCGCCAAGAGATGTGATATAAATATCTTCCTCATCAGAAGAAACAATAAAACTTGAATTTGTTATGTCTTCTAATCCTTGATTGATTATTTTTATTTTAAAATCAAAATATCTTCCCCTTTTAGTGGCATTAACCTCCTCAATTGACAAATCTGGCAAGGGCTCTATAGAATATAAAGAAATCAGATTATCTGTAATATCTTTAGTTATCTCTTGGTTGCAGGAAGAAAAATTATACATTATATTTTTTGGATTATTAGAATGATCAAAACCAAATACATGTAGAAGTTCATGCAATTCTACAATTGGAGCCCTGCAGAGAGATTCTTTGTAGAGCATCATTTTTCCCTTGAGAATAACAGTATAAAGAGAAGTATTGACAATTTCAGAAGGACCTCCTTCTCCTGCAACAAATAAATTTTCTTCTTGGCTCAGGTAATTCTCAGAACAACCAATTGAAATATCTGCATTTTCACTGCCAACAGGATAAAAAGAGATTATTTTAGTTTTATTGTGCAGAATAAAAAATGCATCTTCCATTTTTAACACTCTCTCCTGAGAACAAGAAGACTCGATATTATAAGATATTTGATTATGATTAAATCTTATATTTGAATAAAACATGGGAGTTTCAGAATATTGTATTTCAGGAAGATTATTCAGATTATCCGGATTATTTATCTCCTCCATTATAAACTGCTCTGGATCTCCTGGAAGATTCTGGTATAAAAACCACGAAGCAACTCCAAGTAAAACTATCAAAAAAACTAAAAATATAATTTTACCAATCATCTTTTAAAAGTATCAAGCAATGACTTACCCCCTACTAAGCTTAATTGACTTAATTTAATTAAATCAAGAATACCCTGACTAGAACATTTTAGATTTTTAATTAATAACTTTCTCTTGGATTGTATTAGTTTGAATTGTTCTTCCATTTTTAAGATTTTTCATTTAGAATATTTCTCTGCTTTCTTCCCCCTTTTTGATAGAAAATTCAAGAGAGTAAGGTTTAAAAATATAGTGGAACTAAAAAAGATGTGCTCGTGTTGTGCAATGGCTAACACTCAGCCCTGTCGTGCTACAACTTTCTTTAAAAAAGAAAGTTCTAGGAGTCAAAGAAACTAAAAGGCTCAATAGCATAGAACGGCTGCAATCCGGGTTCGACTCCCGGCACGGGCGTATTGGGGCTAAAAGCCCCACTGCCGATGTTCGAATTGACATCCAAATTCTGATTGTTTCAAATCCTTTTATTAAGTATTATTATTTAGTAGTAACATAATAGAAAAGTTTAAAAGGAGTGAAAAACTGGGTTTTTTATGAAAATAGAAATAGATGCAGATAAAATTTGGGCTGTTTTAAATAACCCTGTTTTAGACCCACAAGCACAATTTTTTTTAGAAGCAACAAGACAGATAAAAGGAGGAGAATCCTGGAAACATGAAGATTCAATTGAGCCATCAAAAAAAGCAGGATTTTCACAAGAATTTGAATTATTTCATCCTTTTGAAAGAATTAATATTAGTTTTGACAGACTTAATGATTCTTATATTGGAATAATAAATCTTAGACTTAAAGATAGTAGTTATCTTGAAGGCCTTACAAAAAAGCTAAAAGAATTCTATGGAGAACTCTGGGTTCCTACAGATTTTTCAGGTTGTAAAGGCTTTTTAAGAGATAATAGAGAAACAGTTCTATCTGTTTCTTATTTAACAGGCAATCCTTACTATAGATCTATCCATATTTTAAATGATGGTGCAGAAAAAATGCCTTTTGGAACAGCAGAGGATTTTATAACCCAAGTTTCTACACTAGAACAATTTACAAATAATTATGTCAATGAGATGTTAAAGTTAGCCGCAAAAAGTTCTGGCACAACTGACAGACTTCCACCTGAAGATTTTAAATTAAAATTTGGATAAATAAATAAGTTTGTATTTTTCTAGGTAATTTTTTCTCAAACCTCCAAACATGTATTTTTAAACTCCTTTTGCTTCGTAGAGTTATGGCAAAAAATCTTGGATTATCAATAAAAACAAAAAGCAATCAGAAGAATACAAATCAGCACAGACCTTCAATTCCAGTTCTAATAGACCAAATAATTGAAAAATCAGATATAATCCTGGAAATTTTAGATGCGAGGTTCATAGAAAAAACAAGGCATTATAAAATAGAAGAAAAAGCAAAAAATCTTGGAAGAACAATTATCTATGTTTTTAACAAATCTGATTTAGTTGATATTAATCTCATTAAAATGAATATAGAATTGCAGGAATTAAACCCAAAAATATTTTTTTCCTGTAATGACAGAAGAGGCATAGGGCTTCTCAGAAAGATAATAAAAATAGAGGCAAAAAAAGTAAAAAAACCTTCAGTGAATATAGGGATTATTGGCTATCCAAACACAGGAAAAAGTTCTATAACAAACATTCTTGTTGGAAAATCAATAGCAAAAACATCTTCAGAAGCAGGATACACTAGAGGAATTCAAAAAGTAAGGCTTTTTCCAGGTATATATTTAATTGATACCCCAGGGGTAATTCCAATAGATGAAAATGCAATAATCAATCGCGAAGATTTAATTAAGCATTCACAAATTGGAGTCAGAAGCTGGGACAAGATAAAAAACCCCGACAGTATGGTTTATGAATTAATGAAGTCTTATCCAAATGCTCTGGAGAATCATTATAAAATAGATTCAAACCAAGATTCTGAAATTTTTATTGAACAATTAGGCAGAAAATTCAATTATCTCAGAAAAGGAAATCTTGTAGATGAAGACAAAACTGCAAGAAAAATATTAAGAGACTGGCAGCAAGGAAAAATAAGAAACCTTGCCCCAAATCCAAATAGGCATTCTTAATGGATAAAATATAAAAAACCCATGATAATTCAAACAACTAATTGCAAGAAATAATTTTTTAATTCAAAATAAGAGAGGTTATATTATTGTTAATTCAACAGAATTAAATTCATAAAGAGACAGTTATTTACCCTTGCCTTTGATATAGTAAAACATTCTTAAAAATTAAAATTCATTTCTTAATAATCTCTAAAATAAATATTTGCCCTGGACATTTTTTTATAAAAGCCAAGATTTGGAAACTCGTTCTTTGATTCAAATATAATCTGCCGAAGCCCTTCCCAAAAGAAAAACCATCCTGCTGGTTCAAGCAAGATTACTATAAAGGTAATTGTAAAATTTCCATCAGAATATTTAAACAAAAAGAGTGCAGCAAAAAACATGAGCACAATACCTCCAAGAACAAAAGCGAGGCTTCTGTAAAACATTTTATGAGACTCTCTATGAACACTTTCATAATGTTTTTTAAAATGTTCTTTCAGTCTTCTTTTTATAACTTTTTCTTCCTCTAAATCCCTTTTCTTTTTAGGAACAAGAATAATTAATTCAAGTTCTTCTTTTTTATCCCTTGCAGCCCTCTTGGCTTCATCTAAAAAATCAACAGATAAAGATCTCTGAGAAGATGGCCTTGGATCAAAATCTGAAAAAATATCATTGTAACTATCCAAAGCAAGACTCATATTTACAACATGTTTCTCTTTTTCATTTAGTTCCTCTGATGCCTCTTTTAAAACTTTTTCTTGGTCTATCACACTATAACTTAATTTTCCAGCTTTATTAATATTACTATGGCTCCTGTAAAAAATTTCATTTTAGTTACTATTCTAAACTAATAAAAGTAAAACCAAAACTTTTAAAAACCCTGAAATCCTTACAAAAATGTAAAAGTTGGCAGGAGAATTTAAGGATTTGATCTTCGGATTTTATTCTTGGACTTCGGATGTCAGCTCTTACAACCAAAAAAGCTGGTAGGAGAATTTAAGGATTTGATCTTCGGATTTTATTCTTGGACTTCGGATACCAGCCTTTTTCTGTGTTTTTATAATTTTTGAAGGATATAAAATTATATTTGAATTATCAAAAACTCCAGTTTATTCGTGGGGTTTTTAGCAGAATAAACCATTACTCGTTTTTGAGTTCTGGTCCTGTTTTTTATATTTATTTCCCACTAAGATTAATTGACTTAATTCTAATGAACTAACAATATCATAACACTCCAAATTTTGAATTTTTAATTAACAAATTCTTTTTTGAGATTATTGTTTGTCTCAACATTTTTTATCCACAAATTACTCAGATTTAAACAAGGGTTATTTATTTTTTTATTGAATCTAAAACATTGAATTTTTATACTATGAATTACCCACTTAATTATGAAAAACTTCAAGGAAAAATTTAAAAAACGTCTTGAGGAGGTATTAGAAATAAAAACATCTCCGCACTCAATTGCAGCAGGTTTTGCAATAGGAACATTTATTGCAATACTACCAACATTTGGCTTGGGACTTTTTATTGGGATTATCCTCTTATTTATATTTAAAAGAATAAGCAAGATCTCAATGTTTGCATCATTTGCAATATGGAATCCGCTAATTACTGCAGCACTTTATCCTGCAAGTTATGCCATTGGAGACATTGTTCTTAAAAATCATCCACTTAAAACATATAAAATAGAAATTTTAAACCAGATATTTATTCATTCAAGAAGATTTCTTTTTGGAAGCACAATACTTGCAATTACAATTGCAATAGCAAGTTATTTATTAGTTTTAATTTTAATAGACTACTCTCAAAGAAAAAAGCTTAAAGGACTTAAGGAAGAAGTCAAAGAACTGAAAAAAGTAATGAAAGTAAAATAAAACTTCAATTTGTTATCAATTACTTAAGTTACCCAATCTTACTGAATCATCAATCTCCTAACAAGAATATTCTAAATTTTCAATTAATAAACTTCTTCTTTTGTTTACATTGTTGCATTGGTTTTGTTTGTCTTAATAGTTTATTTAAATTCAACCCCTATAACCTTGCTAAATCACCAACCCATAACCAGGATATTTTAAATTTTCCAATTAACAAAATTATCTATGATTAATTGATAAATTCTTTATTGTTATTGAAACTTTCATAAAACAGTTATCTTTTTATATGTCTTGTTCTTTTTATTTTCATGGATTTAAATTGGCATTCAATAAAAGAGGATGATTTACTCAGACAGTTAAAATCAACTGAAAATGGGCTTTCTGAACAAGAATCCCAAGAAAGATTAAAGAAATATGGACTCAATGAATTAAGAAAAATAAAAAGATTAAATGCCCTGAAAATACTTGCTTCTCAGTTTATTTCTTTTTTGATTATTATATTAGTTATTGCGGCTGTAATTTCAGCATTGCTCGGACACTGGCTTGATTTTTGAGTCATTATTGGAATAGTTATTCTAAACAGCTTGTTTGGTTTTTTTCAGGAAT